>CAZDDH010000040.1:0-49060 GCA_964504165.1 uncultured Rickettsiales bacterium | reverse complement strand
GAGTGGTGACCACAACATGTAGGGGGTGGAGGCGCTAACCGTCTACCCCCCTTGGGTAATCCCCCGGGAGGGCACGATGCGCTGGATGTGGGCCGCCTGTTTCACCTGGTTGTTGCCGTGGTCGGCGCTGGCCGGAGACCCGCCGCTGATCCTCGACGAAGGCACCCAGCTCACCGAGGCTGATGCCTACAGCGAGCCAGCCTGGGCGCCGGACAGCGAGACGCTGAGCTTTGCGGGCGAAGGATCGCGCGGACTGTACACCGTGGCCGTGGGCGGGGGATCCGTGAAGGAGATCGTGCCGGCGGCTGACCTGGCGGTCTTCCGCCACCGGTGGAGCAGCGCGGGCACGATCCAGGTACCTCAGCGTGGCACGCACATGGCGCGCGAGGTGATCGTCGCCACCGGGGCCGTGCGGGAGACCGAGCCCTCGCCGGTGGCCTGGATCGAGGGGGACGACCTCCTGGTGGCCGGGGACGACGGCCCCCGCCACTTGACCCGGGGCCAGGACCGCTTCTTCGACCCGGTGGTCTCCCCCGACGGCGCCCGCGTGGCCTTCGTGGGGCTGGCGACGGGGATCCACGTGGCCGAGCTGAGCACGGGCAAAATCCGGCACGTCGGCCCGGGGACGCGCCCCTGCTGGACTCCAGAAGGCGACCTGCTGCTGTTCGAGCGCACCGACGACGACGGTGAGACCATCGTCGGCGCCGAGCTGTGGGCCTGGGCCGCGGATGGGGATGACTCGTTCCAGCTGACCGCGACCCCCGACGCCATCGAGCGGTACCCGGCCGTGTCTCCGGACGGGCGGACGCTGGCCTTCGTGCGCGATGGCGTGGTGGTGGTCGCGCCCCTGACGCGGACGGCGCCATGACCGGGCCCAGGTGGTGGTGTCTGGTGGCGGCCGCCGCCGCCCTGCTTGCGGGCCCGGCGGCGTGGGCCCAGACCGGCTCGGTGTGCATCGACGCTGGCCACGGCGGTGACGACCCCGGCGCCGTGGGCAACGGCCTCAACGAGAAGGACCTCAACCTCACGGCGGCCCTGGCCTTCCGCGACTGGCTGGCCCTGGACACGGCGGACGGCAGCAGCGGCGGTAGCTGGGACGTCTATATGACGCGCGACACGGACGTCTACGTGACCCTGTCCGGCCGCTGCGATTACGCCAACAGCCACGGCGTGGACGTGTTCATGTCGATCCACGCCAATGCTGGGGGCGGCAACGGCACGGAGACCTACGCCTACGCCTCGGGAGGATCGGCCGACGACCTGGCCCACGAGGTTCAGGAGGAGGTGCTGGAGCACCTGGGGACGAACGATCGGGGGGTCAAGTACGCCAGCTTCACGGTGCTCACCGACACCGCCATGCCCGCCGACCTCAACGAGATGGCCTTCATCGACGTGTGGGAGGGCAACGCCGAGCTGCTGGAGGATCCGGACAACCTCGACGCGGTGGGCCTGGGCCACCTGCACGCCATCCAGGGGTACTTCGGCCTGTCCGCGTATACGCCGGGTGACGATCCCGGCGGGCCGACCGCCACCGTGACCTTTGGCGACTATCCGGCCAGCGCTCAGGTCGGCGACACGCTCTCCGTGTCGGTGGACTACTCCACCAACCTCAACGAGCTGGGCGAGCGGGGCTACCTCGAGGTGATGATGCTCGACGCCGACAGCTGGGAGGAGCTGGCCCAGCGCACCTGGGACAACGAGGGCGACGGGATCCAGGGGCCAGCGGGGAGCCACGAATTCAGCTTCGTCGCCCCCACCGGCTCGGACGCCGTGTACTTCGTCACCTACCTGGCCCTCCTGGACGACGACTGGACCGACCGCCTGGACGACGACTCGACCCAAGACGATCCCACCCCCATCGGCGCGGGCCCCACCCCGCACATGCCCGACGGGCTCGACGATGATGAGGACGATGGCGGGTGCTCGGGCTGCACGCACGCGGGCCGCATCCGCGCCGGGCAAGCGGGGTGGGTCCTGCTCGGCCTGCTGCTGGTCGCCCGGCGTCAATCGGTGGGAGGCCATCGGCCGCGGCTGCGGTAGGATAGGCCATGGTCGCTCGTCTACTCCCCATCGTCTTGGCCGCCGTGGCCGTCGTCGCCCCCGGCCGGTTCGCGCGCGGAGAGGAATTCTCCGTCATCGTGCTGCCGGACACCCAGCTCTACACCTGCGAGTGCAACGGCGCCAGCAACGACACCTTCATCGCCCAGACCGAGTGGATCGTCGATCAGCAATGGGCCTGGAACATCGCCTTCGTGACCCACGTGGGGGACCTCGTCGAGAACTACGACAACATCGAGCAGGAGTGGATCAACGCCGACATCGCCATGTCGCTGCTGGAGGATCCCCAGACCACGGGGCTGGCCGACGGCATGCCCTACGGCGTGGTGTGTGGCAACCACGATCAGCCCGACGGTGACGACGCGGCCGACGAGGTGTTCTTCAACCAGTACTTCGGCGTCGACCGCTACGAGGGCCGGTCGTACTACGGCGACCACCTCGGCGAAGACAACACCAACAGCTACCAGTTCTTCAGCGCGTCGGGACTGGACTTCATCGTGGTGCACCTGGAGTGGCTCGAGGTCCCCGACCAAGATCCCATCGACTGGGCCGACGACGTCCTGGCCGCCCACCCGAACCACATCGCCATCGTGGTGTCCCACTTCGTGCTCAACACCGGCGGCAACTTCGCCGGGGAGGGCCTGCCGATCTACGACACCCTGCGCCACCACGACCACTTCGCCCTGCTGCTGGGCGGCCACATGCCCGGCGAGGGGCGCCGCACCGACGAGTACGAGGGCAACACCGTGCACACGATGCTGGCCAACTACCAGACCTGGGACAACGGCGGCGACGGCTGGCTGCGAATCCTTCAGTTCGCGCCGGACGACAACGAGATCCGCGTGTTCACCTACTCCCCTACCCGCGATGAGTTCGACACGGACGACGCCAGCCAGTTCGTGCTGCCCTACGACCTGGGCGGCAGCGGGCCGGCGGACGATGATGACGACACGGGCGACGATGATGACATGGCGGACGACGACAGCGCCGGGGATGACGACGTGGCCGACGATGACGGGGCCGACGATGACGACGCGGCCGACGACGACACGGGCGACGGTGGGGTCCTGCTGGGGGACCAGGGGTGTAGCTGCCAGCTGGGCGCTTTGTTCAAGCGCCCCCGATTCACGACGTTGCTACTCCTCACGCTGCTCGCGGCGTCGTACAGATACCGGGCCATGAAGTCTTAACAATCGCTACCTCTTCTTTTCATCGTTCTCCACGTCTCCTGGACAGCGCAACTGCGCTCAACAGGGCCACAACGACCCACGACAGCGGCCGGCTGGCATCCACGCTGCACTGGCAACTGTCGCACCCTTGCGGGTAGGACGAACCGTTGGGAACGGAACCGGGGTCGTCGGACGAATCGTCAGGCACATCCGGGTCGTCACCCTCGCAGTCCGGGTCCATCGCGTCGATCAACTCGTCGCAGTCGTTGTCCACAGCGTCGGAGCAGTCCTCCTCGGCGGCCGGGTGGATCTCCGGATCCATGTCATCGCAATCCTCCCCAACGTAGCCCCCGGGAAAGCCATCTCCATCCAGGTCATCCAGATCCGAACCGTCGCAGTCATCATCGAGTCCGTTGTATGGGACCTCGGTTGCGTCGGGATTGATGTTGGCGTTGTAGTCGTCGCAGTCGCCTTCTTCGTACGTCCATCCGTCATAGTCGTAATCGGTACCCGGTGCGGCCCAGTGCAACGCATGGGCCATCAGCCTGTCGCCATCCGTCCGCGAATCCCAGAAATCGGGGTGGGCGTCACTGGACGGAGGGAAAAAATTGAGGCCCACGACGGCCCCATCAGCGAACTCCTGGGCAGCCACGAGCGGTTCACCGTTGCTCCAGTTGGCCAGGGTCGTGAATCCATCCGCGACGGAGATGCCCGCGTGATGATAGCTAGCGGATCCTCCGTCGAGAGTGTCCACATACTTCGTCACGGGGTGCGTGTCATCGATGACCTCTAGGGTCAGGGGAATCCCGGCCTCGGACGTACCCGTGGTGAACGGCGCCAGGCCGTCGGTCACGAACCGGCCGGCGATGCCGATCCCCTCTTCGGGATCGAAGGCAAACGTGGCCACCACTACACCGCCGCCACTCTCCAGGTAGTCCGCAAGCGTATCCCCCAATGCGACGCTGTCGTGGAAGGGGTCATCAGAAAAAACGAGCACGCTGTCGTAGGCCTGTAATTCCGCCAAGGAAGGCGTGGAGGAAGAGGCGTCGTGAAGGTCCACCGCTTCCAGATAGTAGACCTCGTTCAGCTGTGCGTGGACGTCGTTCTTGTAGCTGGAGGACGCCAAGATGACCACGTCATAGGCCTGCGCCGCGCCTGCCGCGATGATCAACCAAGCGATCGACAACAAAATGAGTAGACGATTCAAGGGTAGTCTCCCCCAAACAGCGAGCGGGGGTAGGATACCAGGTACCGTCCTATCCCCCTACGATTCTCCTGCGGGGTGGATAGACGTGAGGCCGTTCCGCTCAAGCGGAGCATGCGGTGGCCGATGAACCGAAAGGGACCCTGGCTTGAACCAGCGACCAGAGGCTACGCCGCTCGTACGTGGCAGTGGACTACAATAGAGGCGAGGCCGACCACATGCAGGACAACGATCTGACCGCGCGCTGGCTGCAGCCCGGCCCCGACGAGGGGACGCGACGGGACACCGTCCTGCGTGAGCTGCGGGAAGGTGGCCGCAGCACGGAGACCGACCTGCGTGGCATCGATCTGACCCACGAGTCCCTCGAGGGGGTGGATCTGTCCCGCTGCGACCTCTCCGGGGCGCACCTGGCCAAGGCGAACCTCTCCGGCGCCAACCTGGCCATGTGCAAGCTGGTGGATGCCGACCTGTTCGGGGCCGACCTGACCGGCTGCGAGCTACTCAGCGCCGACCTCAGTGGCGCGAACCTCGGCGAGTGCCTGGCCGCACGCGCCGGCTTCGGCGGCGCCACCCTCGATGGGGCGCAGCTGCTCGCGGCCCAGCTGGCCGACGCCACCTTTGCCAAGGCGTCCCTGCGCCGCGCCGATCTGCGCGCCGCGAAGGCCGCGGGGGCACGCTTCGGCGGGGCGGACCTGACCCGGGCCAACCTGGCCCGCACCGACCTCAGGGACTGCGACCTGGAATCCTGCGTGGTCGACGGGGCAGATTTTGGGGACTCGGATTTGCGCAACGCTCGGCTAAAAGGTCTGCAGCGTTTCGACACCGCGACGTGGATCCTGGCCGACATCCATCTGGCGGATTTCTGCGGCGCCTACCTGGTGCGCCGCCACATCATGGACGCAAATTTCATACACGAGTTTCGTAGCCGCAATAAAGGGACCGAGATCCTTTACCGTATCTGGTGGCTCACCTCCGATTGCGGGCGATCGGTCTCCCGCTGGGCTCTCTGGACGTTTCTGGTGGCCGCGGTGTTCGCCGGTGTGTACGCGCTGATCGGCGTGGATTTCGGTGATAACGAGACCTTCCTGTCGCCCCTGTACTTCAGTATCGTGACGCTCACGTCCCTGGGGTACGGCGACATCGTCCCCAAGACGGCGGTCGGTCAGATCCTGATCATGATCGAGGTGGTGGCTGGGTACGTCGCCCTGGGCGGGCTGCTGAGCATCTTCGCGATGAAAATGGCCCGCCGGGCCGAGTAGGAGGCGCCTTGTTCGGATTCCTCAAGAAGCGGAACACCGATCCCCGCGAGGAGCTGCGCCGCGTGGTCGGGGACCACGAGCTGCCCACGTTCTCCGGCGTGGTGATGCAGACGCTGGAGCGGCTGCGGGATCCCAACTCGCCCCCCTCGGCCATCGCCGAGGTGCTGTCCGCGGACCCGGGCCTGTCGGTCCAGGTCCTCCAGACCGTCAACTCCGCCGCCTATTCGCTGCGCCGCAAGGTCAGCTCCCTGGACCAGGCCATCGCCCTGCTGGGGGTGGCGGCGGTGGAGTCGATGGTGCTGTCCGTGGCGGTGGGCACGTCCCTGCCGCAGGATCCGGTGCAGGGGTACGACAGCCGCCGGTTCTGGCGCACTGCCGCGCGTCGTGCCGCCACGGCCCGGGCGCTGGCGGCGCGGCTCCACCCGGCCACGGCCGCCGAGAGCTTCACCGCCTCCCTGCTGCAGGACATGGCGGTGCCCGTGCTGGCGACGGAACGCGCGCAGAGTTACGGCCCCCTGCTCGAACAATGGCTCAACAGCACCGACGACCTCGCCGTGCTGGAGCAGGCCGAGTTCGGCTGGAACCACGCCGAGGTCGCCACCTGGATGTGTGCCGAGTGGAACCTGCCGGAGAACCTCGCCGCCGCGGTGGGGGGCCACCACGGCGAGGTGAGCGAGGCCTGCGTAGACCTGGTCTGCCCCCCCGCAGTTGCTCTGGTCTCCTCCATCCACGAGTCGGACGACCACGATGGCCGCGACCAGCTCATCGAGGCCGTACGCACCGACTACGGCCTGGATCCTGATGACGTCGCCGACCTGCTGGACGACAGCTTCGAGGCGGCCGAGGAGATCGCCAAGCTGTTCAGCTGAGCTTTGGCCCACTGTCCGATTTGACCCACCGCCCGCCGCCCTGTAATCCAGACCGGCGAGGCACCATGAGCATATCCATCCGAGACAAGCTCGCCGGCGAGCGGGCCATCACCGATTGGCGATCCCTCAAGCCCCATCACGAACGGGAGACCCTGTTCCTCGTCGGCGGCCCGCTGGATCTGCTGGACGCGGCCGTGGCGGTGGCCGAGGACGACGCAGCGTCCATCCAACAGTGGCTGGAGCGGGGCTGGCTGGTCCGCCCCACCGACGATCAGGCCAAGGCATGGGCCGAGGAACCGGAGGACCCCTTCGCCTTCCTCATCGTCCAGCCCTTCGTGCTGGCCACCCTGGTGGAGGACAACGATGGCTAGTCCCAAGCTGAACGACGACCACGCCCAGCTCATCGCCCGCGAGGTGGGCTGCAAGATGGGCCAGATACGTGCGGCGGCCGAGTTGCTGGACGAGGGGGCGACCGTGCCGTTCATCGCCCGCTACCGCAAGGAGGCCACCGACGGGCTGGAGGACGCCCAGCTGGAGATCATCGCGGACAAGCGGGCCTACTTCAGCGATCTGGTGGCCCGCCAGGAGGCGATCCTGGCGTCGGTGGAGGAGCAGGGCAAGCTCACCGGCAAGCTGGCCGCCGAGATCCGAGCCACCACCACCAAGCAGGCGCTAGAGGACCTGTACCTGCCGTTCAAGCGCAAGCGCCGCACCAAGGCGCAGGTGGCCCGGGAGCGGGGGCTGGAGCCGCTGACCGGAGCGCTGATCAACCGCCGGCGGGACCGCCACGCCGACCCCCGCGCCCTGGCTCGCCCCTTCGTGAATCCCGGCAAGGAGGTCCCGGACGTCGACGCAGCCCTGGAGGGCGCCGGCCACATCGTCGCCGAGCGGGTCAACGAGGATCCGGACATCCGCTCGGCCCTGCGGGGCATCGTCCAGCGGGAGGGCATGCTGGTGGTCAAGGTGGCCAAGGGCAAGCAGGACGAGGGGCAGAACTACCGCGACTACTTCGATCACAAGGAGCCCGGCCGCCTGATCAAGGCCCACCGCCTGCTGGCCATCCTGCGCGGCGAGCGGGAGGGGTTCCTCAAGGTGGACCTGGCCGTAGACGACGACCGCCAGGTGGAGGGCATTGCCCGCCACATCGACGTGCCCCACACACCTTGCGGCGAGCAGCTGCGGCTGGCCGTCCGTGACGGCTACAAACGGCTACTCAAGCCCTCCATCGCCAACGAAGTGCGCGGCCAGCTCAAGGACAAGGCCGAGGACGAGGCCATCTCGGTGTTCCGCGCCAACCTGGACGCCCTGCTGCTCCAGTCGCCCCTGGGCCAGGTGGCGGTGATGGGGCTTGACCCGGGCTACCGCACCGGCTGCAAGCTGGCGGTGGTGGACGGCACCGGCAAGGTGCTGGACACGTCGGTGATCTACCCCGTGCCGCCCAAATCGGACGTCCAGGGCGCTACCCGCACCGTCGAGCGCCTGCTCCGCCGCTACCGGGTGCAGGCCGTGGCCATCGGCAACGGCACGGCCAGCCGGGAGACCGAGCAGTTCGCCCGCGGCGCCGTCAAAGAGGCGGGGCTGGGCAACGAGGTCACGGTGGTCATCGTGCCGGAGACCGGGGCGTCGGTGTACTCGGCGTCGGCCTTGGCCCGCCAGGAGCTGCCGGACATGGACGTGTCCCTGCGCGGCGCCGTCTCCATCGCCCGCCGCCTGCAGGATCCCCTGGCCGAGCTGGTGAAGATCGAGCCGGCCTCGCTGGGGGTCGGACAGTACCAGCACGACGTCAACGCTCGCCGCCTGGCCGAGGAGCTGGACCGCACGGTGGAGTCGGCGGTGAACCGCGTCGGCGTGGAGCTCAACTCCGCCTCCCCCGCCCTGCTGCGCCGGGTCTCGGGCCTGAGCGAGCGCATGGCCAACAACATCGTCTCCACCCGGGACAGCGGCGCCCCCTACGCCACCCGCCGCCAGGTGCTCAAGGTGGCCGGCGTGGGCCCCAAGTCCTTCGAGCAGGCCGCTGGCTTCCTGCGCATCCGCGGCGCCAAGAATCCCCTCGACGCCACCGGCGTCCACCCCGAGCGCTACAAGCTGGTGGAGGCCATGGCCCGCCGCCTGGGTGTGAGCGTGGCTTCCCTGGTGGGGGACCCGGCCCAGGTGGCCCGGCTCGATTTTGCGCAATTCATCGACGAGTCCCAGGGCGTCGGCCGCTACACCCTCGACGATATCCGCGCCGAGCTGGAGCGCCCCGGCCGCGACCCACGCCCCCGCTTCGAGGCCCCCACCTGGCGGGACGACATCACCTCCATCGACGATCTGGAGACGGACATGGTCCTGGAGGGCCGGGTCAGCAACGTGGCCAACTTCGGCGCTTTCGTGGACATCGGCGTCAAGCGGGACGGCATGGTCCACCTCTCCCAGCTGTCCGACCACTGGGTCGAGGACCCCCGCGAGGTGGTCAAGGTGGGGCAGATCGTCAAGGTGCGGGTGATGGACGTGGACCGAGAGCGGGGGCGGATCTCGCTTTCGATGAAGGGGTTGTAGGCAAACTCCGTCCCTTCTTCTTCTCGTTCTTCTTCTCGGGCACGGGCACGGGTACGGGCTAGTGACTGGGCTTAATCCGAGTCGTGGTCTACAGCGGGATCCCAACAACCAGAGCAAACGCCCCCGCCCCCGCCGCAGCTGCAGCCGGGACCAGCAGGTTGTCGTCGATGCGGAAGGCCACCAGCTCTGCCAACGCAGCGGGCAGCACGGCGCAGGCGGTGAGGCCCAGCATCCACGCCAGGCCCAGCTCGGCGTGGAAGATCCCCAGCACGGCCATGGAAGCGACAATGCCCACCGCGACGAAGGTGGCGGTGCCCTCGAGGGAGCGGCCGTGAATCAGCTTGATGCGGCCCCAGCGGCGGCCGATGAGGCCCGCGGCCGGGTCAGCCAGTCCCATGATGACCAGGGCGACGACGGCGATGAGCTTGGAGCCGGTGAGGGCCAGGGTCAGCAGCGCGGTGGAGAACCACGTGGCGGAGTTGACCCGCTTGCGCTCGTGGGGATGGCCCATCTTGCCGAAGACCCACCAAGTGATCTTGTCCACGCGGGGGCTGAGGCGCTTGCCGGTCTCCATGGACCACGCCGACAGGGCGATCCCGAAGGCGATGATCAACATCCACGTGGGGTTGAGCACCAGCTCCACCAGCACCAGCGAGAGCAGGGCCGACGTGGCGTGGAAGATGTTGCGGGCATAGTTGGTGGGCCGCAGGGACGGCACGTGGATCTCGAACTCGCGCAGCACCTCGGCGAAGTTCTCGTAGGCCGGCTGCATGCGGGAGCGGAAGTCCATCCACTCCTGGCGGACGTCGGGCATCTCCAGCCCGTCCGCCGGGTGGTACTCGGCCATCAGATCGGTGAGGCCGGCGAGCTTGTCCTTGAGGGCCGCCAGCGACTCGTCGCTGTAGGAGTAGTTCTCCTTGAGCTGCTCGAACCGGTCCTCGATGACTGCCGCGTGGGCCTGAATCTCGTCCAATCGCAACCGTACCGCGTCCTCGAGCTCGTCGCGCCAGCGGGCAGAATCCAGGTCCTTGAGCAACCCGTAGAGATCCAGAGCGATCTCCCGGCTATCCATTGCCAGCGTATGCGCCATCCAAATCCTCCAGCCCTAGGGAGCTCCCGCCTGCCGACAAAGATATGGCCAGAAAGCGGCCCGTCAGGCAAGCAAGAAAGCGAACACTGCGGGTTGGGGCTTGCCCCGGAACCCCTCCGCGGGGTAGTGGTTCGTCACACGTCCGGATCTCAGCTTTTGGGGAACTCGAGATGACCGACCACAAATACCACCTGCATATCGGCAAACGCGACGTGGGACCGCTCCACATGGACCAGGTCGCCAGGATGATCGAGGACGGCACCCTGTCGCCGCGTACCCCGATCTGGGTGGAGGGCGAGGAAAACTGGGTCCCCATCTCGGACCGTCCGGAGCTGATGCCGGTCGCCGAAGAGGAGGCCGGGGAGTCCCTGGAGTTGATGGCCCTGGAATCCGAGGAGGCGGCGGCCCCCGTCGTGACGGCCATCGAGGCGGAAGAGTCCGACGAGCACGAAGACGTACCGATGCTGTCTCTGGAGCTACCCGAGGCAGATGCCACGCCCACCCGCCCACCCGTGGTCCCGGCAGAGCTGGCCATCGAGGAACTGGAGGACGTCGATGCGGACGCCATCCTCGAGTCGCTGGAACTCCCACAGGTGGAGCCCGAGTCCGCGCCGGTGGTCTCCACCCAGTCCACGTCGCTCAGTAGCGATGACGACGAAGAGGGCACCGAGGACCACGCCATCCATTGCCCGGCCTGCGGCACCGTGTTCCTGTACTGCCCGTACTGTGGCGAGGCGCTGTCCGACCACGACCCCCACTTCTGATCCCCTCTCGGTGACAGCTTGTCACCCCCCTCCCCCACTCCCTGACAGTTCGTCACCTACTCCCGGCGTTCCACCCCGTTAATCGCCCACAAACGTTCCTTTGGGCCTGGCATGGCCATTGCAAAGCTAGTCCCCGTCCATCTCGCGGGGTGGGCACGCAGATTGGAGGTCCCGTGACGACCCGACGAGTGAGCGTCATCCTGGCTCTGCTGTTGCTGGTGTCGATGGTGGGTTGCGACCACGCGACCAAGTTGGCCGCCAAGACGCACCTGGAAGGCAGCCCGGCCATCTCCCTCATCGACGGCGTATTCGAGTTGCGTTACGTCACCAACGATGACGTGGGCTTCGGAGCGTTGCGCTGGATCCCCTTCAGCGTCCGTCGCCCGCTGATGTTGAGCGTGGGGGCGGTGACGATCCTGGCGCTGATGTTCCTGGCCTTCCGCCGTCAGGCGGGCCGGCTGGAGCGCTGGGCCTTCGTCATCTTGCTGGCCGGGGCCATCGGCAACTCAGCCGATCGCCTGTTCCGGGGGGAGGTGGTGGATTTCTTGCACTTGACCCACTGGCCGATCTTCAACGTGGCGGACATCTGCTTGGTGGTGGGCATGGTGCTGATTGTCTGGGTCAAGCTACGGGAGGCCCGGGAGGCCCAGGTGGCCGCTCCCTGACACCCCGGCGAGCATCTGGCAGTTCCGCGCCCGACGCGACCCAGGGAGCCAACGCGGGGGAACTGAACCCGCCGTGTGTCGTTTGTTCACGCACCGGCTGAAGTTTCTGCTACCCTCCGCGCCTTCCCTGGAGGTCCCATGTTCCGACGCACATTCTTCGCCTGGCTGTCTCTGTTCGGTGGGCTGGCGATGCTCGCGGGGTGCCCGGCGTCGCCCTACCCATCGGACGACGATGACACCGCCGACGATGACGACACCGCCGACGATGACGACACCGGTGACGATGACGACACGGGCGACGACGACGACACCGCCGATGACGACACCGGCGATGACGACACCGAGGATCTGGGCGAATTCATGTACGCTCAGACATCCGAAGATCTGTACTCCGTATCCAAGGATGCGCCCTATACCGTCACCCACATCGGCACCTTCACCCAGCCCGACATCTCCGATCTGGCGGTGGACATGGACGGCCTGATGTACGCGGTGACCTATGACGAGGTCTTCGAGGTGGACATCGACACGGCGGAGCTGACATCGGTGGCCTTCTCCGAGGGCTCCTACTTCGTGGCGATGACGGCCCTGGCCGACGGCACCATGCTGGCGGGCAGCGAGGACAACATCTACGAGATCGACCTCCAGTCCGGCGACATCACCTGGTTCGACAGCCTGGGCGACTGGGAGTTCGCCGGCGACATGGTGGGGCTGCCCGACGGCCAGCTGTATTGCCTGGTGTGGCCCACCGACTACTTCGCCGAGTCCACCTCGCTGGTGATCTACGATCCGGGCACGGGCCAGACCACCGAGATCGGCGAGACGGGCCACGGTTCGATGTTCGGGATGGGCTTCGCCGACTGGCACCTGTACGGCTTCAACACCGACGGGGAGATCCTCGACGTGGACATGGTCACCGGCGCGGCGACGGTGGTCGCCACCCCCGGCCACGCCTTCTGGGGAGCGGCCACCAATCCCCTACGCTGGGATTGATCTCCGGCCCCACGCCTGCAAGCCCGCCGCCCATCTGATAGCGTCCTGTCGATGGCTGGAATTCTCCGACGGATCGGGATCGCCGGGCTGCTTGTGCTGCCGCTGTTCGCCGGCTGCGTCGGCCAGCACCATCACCTGCGCTACGACGCCACCCTGCAGGAGCGCAACGGCGGTTCGAACCATCACCTGACGCCGCGGAAGCCGGTCACCCGCATCGACGGCGCGGTGAATCTGCTGCTGGGGCCAGAGGCCGAGGCCCTCTCGCTGGACCACATCACCATCGACGAGGCGCGCCTCGACGCCCTGTTCCCCCCTTCCCCCGGGGAGCCGGACGACCGGCTGGCCTATCGCTTCGTCCACTTCTCCGACATCCAGCTGCGGGACCGGGGAACAGGGGTCTTGCCCCACCTGGAGCGGATGGCCGACAAGAAGGCACGCTGGACGCACAACAACTTCTACCAGGACCACGGGGACGTCTTCTACGCCGCCTTCATGGTGGCGGCCATACGCCGGCTGCTGGACAACCGCAGCCATCGGTTCGTCGCCCACACCGGCGACTCGCTGCACATCAACACGCACAGCGAGCTCGCCGCCTTCGCCGGGCTGCTGGAGCGTTTCCTGTTCTTCGATCCCCGGACCGGTGACCCCTGTGCCCGCTGCTGGGCCGAGGGGGGTTGGCTGACCCCCACCTTCGCCATCGAGGGAGATCCGACCCCGTCCCACCGCTTCTTCAACGTCATCGGCAACCACGACGTGCTGCGCTGGGGCAGCTTCGACCGGCGGACCAACGGGCTACTGCGCGCCCATGCCAACGAGATCGCGTCCCTGGCCGAGCTGGTCGCCGCGCTGGAGGAGCTAGGTTCGCCTGGCACCCGCTTGATCGACGACGACCTGGCCCCTCCCGCCACCGGCGCAGATCCCACACCGGGGCGCTCCGTCGCGTACTACGCCACCGATCTCGTCATCCACGCCGGGGACGACACCCGGCCCGGGTCGCTGGCCCGGCTGATCTTCCTGGATGTCTACCAGAGCAGCGTCAAGGGCAAGTACGGCGAACGCGCCAGCGGGCCGGTGATGGAGGCCGACCAGCGGGCCTGGCTGGAGGGCCAGCTGAACGAAGCGGCAGACGATCCCCGCGTCGATCACGTGCTGGTCTTCGGCCACCCCCCCCTGTGGCGGACCCACACGGCGGGCCTCGACCCCGAGGAGATGGATAAATCGGCCACCACTGCCCTGGAGTCGTTGCTGTCCAGCCACCCCAAGGTCATCGCCTACTTCTCCGGCCACTACCACAGCGGCGTGACCACCGATAACAGCTTCCTCGGGCGGCGCGGCTACCCCTTCGGGCACTTCACCGTGCCCTCGCTGATGGAGTTCCCCAAGATCCTCTCGTCGGTGACCGTGCGTCGCCTGACGGACGGCTCGTACCGCATCGCCATCCGGGCCCTCAGCCTCACCGATCTGGACATCGTCGCCGACCCCTACCGGGCAGCCATCCCGAGCGTGGACGTGCACGAAGACGTGCTGGACCACCAGCAGGAAGCCTTCGTCGCGTGGATGGATGCGCTGACCGAGCGCTGTGGCGCAGACGCGGCCTGCCGTGCCCGCCAGGTGGCCCTGGACTGCATGGCCGGCGCCAGGCTGGACAAGGCCGAGTACCGCCAGAAATGGGAAGAAGGGCTCGGGGAGAAGTTCACCGTCGAGGTTCGGATCGACCGTGATTAAGGACGCGGACGGCCCCCGCTACTGGCCCCCCCTGCTGGCCGCTGCCGTCGTCCGGCTGCTGTGGGTCGCGCTGATCCCCGTGCGCCCCATGGGAGACGCCGTGGCCTACGACGTCCTGGCCCGCAACCTGGCCGCCGGCATCGGTTTTGGCTGGAGCGAGCAAGCCCCCACCGCCTACTGGGGCGTGGGGGCGCCCTGGCTGTACTCGTGGTGCTACCACTTCTTGGGGGACGGCACCCTCGGGCTGGCGCTGCTCAACGTGGCCCTCTCCGTGGGCATCGTGGCCCTTACGATGGGGCTGGGTAGCCGCTGGTACGGCCCACGGGCGGCGGTCCGGGCCGGCTGGCTGCTGGCCCTGTTCCCCTCCCAGATCCAGTTCACGACGCTGATCGTCAGCGAGATCCCGTTCACGCTGCTGATGCTGGGGGCCTGGCGGGCCTGGTGGATGCCGCGCGGCCCCTCACCGGGGCGGGCCGCACTCGCCGCCGTGCTGGTCGCTGCCGCCTGCTACGTCCGCCCCACGGGGCTGCTGCTTCCCGTGGTGATGGCCGTCTCTGCCCTGGCCTCGACCCCGTCCAGGCGCCAGCTGGCCACCGCCACGGCGGTGCTGGTGGCGGGCGTGGTGCTCCTCGTGGCGCCGTGGTGCGCCCGCAACACCGCCCGCTTCGGCCAGCCCACCGGGATGACCACCAGCTTCGGTATCAACCTGTGGTTCGGCAACAACCCCGACACCCGGGGTCTGTACATGAAGCCGCCGGTGATCGATCTGGTCAACGAGGCCCATCGGGACGCGTACTTCCGCAACGAGGCGGTGGGGTACATCCTCGATCACCCGGTGCGCTTCGTGGGCCGCTGCGCGCTCAAGGCCGTGCGGCTGAACGAACGGGACACGATCGGCATTGGCTGGAATGAACAGGGCCTGACCGAGCGGCTGGGGACCGGCAAGCTATTCGCCCTCAAATGCTTGAATCAGCTCGCCTGGGTTCTGCTGCTGGTCACGGCCACGCTCGGGCTGTTCGTCGCCTACCGGCGCCACGGATGGAAGGCGCTGCTCGCCCCGCCGGTGCTGGTCATCGCCTACTTCACCGTGATCCACGCGGTGACGGTGGCGGACCACCGCTATCACGTGCCGCTGGTGCCGTTCATGGCCATGCTCGCAGGGGCAACGTTCACCCGCCGAAGGGCGGCACCGGATAGTCCACGAACGTCCAGTTGAACGCGAAGTGGGCGGCGGCACCCACCAGCACGAACAGGTGCCAGACCTCGTGGAAGCCGAAGGTGCCGGGGTACGGGTCCGGCCGCTTGGAGGCATACACCACCGCCCCGGCCGAGTAGGTCAGGCCGCCGATGACCAGCCAGCACAGCGCGGGGACCGACAGCTGGGGGAGGATGCGGTAGGCGGGGATGACCACCAGCCAGCCCATCACCAGGTACAGCCCGGCGCTGAGCCAGCGGGGGCAGCCGACCCACAGCAGCTTGAAGCACACGCCCGCCACCGCCACGCCGCCGATGACGGCGATCATGGAGATGCGCCATGCGCCGTCCAGGGTGTGGATCAGCGGGTTCATGTAGCTGCCGGCGATGAACAGGAAGATGGCCCCGTGGTCCACCCGTTTGAGCCAGCGGTTGCCACCGTCCCCCAGGTCGAAGAAGTGGTAGCTCGACGACGCGGCGAACAGCGCCACCAGCGATCCGGCGTAGAGGGCCATGCCCACGGTCTTGGCCGTCTCGCCCGCGCTGAACACCACCAGCAGCACCAGCCCGACGATACCCGCCGCCAGCCCCGCGATGTGGGTATAGGCGCTGACGGGGTCCTTGTTGATTCCGATCATGGCCACATCCTACGGGGCATCTGTCACGGAAATTTCATCGCCGTGGCGGCCGGCCCCATTCCCGGCTGGACAGCACCTGACGGCAGCGGCATTCTCGGCCCCGTGACCTCTCCCCCACCCCACCCGGATCTCCACCGGCTCGCCGCCGAGGTCCACGTGTGGCTGGCCGGCGACGAGCTGGACCCAGTGGGCGTGGCCGAAGCGCTGCCGCTGCTGGACGCCGGGGAACGGGAGCGGCACGGCCGTTTCCACTTCGAGCACGACCGCGTGCGCTACCTCAGCGCCCACGCGCTGTTGCGGCGGACGCTGTCGCGCTACGCCGGCGTGGACCCATCGGGCTGGGCCTTCGAGATCGCACCGGGGGGGCGGCCGGAGCTGGCCCCCTTCGCCGGGTGGCCACCGCTGCGCTTCAACCTGTCCCATACCCGTGGCCTGGTGGCCTGCGCCGTCACCGTGAACCTGGACGTGGGCGTGGACGTGGAGCAGCTCCGCGCCACTCGGGATCTGCAGGGCATGGCCCGGGACGTGATGTCCGATACCGAGCTGGGTGTGTTCCAGGCGCTGGATGGGCACGCCCGGGTCCACCGCTTCTACGAGTGCTGGACGGCCAAGGAGGCGTACGTCAAGGCGCGGGGTGATGGGCTGCGGCTTCCGGTGCGCTCCATCGGTGTCGAAACGGGTCCCTCCCCCTCGCTGGTGCTGGGCGCTGACCTGGCCGACGACCAGGCCCAGTGGCAGCTGGAGTGTTCGACCCCCACCGACGGCCATTGCCTGGCGGTAGCGCTGCGTCACGGCAGGGCCTCACGGCGCAACGTTGTGGTGCGCTGGAGCCAACCTTGACACCCCCAGGATCCGCGCGGCGTTGGTAGCCGAAGTGGATGTGAGTTTGATCCGGTTTTTTCAGACGCCAAACCGGGTCAAGCTCAGCTACCCACCACGCGCTGCTGCGGGGTCTCCTCGTCCTGGAGCCGGATGACGCTCTTGAGCTGGGGGAACTTGCCCTGGATGTCTTCGTAGAACTCGCGGATGCGATCCATGTCGGCGGACAGATCGCCGGAGGGCAGGATCGACGGCCCCAGCCCCCCGACCTTGCGGCTGTAGTCGAGGAAGCCGCACAACATGGGCACGCCCGCCTCCCGGGCGATGTGGTAGAAGCCCGATTTCCAGTACTCGGTGCGGCTGCGGGTCCCCGCCGGTGCCACGGCCAAGAAGAGCTTTTCTTGCTGCCGGAACAGCTCGGCGATGGCCAGCACGGTGTTCTTGTGGCCGCGCCGGTCAACCGGGACCCCGCCCAGCCAGCGCATGAACCAACCCCACGGCCACTTGAACAGGGCGCGCTTGCCCGCCCACGACGGCCTCATCCTCAGCGCGAAGGCACAGGCCAGCATGTGGGGCATGTCCCAGTTGCTGGTGTGGGGTGCGGCGATGAACACCGCCTTGGCGCTGTCGGGCACCTTGCCCTCCACGGACCAGCCGGAGAACCACAGGTAGATGCGGGAGAGCCCGTAGGCGATGACGCCAACGGAGGGACCGGGATGCGTGACGGCCAGAGAACCCATGGAACCACCTTTCTCCCGTCCCTGCTACCCGTAAGGATACCAGTCCACGCTGGCGCCCATAAGGGTGTCGGGCTACGCTCGGGGCATGAACGCCCGGCAATACCAGACCTATCGCCCGCCGGTGCAGGGCCGATTGGCGACGATCACGATGCTGCTCGCCCTGGGGATGCTGGCGGGCTGCCCCGGCCGCTCCGACGATGACATGGTGGAGAACCCGGCGGACGACGACGCGGACGACGATGCGGTGAACGACGACGACTCGGCCGACGACGACGACGACAGCTCCGACGACGACAGCTCCGACGACGACAGCTCCGACGACGACTGGCCCCCCTTCGCCCTGGGGGTCGAGTACGCCGAGCTGGGGCTGGCTGCCCCCTACGCCGCCGCCGGCGTGACCTGGACCAAGACCCGCCTGGAGGCCTTCTCCTGGGGCCCCACCGAGCCGGCACCGCCGGTGGAAGGCGTGCATACCTACGACTGGAGCTGCACGGACGCATATATCCTTGAATATCAATCAGATGGACTGACAAATATCATGTCTTACATGACCCCACGCTCCGAGTGGGGAAGTGTGGACGCCACCGCCCTGGGCGACACGGACATCGCCCCCAGCCCCGACCACATGGACGACTATCGGGCCTGGGTGCGGGCCCTGTTCGAGCGCTACGACGGCGACGGCGTGGACGACATGCCTGGCCTGCTGGCCCCGGTGCGCTACTGGGTGCTGGGGGGCGAGTGGACCGGGTTCTGGCCCAGCGACGATCACGACAGCTACCTGGAGTTCGCCGCCGCCACCGGCGAGGAAGCCCGCGCCGTCTACCCGGAGGTGCGGCTGGGCACGATCCCGCTGCTCATGTGGGAGGTCTTCGAGGGCAACGAGCCCACCGACGAGCTGATCGCCGAGCGTCTGGCCGGTGAGCCGCTGATGCACAACTCCTTCGAGGGCATCCAGGCCATCCTCGACCACCCCGAGCATTTCGACTTCGTCAGCGTGCACTCCCTGGGCGACTACACGGAGGTGCGGCCCACCCTGCGCTGGTTCGACGAGCAGATGGACCAGCGGGGCTACAGCCACCCGGTGTGGTTCGACGACGCCTTCCCCATGGGCGGGCTGGCCAACTACTGGGGATTCCCGGCCATGTACCCCGTCACCGGCGATCAGCAGGACGCCATCTGGGACGCGCTGGAGGCCATCGCCCGCTTCGAGGAGCCGGCCAACTCCGAGGCCCTCCCCTGGCTACGCCGGCTGGCCGCCGCCGGCACCGTCAAGAAGGTGGTCACCGCCCTGGCGGAGGGGGCCGTCGGGATCCAGATCGGCAACACGGAGGACTGGGTCCCCGACGACGACATCGCCATCCGCCACTCCTTCGCTGGCTTCATCGGCGCGCCCGCGTTCCTGGGCATGCTCGACGTGGTCCACGACGCCGGCGAGGGCACGTGCGACGTCCGCACCGCCGGGGCAACCCGCCCGGCCTACCGCAACCTGGAGCTGCTGGCTGAAAAGCTGGGGGACGGCACCTTCGACTACATCACCTTCTTCGGATCCCTCGAGGGGGTCCGCGGCTACCGGTTCGAGAACCCCGGCCACAGCATGTGGGTGCTGTGGAACGAGGACGGCGTGCTGGAGCTGCCCGGCGAAGTCGAGGAGACGGTGCCCTACACGCTGGTGCTGCCCTGCACCGTCGCCGAGGTGACGGTCACCCACGCGGTCACCGACATGGCCGCCCCCGAGCCGGAGGTGGAGGTGGTGGACGGGCTGGAGTGCTCGGTACACCTGGAGCTGGATTCGGTGCCGGTGTTCGTGGAGATCCAGCCGTAGCTACGCGCGTCAGTGCTGGCCGCAGCCCGATGGATTGTCCGGCGACCTCTTCAGCGTCTCTTCGAGCAACGACAGCATGGGATAGGCGTCGTTGTAGTGCTTGTGCAGGAACAGGGGGTCCCGCTCCTTGTACAGGGTCTTGCCGATCTCATCGGCGCAGCGCACCAGGATCTGCTCGTTGCGGCACAGCACCGGTGAGATCTCGTTGATGGATCCCGTGGTCTGCCAGTTGAGGCAGCCGCAGGTGTTGTTGCACCGCGCGGCGATAGCGCAATCCCTGCAAAACTCCTTGTCCGCCTGGGACGCCGCAGAGATGCGGGCCTGGGCCTCCAGGTCGATGCCCCGGTCGATGTGCCCGATGCACCAGTCGCTGGCCGAGCCGGCCTGGGGGAACTGCACGCAGGGGTACAGGTGTCCCTCCGCATCGACGGAGAGCTGGCGCTGGGCCAGCTCGCAGCGGTCCTTGTGGTGCCGGTGCCCATTGATATGGGACGACAGCTTGACCTCGAACGGGCTGAGATAGAACTTGCGCCCCTCTCGGGTCCACTGGATGTAGAGCTTGGCCAGCTTGCGGTACTGCTTGTCGAGCCGGCGGAAGTCCCGGTCCGTCCAGGTGGCCGCGTGGTTCAACGACAGGATCAGGTAGCGGCATCCCTCGTCCAGCAGGAACGACACCGAATCACAGAGATCCTCCGCGGTATCCGGATTGATCACGGCCAGCACGGAGGCAAACGGCCGGGCCACCAGCAGCCGCCGGAGGCCGCCATGTACCCGCTCGAAGCTCTGTCCACCGCCAGCCAACCTGCGGTGTCGATCGTGAACCCGCTGCCCTCCGTCGATGCTCAGGGCGATGAGGATGTCCTCGGCCACGGCGTAGTCCATGAACGTTTCGTCCAGCAAAACGCCGTTCGTGGTGAGCTTGAAGCTGAAGTGGGGTCCGCCGGCATTTTGGATGGCCCGCGCGTGGGTGACGATGGCGCGGATGCGGTCCTTGTGGAGCAGCGGCTCGCCACCGAACAGGACGATTCCACAGCGCTCCGGGTTCAGCTCGGCGGCGTACTCCACCGCCTTGCAGGCCGTCTCCTCGCTCATCACCGGGGCCGCCTGGGGCGGGGCATAGCAGTAGCTACAGCGCATGTTGCAGTCGGTGGTCAGGTGGAAGGTGAACTGCACGGCTCAGATGACTCCCTGGCTGGCCAGCCAGTCGGCGAACTCCTGGACCTGCTCGCGAAGGCTCTCGTAGGAGTCCTCCTCGCTGTTTCGCGACGGGTCAGGGATGGCCTCGAAATGGACATCTGACTCGGAGTCATGCACCTCGGAGACGAGCAGCGAGGCGACGGCGTGGACATCGCATCTGGGGTACTCGTCCGTACCTACGTCACCCGTGACCTCGACGCACTGATCGTACGAGACGAATTCAATCGCGACATTGGTGTCCGGGTCCGCCAGGTCCACGACGATGGGCAAGTCCATGGTGTCGGTGCTGGAATCGCTCACCGTCACACCGCGGCTGGCCAGCTCCTCCTTGATGATCTCGATGGCCTGCTCCTCGGAGATGTACACCGGTGGCAGGATCACCACGCAGCCCTGGGTGATACACCCGGTATTGGCCAGCAGGGTCGCGGATCCCAGTACCAGCGCAGCCGCACCGGCAATCTGCCCCCGGGAGAGCCAGGCCTTGGGCACATGCTTCTCGAGGAGATCGGGGTCGCTCCGGATCTCGATCTTGGTGGGATAGCGAGGATGACGAATCTTCCTGATGGGTCCTGCGCGCATGGGCTCAAACTCCAAAAATGATTGAACGGATGATAAAAACGGATCCAGCAAGATCTGTACCGTGTCGCAATCGCCAACCCGCTACAATCCCAGCCATGCTCTCCCCTCCCCTGCGCGCCCACGCCCTGATCGCCGTCGTGGTGTGCCTGTGGCTGATACCGGCGGCGGGGCAGGAGGTGCCGGCCAAGCCCTACAAATGGCTGCTGCTGCCGAACGTGGGCTTCGACACGGATGACGGGCTCGGATTCGGTGGCAGCGCCGATTTGCAGCGGGTGGACGGGGAGCACGATCCCTACCGCTGGGGCCTCCACCTGCAGGGCTTCGCCACCTTGCGCGGGTTCCATCAGTACGAGCTCGAGGCGGATTTCCTGGGACTGGGGCGGCGGGGAAACCTGCGCTTCACCGCCAACCTCTCGTACCGCCAATGGAAGAATGACGGCTACTGGGGGCTCGGCAACGGCACCACCCGTGAGGCCGCCTTCGTGGGGGATTTCGACACCGATGACCCCCGCCGCAAGCGCTACCTCTATTCCCTGATCCAGCCCTACGCCTACCTGGTGCTACGGGTGGGCTCGGAAGGCCCGCTGGCCACCTTCGCCGCGCTGACGATCCAGTGGACGCGGGTGGCCGCCTACGACGGCTCCCTGTTGCAAGAGCAGCGGCCCGTGGGAATGGACGGTGGTTTCTCGACTCAGGCCGCCGCCGGGGTGATCCTGGATACGCGCTGGCCGGAGAACGCTCCGGAGCGGGGGATCTTCGCCGAGCTGAGTGTGCGCCTGGCTCCCGGCTTCTCGGGATTGGCGTACGCCTTTGGCGGGCCCTTCGCCTCCGTGCGCGGCTACCATTCGCTGGCGCCGGGCCGGCTGGTGGTGGCCTGGCGAGTGATGGCCGAATGGTTGCTGGGGGACGTTCCGTTCTACGAACTGGTGCGCTGGGGGGGCTCGGTGCCCATCCTGGGCGTGGGCGGCCACGAGACCGTGCGGGGGGTCCCCTTTGGCCGCTGGCGGGCCCCCGGCCGGGCGGTGGCCAACCTGGAGTGGCGCCTGGACGTGGTGCGCTTCCCCCTGCTCAAGGCTCCCATGCGGATCCAGGTGGTGCCGTTCGCGGATGTCTGCGCGGTGTGGGGGGCGGGCGAGTCGGCCACCGCGGACGCCCCGGCATTGCCGTTCCATCCGGGGGTCGGAATGGGCCTGCATTTTGTGTGGTCCGAGGCGTTCGTGGCCCGCATCGACGCCGCCGTGGCCCCCGACGCCGTGCGCCGGGACGATGGTTCTGTCGCCCAGCCTCCCGGCTGGGGGTTCTACATGATGTTTGATCAGACATTCTGAAGAGCCTAGAGTCCGGGCCGGACGTGGAACGTAGCGGATAACCGAATGAACATTGCCCTGATATCCCCCTACCCCGACCTCGGCGACTACGGCGTCCGGCTGTTGTCCGCCTGCCTGCTGCGGGCCGGGCACCGGGTGCGGCTGCTGATCATGCCCGGCGGCTACCACCACCACCACGACGACAAGGCCCTCGTGGCCCTGTCGCGCCAGGTGGAGGGCTGCGATCTGGTGGGCATCTCGGTGATGTCCAACTTCTGGGAGAACGCCGTCCAGATCACCCGCTGGATCCACGAGCACCACTCCATGCCCGTGGTGTGGGGCGGGGCCCACCCCACCTTGCTCCCCGAACAGAGCATCGAGGATGCGGACATCCTGTGCATCGGTGAGGCGGAGGAGAACTTCCCCGACCTGGCCGACGCCCTGCAGCGGGGCCGTTCGCTGGCCGACGTGCGAGGCATCTGGTTCCGAACCCCCGATGGCGTCGTGCGGAACCCCGGGCGGCCGGCGGTGGAGGACCTGGACTCCCTCCCCTTCCCCGACTACGACTTCGACCACCAGTACCACTACCTGGGGGGCCGTTTCCGGCCGCTGGATCTGAAGGCGGTCAAGTGGATCAAGGGCCGCGTCTACCTGACGATCCCCAGCCGGGGCTGCCCCTGTGACTGCGCCTACTGCTGCTCCAGCGCCATGAAGCAATGTTTCCCGGTGCACCCCACGCGGGTGAGACGGCGCAGCATCCAAAATGTCGTCGACGAGATCACCTACGGCCGCCGTCAGATGCCGTTCATCAACCAGGTGATCTTCCAGGACGAGTCGTTCTTCTCCCTGCCCCTGGGCCTGATCCAGGAGTACGCCGAGCAGTACCGTCGCCAGGTAGGGCTGCCACTGACCGTCGTCAGCATCTCCCCGGCGGCCACCACCGAAGCCAAGGTGGAGGCCCTGGTGCGCGCCGGCATGTTCGACCTGCGCATGGGGATCCAGACCGGCTCGAAGCGCACCCAGAAGCTGTTCAACCGGCCCCATACCAACGAGCACGTCATCGAGGCCGCCCACCACTTCCACCGCTTCCGGGATGAGATCAAGCTGCCCCAGTACGACCTGATCATCGACAACCCCTGGGAGGACGACCAGGACCGCATCGACACGCTCAAGCTGCTGACCCAGCTGCCGGCGCCCTACCGGCTGTGCCTGCTGTCGCTGACCGTCTTCCCGGGCACCGGCCTGTACCAACGGGCGGTGGCCGAAGGCAAACCGATGGATGTCCTCAACGACGTCTACCGCAAGGACATCTACAACTTCAGCGACACCTACATGAACCGGCTGTTCGCCCTGTCCAACCTCTACGCGATCAACGGCTCCACGCTCTCACCGGGCACGGTGGACTGGCTCACCAGTGATCGTCTGAAACGCTCGGGGATGCGATCGCTGGCCTATTCGGCGATGCGGGCGCGGGCCCTACCCCTGCAGCGGCGCAGCCTCCACTCCCTGATGGGTAAGGTCCTGTCCGATATCAGCGAAGGAGAGAACACGCGGATCCTGAGATTCCTCGCCGGCCACAGGTGAGCGGGCTAGACGGTGTTGATGGAGCGGGACATCAGTCCCGGCCACCGGGGATCAGCTTGAGCGGGAAGGCAGACAGGGTATAGCGGTACAGGCTGCCCGCCGGATCGACCAGCGCGCGAGTATTCTCCCCGAACTCCTCGGGGGTGTCGCCGTCCACGATCCCGCCCAGGGCTCCGAGCATGGCCGCCCCCTGATCCCCGGCGTTGTCCGTCGGGCCCAGGCAACCGGTGCAGGGCATGTTGCCCTCGACGCAGGCCACGCCGCACCCGTCGCGGGTGGCCGGCCCCATGCAGAGCACGCCCTGGAGCAAGAAACAACGCCGCGGATCCAGCGCCACCTCGACCGGGCGCCGCAGCTTCTCGACGCGGACATCGTCGGGCTTGGAGCCGTTGAGGGGACAGGACGCACACAGCGCCTTGTTGGGAGCGAGCACCGCTCCGCGTTCGGGTAGCTCACCGTCGAGGATGGCCTGGACGGCCCCCGCCACCAGCGGCACCGGGGGCGCGCAACCGGGCAGGTAGTAGTCCACACCGATGACATCGTCGAGCTTGTGAACCCGCGCGTAGACGCCCGGCGCCGGGCTCTCCTCGCGGGGGGTCAGGTTGGCCAGGGCGGGGATGCCCCCCGAGACCGCGCAGGCGCCCAGGGCCACCACTAGGTCAGACTTCCGCCGCAGGAGCTGGGCCATCTGTGCCTGCGCCTCGGTGCGGATGGCGCCGTTGATGAACGACACGGCAATGCCCCGGTCCGGCAGCTCCTCCACACCGTCGATGGTGGAAACTGCGGTGACGGGCCAACGCACGATATCCATGGCCTCGAGCCAATCCGGGCGGTCTTCGAACAGGTCCAGGAGGGCCATCTCGCAACCGCCGCAGGAAACGCAGCGGTGGAACGCGATCTTGGGCTTGCTCATCGGGCGCCCTCCCCGAGATCTTTCCCCCGCCTGGGGAGCGGCCCCAGCCGCTCGATGGACTGGACCATCTCGTTGGCCAGGCGAAGGAACCGGTCGCTCTGTGATGCACCGACCCAGTCCAGCCGCAGGCGTTCCGGCTCCAAGCCCATCTGCGTCAGGGTCCTCTCCAGCAGCACGTGGCGCCGCATCGCCGTGACGTTCCCGTTGCGATAGTGGCACTCCCCGGGGTGACACCCCAGGATCATCACGCCGTCAGCGCCGTTGTCGAACGCCGCCAGCACCAATCGGGGATCGACCCGGCCGCTGCACATCACCCGGACCAGCCGGACCTCCGGGGCGTACTCCAGCCGCTGGCCACCGGCGTTGTCGGCGCCCATGTAGGAACACCAGTTGCACGCGAAGGCCACGATGCGGGGCCCGGGCTCAGACACGGGTGACCCCTTTGATCTCCGCGAGGAGCTGGGCGTCGCTGAAGTGCTTGGCCCGGGCGGCGCCGCTGGGGCAGCTGGAGGCGCAGGTCCCACAGCCGCGGCAGATGGCCTCGTTCACCCGCGAGATGCCGCCCTCGGAATCGTATGAGATCGCCCGGTAGGGGCAGACTGTGGTGCACAGCCTGCACCCGGCGCACAGGGCCTCGTCGATGTCGGCGGTGTGGGGCTCCAGCTCGATTTCGGCGCCCTCGCACAGCTTGCTCAGCACATCGCCGGCGGCTGCGCGGCCCCGGGTGACGGCGGTGCTCAGCCCGCAGGGGCCCGCGGCGCACCCGGCGACGTAGACCCCGGGGATGGAGGTCCCGGTATCGTGGAGCAGATCGTTGTCGGCGCGGAAGTACCCATCGGGGCGCAGCTCGGCGTGGAGCATCCCGGCCAGCGTGGCCGTACCGAATGCCGGCCGCAGGCCGTTGGAGAGCAACACCATGTCCGCCGAGAGGACCGGCTGGCCGCCAGCGCGCACCTGTACCCCGCCCTCGGTGGGTTCGACGCGCACGTCCAGCAGCTCCTCACAGCGCTGGAATCGGACCCCCACGGCGCGGGCCTCCTCGTACTGCCCCTGGGCTTGGGGTCCGGCAAAGACCAGGTCCCGGTACAGGCAAGTCAACTCGACGTCCGGTAGCAGTTCGTGGGCCATCACCGCCGCCTTGACCGCGTTGGTACAACAGATCCCCGAGCAATACGGCACGCCGTCTTCCCGCCGCGAGCCGGCACAGTGGACGATGGCGATGGAGGACGGAGGCGTCCCGTCTGCGCAGAGGATCTGCCTGTCGCAGGGGCCGTTGGAGGACACGATGCGCTCGAAATCGGACAGGGAATAGACGTTGTCCAGGCGCCCCTCGGCCAACCCGGTAACCGAGGTCACCTCGCCGGGCTCGAAGCCCGTCGCGACGATGATTGCGCCGCAACGGATCTCGTGGTCACTGGCCTGGTCCCCGAACTGGATCGATCCGAAGGGGCAGGCCGCCACGCAGGCGTCGCAGGAGCCATCGACGAACTGCAAGCAACGGTCCGCGTCGATGGCCGCAGCCAGCGGGACCGAGCCCGCAAAATGCGTGTAGATGGCCTTGTGCGTGCCCAGGCCATGCTGGAAACCGCTTTTCACGTCCACCGGGCAGACCTCGAAACAGGCCTCACAGGAGATGCAGCTATCGTCCACGTAGCGCGCCCGTTGATGGGCTTTGACCGTGAAGTTGCCCAGGGAACCCAGCACCTCGGTCACGTCGGCGCCGGTGATGATATCGATGTTGGGGTGGTCCCGGGCGTTGGAGAGGGGCGGCGCGATCACACAAGGGCCACACTCCATGGTGGGCCCTACTTCCTCGTACTTGATCACCGCGCCGCCGATGGATATCTCCCGGTCGATGAGGGTGACCTTGCGGCCGGCGTTGGCGGCGGTCAGCGCCGCCTCGACCCCGGCCATTCCACCGCCAATGACCACCACGCCGGTGTTGACCTCCAGGGTGCGGCGCTCCAGGGGTTCGGCCTCACTCACGCGGAGCTTCGCGGCATAGATGAGCGCCTTGGCCTTGGTCGTCGCCTCGTCCACCCCAGCGGTGACCCATGCGCATTGCTCGCGGATGTTGGCCATCTGGACCTGGGCCAGATTCAAGCCCAGCTCCTCGTTCAGCGTCTGGAAGGTCTTCTCGTGCATCTTGGGCGAGCAACCCGCCACGACCACGTCCACGTCCTGGCCTTCGAGGAGCTCCTTGTAGGCCGCCTGGCCCTGGGGCGTGCAGAGCAACTCGTGGACGTGCACGGCTCCGAACTCCTCCAGGCCTTCGGCCCACTTCTGGAGTTCTTCGAAGTCGAGGTCCTCGGTCATGTTGGGCCCGCACTTGCACAAGAACAGGATCACGGACCTCGGCGCTCCTACCATTTGAGGCCAGCCCCGCCTACGAATCCCGCTTGTGCTTCAGCCACGCCATCCCCTCTTCACGGTTGGCGACGATCTTGATGTTGTGCCGCCAGGTCAGCAGCGAGATCGTGGTGGCCACCAGGCGGATGGCCACGCTGGTACAGACGACGGCCGAATTCCCGGAACGCGGGTGCTTGGACACCTCGGTATAGATCTCCTTGGCCTCCGAGTCGGAGCTCTCCTGCCGGGTGGTGTCCGCGAGGATGCTGAGTGCCCCGGGTTCCGAGATCTGCTCGGAGATCCGGATGAACTGATCGCGGTAATCCCCGGCATCCGCCTTGGTGTGGGCCCCCCAGAATTCCGTCATCAATATGCGCTGTCGAGCATCCCAGCGGATGGAGTATTTCTCTCCCCGGTGCTCCAAATCTGGCATGTGTGTTCCCCTCGTTAAGCCGTTCCACTTCCTGTGAACAGCCCCCGGGTTTCCCCTTCGAAACGTCGGTAGACAACACTTATTGTTTCACAGTTTGAACCGAACAGTCTCCTATTCAGGGACGGGAAAATGCGCCAATATTGCCGCAAAACTAGAAATGATACAGCCGCCCATCGAGGATCTCCCGCAACTGCTGGTACCGCTGTTCCCGGACGTCGTGTGGGACCTTGTCCGGCAATTCGGAGGCCGGGGTCCCCGGCATGTCGTCGTAGCGGAAGATGGAGATGGCATCGAGATCGATGCGGCGGATGTAATCGATGGTCCGTTGCACGTCCCGCTCGGTCTCACCGGGGAATCCCACGATGAACTGGGCATAGATATTGAGCCGCGCGTTGGCGCGCTTGAAGGACGCCAGCGTGTCCGCCAGCTCGTCCAGATCGTAGGGCCGGTTCATGGCCCGCAACACCGAGGCGCTGCCGGTCTGGATGTCCACCTCCATGGAGCTCAGCTTGCCCGCTGCGATGAACGGTTCCAGGCCCACCCGGTACCCGATGATCCAGCGGGGGTTCATGGTGTGGAGCACCCACTCCACGTCCTCACCCCGGTCCACGGTGCTCAGCTCGTCCAGCAGCGACGCGAAGGTGAGACCGATGTCCAGCCCGTAGGCGCCGGTGTCCTCGCCGTCAAAGGCAAAGGAACGCAGACCTTCGGCAAGTAGTCTCTCGTATTCACCCCGCAGCTGGGCCAGCGGCTTGCTGCGTAGCTCGCCGGTGGCGTTACGGATCACGCAATAGCTACAGCTGCCCAGGCAGCCGTGGGCGACCCGCAGACGGGCCTGGCCCTTGTCCAGCCCCAAGGTGCGGGCCAGGCCGCGCTTGGACGCGCGGGCCACGCGGGAGGCGTAGCTCGTGGACAGGGAAAACTCGTTGCGCACCTTGGCAGCGACCCTCTCCACCTTGTCGGAGATGCGGTCCCGGCTGTGCTCGAAATGGCCATCCTCCACGTCGGCGAAGGGCACCTTGAAGTCGGGGAAGAACCCGTCGATCTCATCAAAACGCTTGGGGGGCAACGCCTTGCCGTCGAAGCGCTTCTCCAGGCCCTCGGGATCGGTGGATGGCAGGCAGCCCAGCACGATCAGCTCGCCGTCGTACTGCTGCATCTCCGTCACCGCATCCAGGCTCAGCTCCTCCCGCGGCTTGTAGAACCCGCAGGTGGTCAGCACCAGGAAGTCGGCCCGCTCGGGGTGACGGGTGACCTCACATCCGTTGACCCGGAAATAGCGGTCCAGACGGGTAGCGTCGAGCCCCCGCCGGGTGCATCCCAGGTTCTTGATGTAGACCTTCTTCGACGCCATCGCGACTCCAGGCCGCCCATGATTGGGGTTGCCTCGGGGGGGGTCAAGCCCGATCCGGGCGTGCGCTCGTGGATCTAATGATTAAACTCCAACGGTGCCACAGAGGTGAACCGATGGCACGGAGGTGAGGACCATGATCGAGCTCAAGCTCTACACCGACTACGGCTGACCGTTTTGCTTCGTCGCCGAGCGCAGCAGCCTGGTCAGGCTGCAAGAGGAATTTGATATCCGCGTGGATCTGCGGGGCTTCGAGCTCCACCCGGAGGTCCCGGTGGGCGGCCAGACCGTCGCCGAGGCGTTCCCGGAGGCCGATCTGGACGCCATCCGCGAATCCACGCTCGGCTTTGCTTCCCGATTCGGCGTCACCGCCATGGCCTTCCCCGACCGCATCCCCAACACCAGGCGCACCCTCGCGGCCGCCGAGTTCGCTCGCCAGCAGGGCAAGCTCACCGAGTTCTGGCACGCCGCCATGGACGCCCACTGGGTGGATGGCCGGGACATCGAGGCCAGCGATACCCTCGCGGCGATGGCCCGGCGGGCACGGCTGGAACCGGACGCCGTCGTCGCCGCCGCGGACGACCCCGCCTACCTGGGCCGGGTCGATGCCTTGCGCCTGGAGGCCACGGAGGCCCATGTCACCAGCATCCCGACGTTCATCGTCGGGGGGCAGCGCATCGTCGGCTGCCAGCCCTACGAACGTCTGGCGGCCATGGTCAAGCAGGCCGCCGACGGGAGTGTTTGATAGAGTCTCGCCGTGCCGGTGACCACGCCGGCTCCGGGGAGGTTCGACGATGAAGCTGCGTATCGACCACGGCCGCTGTGATGCCTGCGGCATGTGCGCCCGCATCTGCCCTCAGATGATCCTGTCCACCGGTGAAGATTCGGTGATCGTCGACGATGAGCCGCGCTGCATGGGCTGCTTCGGCTGCGAGGACGAGTGCCACACCCACGCCATCCGGGTGTTGCGGGCCGAGGGGTTCGCCGAGGAGCCCCACATCGAGCCGGAGCCCGCGCTGGCGGCGAGCTACGACGTGGTCGTCATCGGCGCAGGGCCCGCTGGGCTGGGGGCTGCCATCGAGTGCGCGCGCCAGGGGCTGTCGGTGTGCGTCTGCGAGCGGCTGCCTAGCCGCCGGATCAGCCATCACACCGACGGGGGCATCTTGCTGAACATGCCGGGGCAGCCGGCGGTGGAGGTCGTCGAGGACGAGCTGCGCATCCCCGCTCTGGATCTGTCGCTACCGGCCTTCGCCGGGCTGGCCCAGGTGGACCGCCTGGGGGTGATGGGGCCGCAGGGAATGGCCACCGGGGACGAGTTCCCCGCCGGCGTCAAGCCGGGCTGGGTCGCCGGCAAGGACCGCTTCGTGCGGGCCCTCGTGGAGGAGGCCGAGCGGGTCGGGGCCACCGTGTGGTTCAACGCCAAGGTCGTGGACTACGTCCGGGAGGGCGACGCCTTCGCCGGGGTCGAGCTGGACGACGGGCGGACCCTGGGGGCCCGGGTGGTGGTCGCCGCCGACGGCATCCAGGGCAAGATGAGCAAGAAGGCCGGGCTCCCGACCCTCAAGGAGACCCTGGCTCACGCCACGATCCTGGCCTACGACTACGAGCTGCCCCCCGGCGTGCCCAAGGGGTTGTTCTACATGGAGGGGGGGCTGCAGCAGGAGCCGGACATGCCGCCGGCGATGGCCGGTATCGGCGTGGCAGACAACATCCACGTGCTGATCGTCCTGCTGTCCAAGAAGAAGCACTACAAGGCGCCCCGGCCCATCGATCACTATCTGAAGCACTTCATCGCCAACGATCCGCGCGTGCGTGAGATCCTCGGCGATGCCCTCGAGGGCCAGCGGCCGCAGATGATCAACGGCTGCCGGGCCGTCTTCCACGCCACCAACCGCGACATCGTGCGCGATGGCCTGGTGTCCATCGGCGATGCCTTCGTCGGGGGTGGGGAGTTGGGCAACGTGCCAGCGCTCACCCACGGTGTGCTCACCGGGCGAGTGATCCACGATGCCGTTGCCGGGGACGACGTCTCCGCCGCCGCCCTCCAGCCAGCCGCCGAGTTCATCACCGACGATCTGGTCAAAGTCACCGAGATGAACGGCCGCATCAAGGCCATGCCGATGCACGTCAGCGAGGAGGACATGGTCCACTACTTCCAGGTGATGAAGGACGCCAACTACCCCACCTTGCTGTTCGGCAGCCCCGTGCAGCAGGGCTGGATGTTCTCCAAGCTGATGGCCCGCCACGCGTGGGACTTCGTCAAGCACCCCAAGCTGCTCAAGATGATGACCGGGAAGGTCTGATCAGGGGGCCACCGACAGGACCGTGACGAACCGGGGCATGGGGTTGTTGCAGGTGGTACACACCAGCGCCATCAGCCAGAGGCCGTCGGACTCGAAGGTGCCGAACGGCTGCGACTCGGCATCCGCCAAGGCGCTCATGTGGGCCGTACGGATCCCCGTCACGTCCAGCGTCCACATCTGCTCGGCGATGGGATCGATATCGTAGAACTGTGCCTCGATATCGGTGACATCCAGCGCATATCGTCCCACCTGCAAGCGGTCGAGCTTGTACAGATCCAGGCCGTTGCCCAGCCCGTCCGTGGTCAGCCCGCTCCAGTCCAGCTCCAGATCCCCGTCGGCGGGGGCCGGCACCTGGGTCAGGCTCTGCAGATCGACGTCCAGGGTCAGCGAGCTGGTCCCGTTGACGATCTGGGCGGCGGCGGCGGCGCTCTGGGTATCCGGTTCGATGAAGAGGAAGGCCACGCCGCCCAGGCTCCCTTCGCTGGACAGGATGACCAGCCAGGTCCCCGTCCCCTCCTCGAAGTAGTCCTGGACGTTGGGTTCGCTGCCCATCAGTCCGAAATCGCTCAGCGTGCAGCAGGCGTTCTCCGGCTCGCAGGTCAGGTAAATGCCGATGTCCGACTGGTTGAGGGTGTCGGTGAGCAGGCCGGTGCGGACGTCGTCGGGTGAGAGCAGCGGGAAGTTCAGCAAGATCACCGACGTCACGTCGGTCAGTGGATCGACGGCCCGGCCAAAGGTGTCCTCGGTGAGCTCGTCCCAGCAGATCTGAGAGTCCGCGTACTCGGCCAGGATCGCGGTGCCGACCTGGAGGTCGGATGAGTAGCCGAAGTTGTGATCGTCGGTGAGCTCGGCATACCGCTCGACAACCGCGGTGTCGTCATCATCGCCGTCAGCGCCACCCGTACAGGCAGCGAGGAGCATCACTCCTCCCACGGCGAGCCATAGGCCTCTAATACAAACTCTCGGCACGTTCCCCCTGTCCGAACCCGGCGCCCAGAGCGAGGTTGAGTCGCCAGACCAGCTCGCCGTCCGGGGTCACCTCGTCGATCTGCCCGGAGGCCGCGTAATTCGCCACGACATTGCCGTTCCACAGGCGCCGTGCGTTCCCCAAGAAGGTGGCGTGCAGGCACGGATCGGCGGCGTAGGACCAGACGCGGGCGGCCGTCCCGTTGGCCTCGTCCAGCTCGATCTGCGTGACCTCGGAACAGTAGTCACCGATGGGAGAGTACCGGTTGAACACGAGCAAGGTTCCGTCCGGCTCCATGCGACTGCTGTGGGGCCAGCCCACCAGGGGGATATCCTCTTCGTAGGTGAAATCCCCGGCCGTGGCCGACAGGGTCCACAGCAGCTCCCCGGTTGGCCGATCGACGCAGGCGATCATATCGGGGATCTGGATCGTTTCGGCCCGGCCGTGGACGATCAGATAGGTATCCGAGTTCGGGTCGTACGAGATGCTGTTGACGTGCGTGTAGAACGCCACGCCGGGGTACTGGCCCATCAACTCGGGGTAGATGACGTCGGGGACCGGCGGGATGTCGTCCATCATGCGCCAGATCGTCTCGATCGTGCCGTCCTCCCATACCTCGACGATGGTGTCGCCGTAGATATCCTGCCCGTCGATCGTACGTACCTCGCCACCCAAGTACCCGTAGTGCCCCGGTTCGATCTCGACAAAATCGTACCCCATGTAGGGTGCATCGACCTCCCGGACATCGCCTTCGAAGAGGATCTTGTGGATCTTGGCCTCGGGCAAGAAGGTGTCCTTGGACATCAACACGGATCGTCGATCCATGGACAGCGACGCCAGCAACGAGGGAAAGGGGTCGTGATCCCAGAACCAGACATACTCCCCGTCCTGGTCCAGGATCACGATGTAGACGCTGCCGTCCGTGAAGATCGGAGTAATCGTGTATCCGCCGGCGGCCTGTTCCGTATCGACGACCGACAGGGTAATGGAGGGCAAGCCCGGAGCCAGGGGACCGGTGGTGGCCGTCAGATCCGGTGTGCAGATCAGCTCGTCACCGATCTCGACGAACACCCGGTAGTGGATTTCGGTGCTGGCATGCAGTCCTTTAAGAGTCGAGAAGTAGCCTGTGGCATAGCCCCCTTCCACGATGGACTCCGTGGCCAGGTCGTCCGCAGATTCACCAAACCGCACGCTGTTCGTACCCTCCTGATCGGTCTGCCACTTCACCTTGAGCACCAGCGGTATCTGCTCGGAAACCTCCGCCGTCACCTCCACGAAAGGTGTCACGCCAACGGCGGTCTCGATGCAGCCGTCCGGGCCGTAGCCCCCCGAGTCGTCGTCCCCGGTGGCGTCGTCGTCCCCGGTGGTGTCGTCATCGGGCGGACTCTGGTCGCAACTGACCACCGCGAGGCAGCACAACAGGGCGAGGAATCTGGAAGACATGGATCTCCTGGATAACGCGCGGATTCTAGCACAGCCCCGGCGTTTGACTGCCCTCGATCAGGCGGTTCAGGCTCCCGACGTCATGCCCGGGCTCCAGCAGCAGCCGGGTGATGGGAAGGCCCAGGTCACCGAAGGCCAGCTGGCATCGCCAGAGCACGAGTTCACGGGCCTCCCCCGGATCGCGGCCGCAGGCGCCCACCGGGATCTCGATGAACTCCGAGCGGTCTCCCGCCGGCGTCTCGAGGCGGACGCGGGCGGACTGCAGCATGCGGAAGGACTCGGGGTCGAAGCGGCTGGCGGACACCGGCGTGAAGGGTGCGCTCGCCAGCTGGCGCGCCAGGGACGGCACCACCCGCAACAGGCCCCGGTAGCGGCTGCGATTACGGCCGGCAGAGGCAGAGGCGCGGTTCAGCCGACGGCCGTGGAGGACCAGGCGAGCGGCGGCCGCGGGGGAGAGGTGGGCGAGCATGGCTGTGCCCAGCGGGGACTCGGACATCATCCGCGCCGTCTGCGCCCAGTCGTGCACCACCTCCACCCGGCGGGCGATGGCGCGGATGGCCCCCTCCTCCTCGGCCAGTCGCTCCGGCCGGATCCGGTCGGGTGTGATGTCGCCGAACCGTAGCGCTGCCGCCACCGACAGGCGCACCGAGAAGTTCACCGCGTTGGCGTCCAGAGGGGTGCGGGCGATGGCCGCGGCGCCGATGCTGTCCAGCGTGGAGGACAGGAAGGTGGTCTCCACGCGGACGGACTGGATATCGGCCACATCGTGGGGGCGGGCGCCACCGGCCGCCAGCGCCCCTTCGACCGCAGCGCTGATGTACGAGGTGCCCGGGTAGCGCTTGTAGCACAACGTATCGGAAAACCAGACGCTCCCCAGGCCGTCGAACAGCCCCGGGAAGGGCGCGAAGGCGAAGGTGGTCGGGAATCCCAGCGGGTGCTCCATCAGATCGGCGGGCCCCCCCAGCCCGGCCGCAGCCAGTTCGGCCGCGCGGATGCCCTGGGCCAGCGGCATCGACGCGGTGACCGTCTTGGCGTCCTCGTTCCAGAAACCCGGCGCCAGGCAGTAGTTGGGCTGGTACAGCGCAAGCGCCACGGCGGCGGTCATCTGCGACGGAGGGAGGCCCAGCACCGAGGCGGTAGAGGCGGCGGCGCCGGCGTTGTGAATGTACGAACTCATCTGGCCGTTGAGGGGGCCCAGCAAGCTGGCCGTGGACAGCCGGCCCATCAGCTCGTTGGCCACGGCGGCGGCCACCACCACCTGGTCCACGCCAGTGGCAAAGGCCAGCGGGGTGAGCACGGCGCTGTAGCCGGTGTGGCCGCTGAGCAGGTAGTCGTCGTAGTCCAGCGCCATGGCGAAGGCCGCGTTGGTGAAGGCGGCGTCCTGGGGCGCCAGGCGATCCCCGGTGGCAAACACGACGGACGTCCCCTCGCTCCGGCGGGCGTCCAGCACCCGCCGGGCGGGCTCATGCCAGGGGGCGCTGGCCGACGCCGACACGCTCGTGACCATCTGCAGCCGGATCTTGTCCACGACCCGGGGGGGGATGTCGTCCAGGGTCAAGCCCGCGGCCCATTCGCCGAATCGTTCCAGGATCGTGGCTTCGGTTGTCATGTCGCCTCCTCCCGACGGGGGGTGTACCACAACCGGCAGCCGGCGCGCGGATGGTTACATGTGACCATATGGTCACTTTACGCTTGACCCAGACGAGACGAAGACTATAGTGACCAAAAGGTCACACAAGGACAGGCGATGACAACCGACGAAAACATGGACCCCATCTTCAAGGCGCTGGCCGATCCCAGCCGCCGCCAGATCCTGGACCTGCTCAAGGCCCAGCCGGGGCTGAACGTCGCGGACCTGACGGAGCACTTCTCCTTCAGTCGCTTCGCCGTGATGAAGCACCTGCGCGTCCTCGAAGGGGCCAACCTCGTCGTCTCGCGGCGGGAGGGGCGCTCCCGGCAGCTGTTCCTCAACGCCATCCCGATCCAGACCGTCCACGACCGCTGGATGTCCAGCTTCAGCGCCCACTGGGCATCCTCCCTCACCCAGTTCAAGGCCCAACTCGAACAAGGAGAATCCACCATGAGCACCCCCGACCAGGTTTACGTGGTCTACATCCGCACCACCGCCGAAAAACTCTGGCAGGCGCTGACCGAACCCGAGCTGACCCGCCAGTACTTCCACGGCACCGATTTCCAGTCCCAGCTGACCATGGGCTCCACCATCGAGTACAGGCTCCCGGACGGGGACTCGACCCGCGTGGCCGTATCCGGGGAGATCTTCGAGATCGAGCCCCCCCGCCGCCTGGGGTACACCTTCCGCTTCATGTCGAACGACGATCCCCACACGCGGGTCCGCTATGCCATCGATCCGGTGGGGGAGATGGTCAAGCTGACGGTCACCCACGAGGGCTTCGGGGGCGAGACGACGACCTACCGCGACACGTTGGAGGGGTGGCCGCCCATCCTCAGTGGGCTCAAGACACTTCTGGAGACCGGCCAGCCGCTGGTGTTCCCCGACGAATAGAACGGCCGGCGGGCCGTCGAAGGGATCGGTGGCCCGGCCGCCGGTGTACCATGGATGGTCCGCGCCAGCCCGCGCGAGGAGGTTCGGGATGCTCGACAGACACCTTCCGCTTTTTGTCCACGCCCTGCTGGGGGCCGCCTTCGGCCTGGTCCTGTCGGGCTGCCCCGAGGAGGTCGATGCGCCCGTGGAAACGGCCGTGGCTCCGGACACGGTCGCGGGCGTGAACAATGGCCCCCCGCGGCGGGGCGGCGGCGGCGGCGGGAGGGGCCAGCGCAAGGGAGGCGTTCTTCGCCAGGAAGGGGTCGAGGTAACCGCCGAGTACACGGACGACGGCATGGCCCTGACCTACACCTCCAGCGATCGCGAGCAGGCGAGCAGCCTGCAGGGGTTTGCCGCGCACAAGTCCGGCGGATCGGGCCGGGCCGGCCAGAACACCGACTCCGGCCCCTGGGGCTGGCCGGACGTGGAGGTCCGCAACACCAATCTGGACGACGGCGTGCGCATCGAGTTCACCTCCAAGGACGCCGAGGTGGTCAAGCAGCTGCAGGAGTACGCCCGGCACAAGACCGAGGACGGCGACGGCGCCCGCAAGCCCCGCACCGCTTCCGCCGGCAACGACGCGGCGATGGCGGTCCTCACCGGCAGCCACGTCGCCTGCTCCGTCACCAACCTGAGCGACGGCGTGAAGCTCACCTACACCGCCCGCTCCAAAAACAAGATCACCGAGCTCCACGACGCCGCCGCCAATCAGCCCTTCGGGCCCGGCGCCGACCCCGCCGTGGAGGTGCCGGCCCACCGTGGCGGCTTCCACCACCAGGCCCCCTTCGAGCTCCCCGGCGTGGTCATCGTCACCGAGCAGCTGGACAACGGCGTGAGCTTCAGCTTCACCACCCGCGACGACCGGGTCGCCACCCGGCTGCAGGAGTACTCCCGCGACCACATGGCCCGGTGATGCGTCCCGCCTGATCCCCCTCCCCTGTTACAGACCCTTTACACGCAACCCCCCGATCCGGTGCTTCAATGAACCCAGGTACCAGCTGGGATGCGGAGCGGCTCCGCGAGCGTGGGCTGGCCATAACCGGAGGGACGGGAATCATGTATCAAGCACGTTTTTTTGTAACAGCCATGGCGCTCACGGTCTGCCTGGGCCATGCGGGCATCGGACGCATCGCCACCGCCGACGGGACATCGGCCCGGCCCATCGCGCCGTCCAGCGGCACGGTGCTGGTGGACGGGGGGGAGCTGAGCGGTGAGCTGGTCCACCATCGGGGCCTGGTCTACGCCGTGTTCACCGCCACCAATACCGGCGGCGAGGAGATGGCGGTGGACTTCGAGTACGCGGCCTACCACACCGCCGCCTCCAGCCCCATGTCGCGCATGATGTCCATGCCCGAGGAGATCAAGCGGGATCGGTGCGTCTTCACGGTAGCGTCCGGGGCGACGATCAAGAAGACCATCCCGCTGGAGGGGGCACCGGCGCCGGCTTCCCCTAACTCGGCGGCGAACCAGCTGGACATGGGCATGCCGATGGGTGACCCCGTGTGGAGCCTGGTCGTGGCCCGCAAGGGGCTGGATGAAAACGCAGGCTGGGGTGCCACCCTCCCCTCCCCGCTCACCAATGTGCGCCTGGACGATCAGAAGCTCGTGCTGGCCAGCAGCGTGCTGAGCCCCGTCGCGGACAACAAACAGGACGCCTTGGGGGACCTGCAGATGGTCCAGGCGTCGTACTGAGCCATGCGCGCTCTGATACACAGGGGCCTGCTCGGGTTCGCCGGCGTGGCCTCCGGGCTGGTGCTCACCGCGCTGGTCTCGTGGCTACCCGGCGAGCGCACCCTGGCTCAGGTGGCTCTGGTCAACGACGTGGACGGCGCCCTGGCCGAGATAGACATCCAGTACCACCCCGCCTTCCACGAGCAATCCGTCGAGACCATCGCCGACCTGCTCGCTGCCCTGCCGCAGGCCACGGTCGTGCACATCGTCGTCGAGGAGCAGGCAGCCTTCGACAGCCTGCGTGAGGATCTGCAACGCCGCGGCGCCGACCACCCTGGACTGCACCCCGTGGTGACCGGTTTCCCCGTCACCCCCTGGGCCAAGGACCGCTTCGGCACCCTGGAGGCCGACGGCGCCCCGGTCATCGCCACGCCCCCGGACCGCCCCGCCGCCGGCACCATCCGCGGCAATGACGGCCTGGTCCCCGAGGTGCTGTGCCGGGAGATCGACGGCGTGCGCTGCCAGCCCCTGCCCTTCGCCTTCGAAGGCGGCGACCTGCTCTCCGACGGCGACCGGGTGTATGTCGCCTCCACGATGGTGGCCCGCTCCCAGCCCACCTCGGCAGCAGACCGTGAGGCGCTGCTGGAGCAGATGGCCGCCACCTTCGGCAAGCCGGTGCTGCCGGTGGGGGTCGATCCTGGGGACGTACCGGACCATCATATCGGCATGTTCCTCACCCCCCTGGGGGACGGCGTGGTGGCCGTGGCCGATCCGGATATGGGGCGCCAGCTCTACGAGGCTCTGCCGGCCGGGGAGCAAACCGTCGAGGTCGAGACCGCCGAGGCCCCCTACGAACCTTTCCGCTACGTCCTCCAGGCGATGGAAGACGCCGATCTGGAAGTGGTGCGCATCCCCATGTTGCTGACCACCTCGCCACGGGTCTATATCACCTACAACAACGCCATTGTAGAAACGCGCAGCGGCCAACGCCGCATCTACATGCCCACCTATGGCATCGAAGAACTCGACGCTCTCGCCACGGCGGCTTTCACCGACCAGGGCTTGGACGTCCAGCCGGTGCGGGTGGGCAATCTGTACGAGAACACGGGGTCGCTGCGGTGCCTGGTGGGGATCGTCCGCCGGGCCTGAATGTCTTATTCGGCGGACGCGGGGGTGACACTCGCGGCCGGGGTCGGGACTTCCAGCTGGTGCCATCTCTCGATGGTCTTGTCCAGGTCCGGATCGTCCAGTCCGCGCTCCGCCCGGAAGACCGGGTCGGCGCAGCGGCTTGACCAGATACGCCGATCCCCGTCGAGGGTCAACACGAACGGTTCGTCGGTCAACGGGTCGATGACGTCCAGACCCGGCTCGAGGGCAGCCAGGGCCATGGCATCCGCCGCCGGCGGATGGCCCTCCGCCAGGCGGGCGGCGTCGAGGAGCGCCAGGCGCTCCATGGCGAGGTGGGCGTCGCACATGGTCAGCCGGAAATCGGAGGCCATCGGCGCCTGGATCGGTGCCGACGGCTCGAGGTTTCGGGCGATGTCGTGACCGACCGCGCGCCAGGCCTGGCACCGCTCCGCGTACGGACGTTCCCGGTTGGCCAGGATATCGTTCCAGGCGCTCCGAATCGGCCCGAGCCACAGCAGGCGATAGACGCGCTGGTTGAGCCCCTTGGGGAACTGTTGCGACACGGCAGGGGAGTCTATGCCGCGGTCGTTCAGTATCACGTCCATCAAGACCAGGTACTCCCCCTCGAAGGCCAGCTCCACCGAGAGGGGCTGGCGCCGCACGTACGCCAACTCATCCGCCAGCTGCCGCATCTCCGACGGGGTCAGCTCGCCACTGGAGATGAGGTGGTCGAGGCGCGGGAATGTGATGTACCGGATTAGCGCGCCCACCAGCGCGCCCATCGCCGCGTGCCCGTTGCCCAGGTCCGAGCCAGCCCTCAGCGCGGTCGTGATGCCGTCGAGCCGCTGCTGGCGGTCCCCGTGGAGATAGGCGATGTGGTCGTCGATGAGCATCAGCTTGACGAGGATCATCCAGGGCACGAAGTCACGCGACTCCTGGATGTCCGGTTGGTAGCTCCACGGATCCCAGATATTGACCGGGGAGCGGTTGTTTTCACGTCGGCTCGCCTGTCGCATCAAATCCAACGCAGGGCGCATATCCAGGAGGGCCTGGCAGGCCTCTGCGGACATCATCGCGAGGGCCGGGTCGAGGGGCTCTTCGGGCACGCCGGCGGCGATGCACTCGGCGGCGAGGGCCTCGGGAGGTCCAGTCTCCAGTGCGGCGACAGCCCCTTCGTACGACTCGCCGGCGAGCATCTTGAGGGTCGCCCGGAGATGGTCGTTGGTGGCCTTGGTGTTGCACAGGGCGTCCTCGGTGCAGTCGTTCCAGATCTGTTCGTACAGCCCGGCCGATTCCCCGGGTTCGAGCTGCCAGCCAGGGGGATCGGCAGGCCGTACGTAGGTGCGCTGCTGGTTGCGCTCGGTGATCTCACGGTATTCCGCAACCGTCGCTCGCGTCCGCATCGAGCTGTAGACGCCAATGATCACCGCGACAACCACGGGTATCGCGACAATAACGATCAGGACCGTCACGACGATCCTGATCGTTTGTTTCTTCCGCTGAGTCATGCTCTCCCCTACCCGGTGCCTATACGGTGGGCGGGGAGTGTAACTGAAACTCCGTTCAGGGGCGATGTGCTACGGCGTATCGCACTGCCCATAGTTGTTCGCCCCCCAGCACACCATCTCACCGAGCACCGTCAGGCCACACATGTGCTCGTAACCGCCGGAGAGGCATTCGAACTCGGCGGCGGGGGCGGTGGACTGGCCCATGTAGTTGGCGCCCCAGCAGAGGGTCTCGCCCGCTTCGGTGATCCCGCACTGGTTGTTGCCGCCGCTGCCCGAGCGGACGAATAGCGCCTCGGGTTCGGTCTCCACGTCGTACTCGTCGAAGCCCCAGCACACGGGCGTCCCATCGGCGCGCAGGCCGCAGGTGTGGAAGGCGCCGGCGTCCAGGGAGACCAGGGACAGGTCCGGGGGCACCTGCAGCTGGCCGTAGACGTCGTCGCCCCAGCAGCTCGGCGTGCCCGAGCCGTCGAGGGCGCAGCAGAAGTGGTTGCCGCAGCGCAGGCGGGTGAAGGTGCCGGCGGGGGGCGAGTCCTCGCCGAAGCCGCCCCCGCCCCAGCAGGCGATGGTGCCGTCCGTGCGCAGGCCGCAGGTGTGATGCCAGCCAGCGCTCACCACCGAGAAGGTGCCTTCGGGCGGCGATGCCTGGCCGGCCTCGTCGTTGCCCCAGCACACCGCGATGTCCGACATCCGGATCGCGCACGTGTGGAATTTGCCGCCGCTGAGATACCTCAGCGGATCGTCCGGAGCGTCGAGCTGACCGTGAGAGTTGCTTCCCCAGCAAACGGGGAAGCCGGCCACGTCGAGTAGGCAGGCGTGATCCCGGCCCGAATCGAAGCACGCCGCGCAGCTGTCACCCGGATCCGCCAGACCGGGAGCGGTGTCATCGTCCCCGGCCGTGTCATCGTCGTCCGCGTGGTCCGACATATCGGTGTCGTCGTCCCCCGCCGGGCAACCGGCGAGCAACAGCAGGAGCCCGACGGCGACCAGGCGCTCAGCCACGGCGCCGCATCACCACGACGAGCGCCAGCATCGCCAACACCACGCTGTTGTCGAAGGAAAACGGGCTGTTGCCGCCGCAGCCGCCACCGACGTTGGGGCCACCCAGGGGGCCCTCCTCTTCCGGCTCGGGCTCGGGCTCGGCGGGGCGCGGGATGCCCGGGTCATCGCACTCGGTGCGCAGGCCGGCGTCGCAGGCGGCGATGAGCTCCTCCTCGATCCAGTCGTAGAAGGCGTCCACCCGCATGTCGATGCCACCCATGCCGCAGTCCACCCCCGCGGAGTAGGCCCGCGACGTCACGCCGATGACCCGCTCGGCCTCCACCAACTCCGTCTCCACGTCCACGAAAGTGGGGCCGCCGGAGTCTCCGTGACACTTGCGCCCCGTGGAGGCATCGCTGCCCACCTGCAGCTCGAACTCCCCCAGCTCGTTGATGAAGGTGTGGGCCCAGTACCGCAGGTTGACCTGATTGGCGTCGTTGGCGTCGCGCATGCCGTAGCCGGCGATGTCCACCTCCATCTGCTCCACCAGCTGCTCCCCCTCCTCGGCGGTGGGCACGTAGGAGTGGGGGCGGTCGGTGATGGGCGTGTCCAGGAAGATCAGCGAAAGGTCGTACCAGTTGCTCAGCCCGTCCGGGGGGTAGGTGTTCATGTCGAACTGGGGGTGCTGGACGAAGCCCGTGGAACACACGGCGTCGTCGGGCAGAGGCGGATTGTAGTTGTACTGCGGGTCGCTCAGGTAGGTGGTGTCCGCCTCGAAGGTGAAGCACACCGTGGTGATGGTGATGCCCATGGACATCTCGTCCACACAATGGCCGGCGGACAACATCACGTCCGGGGCGATAAGCGTCGACGTGCACATGGGCATGGTCACCGGCTGGCCCTGCATGGTGCCCTGGACGATGACCTGCGCCGTGGCCGGCCACTCGTCGGCGGTGATGGGCTCGCCGTTGATGATGCCCATCTCGTCCAGGGCGGCGCGGGCGTACTCGTCGCCGGCGAGCGGCTCACCGCAGCCGATCAGCGCGGTCAAGCAGGCAACGGCAAGCAGTCGTGGGGCTCCCCCGTGCATGCCCGGAGTGTAGCATCTGGCCACGGGCCGGTAGACGCGGCGTTCCGTCGGACCTAGAGAACCAGACAGACTCCAGCAAACTGAGGTGACCGTGAGTTTCCTGCTGCTGATCCCTGTCATGCTGTCCTTTTTGCTGCTGGCCGCGCACTTCCTGCGGGATGGCAACCTGCTGCTGGTGGGGCTGTGCTTGGCGCTCTCCGTCTTGCTGGCGCTCCGCAAGCCCTGGGCGGCCCGCATCGCTCAAGGCGCGCTGGTCGTCGGTGCCATGGTCTGGCTGGGCACGACGGTCGAGCTGGTTCGCCTGCGTATGGCCCACGACATGGACTGGATCCGCATGGCGATCATCCTCGGGACGGTGACGGCCGTCACCGGGGGCAGCGCCCTGCTGTTCCAGGTGGGTCGATTGCGCCGCCGGTACGCCAGCCGCCCGTAGCCGCCCACCGCCGACGCAAAATAATCCGGAACGATCGGGGGCCGGGGGGCCATGTCCTCACAACCGCAAGAACAAAAAGGGGTGCACTGGAGTGAGACATGAAGGCGATATCGATGGGAGCCATGGCCAGCTGGCCATGCTTCTTTTTGGCAGCTTGGATGGCCTGGGTTTTCGGCGGATGTGTTCACGAGGATCCGGAGACCGCGGGGGACGATGACACGGCCGGCGATGACGACACGGGAGACGACGACGACGTGAGCGACGATGACGACACGGGAGACGACGACACAGAAGAGCTCCTGGAGTCCTGTATCGAATGCTCGGGGATCCCGTTCGCGTGCGACGAAACCCCGCACACGGTCACGGCGGTCGCCGGTGGAGAGATCGGTTGCGGCGTCGGCTGGGACTCCGCCAACGACCCCTTCCTGATCTATCTGACGTACAACCAAAACGACACCGAGGCCGACGGGACGATGCACCTGCTGGACATGCGGTTGCAGCACCCCGGTTGGAACAACAACAACGATTTTGACCGCTGGGTGATGACCTTCGATGCGCCCATCGACGTACAGTTTGGTGACAGCCTGCCGACGACGTTGACCGGCACCGCCGTCATCGACATCTTCACCTTCAACGCGCCGTGGTTCTTCTTGCAGGGGCTGCTGGATCACGTCGAGGTCACCTTCGACTCGCCGGTGGTCATCGAAGAGGAGTGGGACAATTCGGTGATCTCCGGCACCATCACCGGTTCGGGCCACGAATTCCTGGTCTTCGACGGGGTCGCCGATTCCCCTGAACCCCTCGGCGACTACGAGTGGATCACGGACTCGGCGGGGGCGGCCGGCTGCTTCAACACCTACCTCAACCTCTGGGCCCTCGAATACGGCAATCCATAGCAGCCGTTATAGAGGTTGCTTCCTCGGCCTCGTTATCCTCTACGATGAACGGCATGGCACTCCATGCACGCCGCGGGCTCTTTGTCGTGATGCTGGTGGTCGTGCACTCACTGGCACCCCGACCGGTGCGGGCCAGCGGCCACGACGAGGAGCCGCCCACCCCGGACCACGCGGTCCTCCTGGTCCTCACCGCGGCCCCAGAGGCGGCGACCGAGGAGGGCACCGGACCGTTCATCACCCAGCTGCAGCTGGCGCTGGACGGTTTCGACGTGGTGGCCCTGCCCATGGACGAGGAATCGTTCCTGCACACCGCCCTCTCCCACCAGCTCGAATGGATCCGGCCCCGTTCGGCAGAGGCGGGCGCCGTCGCCACCGTGTGGCTGGAGCAGACCGAGGCGGGGACGACGCTGCTGCACCTGGTGGCGCTCAGCACGGATCGGGCGCTGGTGCGCATCGTCGAAGCCCCTGGTGACTCGGATCCGTACCGCAGGCTGGCGCTGGTGGCCCAGGAACTGCTCGGGGAGGCCTACCTGATGAGCTCGGTGGCGCATCCGCCAGCGGTGGCGGAGGTGGTCACCATGGTCCGCGAAGAGCTGGCGTTGGATCTGGACCCGGTGGAGGATCCCGCCCCGCCGCCGGCCCTCTATGCCGGCGAGTCCCCGGCCCGGCGCCCCATCGCGGCGTTGGCTTCCAGAGCCCTGTTGACGGGCGGGGTGGCGGGCCACAACGGCCGCCAGACGGCCATCGGTGGCCTGCTCGGGGCGGCCCTGCTGCCGGTCGGTGGCCTGAGCCTGGCGCTGGAGATCAGCGCCCAGAGCGGACCGCGCGATGCCGTATCCGGGGGGGCGGTGACCGGCTGGAGTATCTCTCCCGGGCTGAGCGCCAGCTATTTCTTCGGCCCGGGCCGAATTCAGGCCGGGCCCCGGCTGGGGATCCAGGCGGTCTACGCCGAACTCACGGTCCACCCGGACACCCACGCCAGCCAGCCCTACCACTGGTGGAACGTCCGCAGCACCGCGGGGGCCGCCGTCCAGTGGCACCTCACCGACCGGTTTGGCCTGGTGTTGAACGCCGAGTTCGGGTTCCACGCCCGGCGCAAGTCCTTCCGCTGGAGCTCGGATGACACGCAGCTGTTCCTGACGCCCTACGTCGATGGATGCATCGCCATCGGGGGCGTCGTGTGGCTCTAGTAGGCCGCCGAAAAAAAGTGGGAACGTCTGGGGACCGTCGCACCATGACTCGACGAACGGATAGGCATGCTCGACTCCGGCACTGACGAGCAGCTCATCGCCGCTGTGGCCTCGGGCAACACCGAGGCCCTCGGGGAGCTGTACGAGCGCCACCACAGGATGGTGCGGACGGGGATCCGTCGTTTTGCGCCGGAGATCCCCCAGGCCGAGCTGGACGAGCAGCTGCAGGAGGTGTTCTTGGCGGTCTCGGATGCGGCAACGCGGTATCGAGAAGAGGGGCGGTTCAGGGCCTGGCTGTACGGCATCACGGTCCGCATCGCCCGCTCCTGGCGCCGCAAGACCTGGCTGCACCGCAAGCTCACCGAGATTCATGTGCCGCCCACCCATGCACGCACCCCCTCGCCCGCCCGCGAGACCGAAATCAGCGAGGCCGTCCGCCAGGCACTGGCCTTGCTGCCCCGGGCACAACGGGACGTGTTGCTGCTGCACGTGGTCGAGGGCTTCCGCGGGGACGAGGTCGCCCAGATCCTGGGCGTCCGCCCGCGGACCGTGCGTACGCGCCTCCACCGGGCGCGGCAGCGGTTGTTGCGCAGCGTCTCGGCCGAGGGTTGGGCGGCCACACTGGGGGAGGAGACCACATGACCACCTGCGACCTGCGCGACGCGTACCTGGACGGCGATCTGGACGAAGCCCGGCGTGCCCGGTTCGAGCGTCACCTGGACGATTGCGGCGATTGCCGAGCGCTGGTGTCCAGCTGGGAGGCCATCCGCTCGGAGATCGTCGCCTTGGCTCAGGCGGAGGAGGAGCTCCTGCCTGCAGGGGATCCGGCCCAGCGACGCCGGCTGGAGGAACGGGCCCACGCACGGCAGCCCCGCACCATCTCCCCGCGACTGGTCTGGGCGGCAGCGGCCGTCCTGGCGCTGGCGGCAGCCGGCGCGTTGTTCCTGCTTCGTGAAGCTCATCCTCCGACGGAGCTGTCGCCTCCAGTCGTGGCCGATGAGGGGCCGACCCCTCTCCAGGTGGCCATCGTCGGTGCCGACAGCGCCTCCCAGCCCGTCGCCAGGAACGCCGGTGACCCGTTCGAGGCCATCGAGGATGGCGAGGTGGTCCTGAAAGTCGGCCTGGACCAGGTGACCTTGACCGGAGGAACGCGCCTCGCTGTCGAGGAAGCGTTCACCGACCGTGTGCGGCTCGAACTCCTGCAAGGCACCGTGATCTGCGACGTCGAACCGGGTCTGGACCGGCCGCGGTTCCGCGTGACAGCCGGCCAGCAGACCGTCACCGTGACGGGGACCCGCTTCGCCGTGACTCGTTTGCAAAACGCCGTCGATGTCGCGGTGTTCGAGGGCCGGGTCCAGTTCGAGGGCCCGGATCGGGATCCGGTGGAGGTCTCCGCGGGTGGCGCGGCGTACTGGTCCGCCGGCAGCGTGGAAACAGGGGACCTCTCCGAGGCCCAACGGGCGCTGTTTGGCAGTCGGACACGCGAGCCGGATACCCAGCCCATCGCGCTGCGCCAGGTCGAGACCCCGAGGACGCTCCCCGCGGCCGGAGCACCTGCCACCGTCCCCACCATCGAGGCGTGGCAGCAGGCCATCATCCGCGGCGATCTGGACCGCGCGGCCTCGGAGATCGAAGCCCACCTGGCCACGGTCCCCGGGGACCACCAGGCCTGGACGCTGCTGGCCGATTGCCGTCGCAAACAGGGGGACTGGTCCGCGGCCGTCGAGGCCTACGAGCAGGTCATCGAGCACGCTCCCGGCCCGGAAGCCAACGCCGCCCGCTTCCGCGCCGGGGCCTTGTGCCAGGAGCAGCTGGCCCGGCACGACCAGGCCACCGCCCTGTTCGACGGCTATCTGGAGCAGAGCGGCGCCGAGCCGCTGGCGGCCGAGGCGCTGCTGCGCCTGGCCCGGTCACACACGGAGCTGGGCCACGAGACCGAAGCCAGGGAGGCGCTCCAGCAGGCGGTGGCGGATCACGCCGGCACCGGGGCCGCCGTCGAGGCGCGGCGGATGCTGGCCGAGATGGACAAGAGCGCAGCGCAATAAATGGGAACCTTTGGACGGCCTGACGCCATGACCTCGTATGAAACCGGGGCAAAGGCAAAGGGGAACGAACGATGACATCAACCCGCTACTGGCTCATCTTCCTGCTCTGCATGGTGATCATGGTCGCCGTGGGAGGCTGCCAGACCGACGAGTACCAGGTCCAGGACGACGACGACTACGACGATCCCGATGACGACGACGACACCGGGGACGACGACACGGACCAGGCCCCGGATGACGACTCCGCAGACGATGACACGGGGGACGATGACTCGGGGGATGACGACACCGGCGACGATGACGACACCGGGGACGACGACACGGGAGACGACGATACGGGGGACGATGACGACACCACCGGCTCCATCACCTGGAACCCCATCGGGCCCGGCGGGGCGCTGCCGACGTGCCTGCACTACGACGGCAGCACCGACACCCTCTTCGTGGGCACCATCGAGGGATTCCAGTACTACGACCTGGGAACTCAGGTGTGGACCTCCCGCGATGATGTCGGCTCCATCGGCCGCACGGTGTGGTCCATCGATTACATCCCCCAGTCCGCCAACGTCAACCAGCCTGGTGATCGCGTCGTCACGGGGAGGGAGAACGCCTGGTTCAAGGGGTACATGGAGTATTCGGACGACTGGGGTGTGACCGATATCTATTCGTACGAGTCGCAGGGCGGGGCCATCAAAGACGTCAAGTTCGCCCCTTCGGACGACACCATCGCCTTTGCCGCCGGGTGGTCCGATGTCGTGGACGGCGAACTCCTCAAATCCACCGACGGCGGCCAGAACTGGTCCTTACTGACCAACTATCACCATCACGAGATGACCGAGGTCGCCATCAACAACACCTTCCCGGACATCGTGTACGTGGCCGGATCCTCCCAGGTCACCAAATCGGTGGATGGCGGGGCCACCTGGGCCACCTCGTCGCCCGATTTACCCTCCGCCTATGGCGTCTACGCGGTGTCCATCAGTCCGATGGACTCCCAGATCCTGCTGTCCTCCAACGATCTGGGCATCTATCGCACCACGGACGGCGGCACCACCTGGTCCCTCGTGGAGCCCACCTGCGCCCAGCGCTTCGCCTTCAGCCGCGCTGACCCCCAGATGGTGGCGGCCATCACGTTCAGCCCGTACCGCCTGCTGATGTCCCAGGATGCGGGGTTGACCTGGAGCGATTGGACCGGGAGCTACCCGATGCCGACGATGGTCGATGTTGTGTTCGACGATGCCGGCACCGAGATCTACGTCGCGGCGTTGATCAACGACGGCGACGCCACCAATGACGGGGTGATCATCGGTACCCTGCCCTAGCGTTGCAGCGCTGACGCTACCTTCCCCTCACGATCCCCACCCATCCCTGATACCCTCCCCCATCGATTCAAAGGGGGTCCCATGCGCTACTCGCTCATGTTCCTGTTGCTGACCTTGATGACCAGCCTGCTCCTGCTCGGCTGCCCGGAGACGGCCACCGACGACGACGATGACGCCACCGGCGACGACGACGACACCGGCGACGACGACGACACCGTGGACGACGACGACTCCGCGGACGACGACGACACCGTGGAGGACGG
>CAZDDH010000039.1:0-50309 GCA_964504165.1 uncultured Rickettsiales bacterium | reverse complement strand
CGCAGATCTCCACGGCGCCGGGGTAGATGCTGGGGTTGGTGTCGTCGCACTCCTCGCACTCCAGGAACTCGTCCCCGTCCATGTCGAACTCGTAACTGGCCAGGGTGCCGTCGCAGTCGTTGTCCAGCTCGTCACAAAGCTCGGCGGCGCCGGGGTGGGTATTGGGGTCGGCGTCGTCGCAGTCGTCGTTGCAGTACGAGTAGCCGTCGCCGTCGGCATCGAAGCCCTCGTCGATCTGGCCGTCGCAGTTGTTGTCGATGGCGTCGCAAATCTCGGCGGCGCCCGGGTAGATCGAGGCGGATCCGTCGTCACAATCCAGGCACTCCACGTAGCCGTCCCCGTCCCCGTCCCAGGTCTCGTCCGCCGGCACGTTGCCGTCGCAGTCGTTGTCCTCCTCGTCGCAGATCTCCGGGGCGAAGGGGTAGGTGTTGGCGTTGTTGTCGTCGCAATCGCCGGCGCACACCGTGTAGCCGTCGCCGTCGTCGTCGGTGGCCTCGTCCACCGCGCCGTCGCAGTCGTCGTCGTAGCCGTTGCACAGCTCAGCCGCGCCGGGGTAGACCGCGGCGTCGGTGTCGTCGCAGTCAAGGTCGCCGGCACTGTAGGCGGCCTGGCAGCCCACATCGGTGCCGTCCACGTAGCCGTCCCCGTCCCCGTCGAAGTCCTCGTCGATGTCGTAGTCGCAGTCCGTGTCCAGGCCGTCGCACACCTCGACAGCGCCGGGGTAGCGGGTGGGGTCCGTGTCGTCGCAGTCCTGGTCGCAGGTGGAGTAGCCGTCCCCGTCGTTGTCCGTGGTCTCGTCGATGACGCCGTCGCAGTTCTGGTCGATGCCGTCGTTGCAGATCTCCGGGGCGCCCGGGTAGATGGCCGGGTCGTTGTCGTTGCAGTCCCCCTGGCCGGTGGACCACCCGTCCCCGTCCATGTCGCCCCAGTTGGTCCACATGTTGGCGAAGAAGGTGGTGTTGTACATGACCTCGTTACAGGCATCGTCGAAGAAGTTGAGATCCGTGCTCATCAACACGTTGTCCTCGACGCCCAGGACGATCTCCAGGGAGACGCCGATGCCCAGTTCGTAGCCGTAGGGTCCCATCGTCAGCCCGCTGCAGTAGGCGTAGTAGAGGTCGGTGACGCCATCGTTGAGGGAGTGGCCGGCCACGACGGTGGCGGGCTGGCCGCACCCGCCGTCGAAGGTCCCGCCGGAGAAGGTGGTGCCCATGCCCATGTAGCTCAGAACGTCGTTGAACGTCTGCAGGGCGGCGCCGTAATAAGACGCCGTGTCCCCCACCATCACCAGCAATCCGCCGGCGTTCACATAGGCGTCCAGATCGGCCATCTCGGCGTTGCTGAAGCCGTTGGTGTTGGCGGCCAGGAACACCAGCCGGTAGTCGGTGAACGACGCCGGGAAGGAGCCGATCTGATCCACGGCCACACACCCCTCGGCGTACAGCGCGTTCTCCAGGGTGCTGATGTTGGCGCTGTAGCCGCCGTTGCCGGTGTACCACATGGCCCGGTCGCCATTTTGGGCGTGGGCGGCCTGCGGTGTGGAGGCTCCCCACAGCAGCAGGAGGGCCATGGTGAGGGCTGTGGCCATCCAACGGATCGACACAAAGATGGAAGATGAAGAGTGATGCATGTCGGTTCCCCTTATGGGTGGAGCCTACCAAACACTTGGCGATCCGAACCACAAACCGCTGTAGGCTACCGCCCCGTGAAGCCCCCGCTCCCCATCGACGAGCACCTCCCCACCATCGTCCGCGCCCTGGCCCGCGAGCACGCCGCCGTGCTCACCGCCCCCCCGGGCGCCGGCAAGACCACCCGCGTGCCCCCCGCTCTACTGGGGGCCATCGAAGGCCGCATCGTGATGCTCGAACCCCGCCGCGTCGCGGTGCGCGCCGCTGCCCGGCGCATGGCCCACGAGGGGGGCTGGCAGCTGGGCCGGGAGGTGGGCTACCAGGTGCGCTTCGATCGGGTGGCGTGCGCCGAGACCCGGATCCTGGTGGTCACCGAGGGCGTTGGCGTGCGGATGCTGCACGACGACCCGTTGCTGGAGGGGGTGGGCGCCCTGCTCCTCGACGAGTTCCACGAGCGCTCGATGGTGGCCGACCTGGCGCTGGCCATGGCCCGCCACGTGCAGCAGCAGGTGCGGCCGGACCTGGCCATCGGGGCCATGTCCGCCACCCTCGATCCCGCCCCTGTCGCCGCCTTCCTGGGGGGCTGCCCGGTCATCGACGCCCCGGGGCGCAGCCACCCCGTGGGCCTGTGCTACCTGGCCCCGCCGGATCGGGATCCCTTGCCGCGGGCCGTGGCCCGGGGTGTGCGCCAGGCCCTGGATCAGGGCCCGGGGGATCTGCTGGTATTCCTGCCGGGCGTGGGGGAGATCCGGCGCACCGCCGAGGAGCTGGCCGCCACTGCCGACGCCCGGGACCTGGTGCTGGTGCCGCTGTACGGCGATCTGCCGCCGGACCAGCAGGACGCTGCGCTGAAGCCCGCCAGCCGCCGCAAGGTGATCCTGGCCACCAACGTCGCCGAGACCTCCATCACCGTCGAGGGGGTGGGCACGGTGGTGGACAGCGGCTACGCGCGGGTGCTGCGCCACGACCCTGCGGTGGGACTGGACCGGCTGGAACTGGCCCGCATCGGCCGGGCGTCCGCGGACCAGCGGGCCGGTCGAGCCGGGCGCACCGGGCCGGGGAGCTGCCTGCGCCTGTGGCGAGAAGAGGAGACGGCCCACCTGCCGCCAGCCGAGCTGCCGGAGATCCAGCGGGTCGACCTGGCCGGGCCGGCGCTGACGTTGCTGGCCTGGGGTGAAGATCCGGCGGCCTTCGGCTGGTTCGAGGCGCCGGACGGCGAGGCGCTGGGGCGGGCCCTGGAGCTGCTGACGATGCTGGGGGCGCTGGATGACGGCACCCTCACGCCCCTGGGGCGCCGCATGGCCCGGCTGCCGTTGCACCCGCGCCTGGCCCGGCTGGTGGTGGAGGGCCACGCGCTGGGCCATGGACGGGACGCCTGTTTGCTGGCGGCGATGCTGTCGGAACGGTCCGTGCTGCGCCGCCGCGAATTCGGTGACGAGGGCCCGCGCACCCGCTCGGGGTCCGACCCATTGGACCGGCTGGCGGCGGTGATGCACGTGGCCAATCCTGACGTCCCCTCACCGTACGGCCGCTCGGAGGTCCTCGAGGGGATCGCCCGCCGGGTCTTGCAGGTCGGCCGCCAGCTGGTCGATCTCACCCGCCGCCTCCCGGCCCCGGACCGTCGGCAGGACGATCCCGACGAGGCCCTGTCCCGCACCCTGCTGGTGGCCTACCCGGACCGGGTGGCCCGGCGCCGGGAGCCCGGCAGCCCCCGGGCCGTGATGGTGGGCGGACGGGGTGTGCGCCTGGCGCGGGAGTCTGCGGTGCTGGACGCCGAGCTGTTCGTCTGCGTCGAGCTCTCTGCCGGGCGGCGCGGCGACCGAGCCGAGGCGCTGGTCCGCCAGGCCTCGGAGGTGGACGAGGCCTGGCTGCCGGCCCACCTGTTCACCGACGACGTCGTGGTGCGCTTCGATCCCGACAGCGGCCGGGCCGGCGCCCGCGAGCAGCGCCGCTACGCTGACGTGGTGCTGGCCGACCGACCCTGCCAGGCCCCGGATCCGGCCCTGGTCGCCGAGGCCCTCGCCGTGGCGGCCGCGGCCGATCCCCCCCGGGCCCTGGATCTGGAGGATCGGGAGGTGCGAGAGTTCCTGTCCCGGCTGGCCTTCCTGGCCACCCACCAGCCTCAGCTGGGCCTCCCCGACCCCGACGTCCTGCTGAAGGAACAAGCCATCCCCGCCCTGGCTGCCGGCCGCTCCACCTTCGCCGAACTCCGCCGCGCCCCGCTGCTGGCCACCCTCAAGGGGCTGATGCCCCACCACCAGCTGGTCGCCCTGGACCGGGAGGCCCCCGAACGTCTCCAGGTCCCGTCCGGAAGCCGCATCCGCCTGGCCTACAGCGCCGACGCCCCCCCCGTGCTCGCCGCCCGCATCCAGGAGCTGTTCGGCCTGGCCGACACCCCGCGGGTAGCCGGTGGCGCCGTCCCGGTGATGGTCCACCTGCTCGCCCCCAACATGCGCCCCCAGCAGGTCACCCAGGACCTGCGCAGCTTCTGGGACACCACCTACCCCGAGGTGCGCAAGGAGTTGCGGGCCCGTTATCCCAAGCATGACTGGCCCGAGGATCCCTGGACCGCCAAGGCGTCCAAGCGCCCGGGGCGACGACGGCGGCGACCTAGATGACCTGGATTCCGATGGCTATCATGGCGGCATCTTTGGCAATGACTGCGACGACAGCGATCCCTGCATCAATCCGGGCGAAGACGAGGAATGCTTCGACGGACTGGACAACGACTGCGACTACAGGACGGACGAGGATGACGAGGACTGCCCCGCCAGCGATGACGACTCGGTCAGCACGGAACCTGACGACTGCGGAGCCTGCAGCTACAACGGGCCGGGCGCCACGCTGGCGGCCTTGATCGCGCTGCTGGGCCTGGCAACGCTGCGGTCAAGCAGGCGGGTCTGGTCACGTCTCTGTGGTTCGCAGACACACCGGTGGACCGGCGTTCTTCCACCCCATCAACCAAGTTCTTTTTGGTTCATCCGGCAAACGGGGAGGTGCGCGTCCAGAGTCGAGGCTGACGTAGAGCGGTTCGCCACATTTCTCCGGCTCACCTCTCTCAAGATGGATATCCGTAGTAGACGCTGTGAAGTTCCGCTCCCGGTCGGGTGGGAAACGGTCCTCCGTTTTCCACATCACGGTGGTCTGTTTCGCCTCCCGCCCACAACCCCCGATGGCTCCCCAAGAGGTTCCCCACCTTGTTGGGCCGATGGCTGGCATCTCGGCAACGAGGTGGGCTTTTCCCCACCTTGTTGGGCCGATGCTCGGCATCTCGGCAACGAGGTGGGCTTTTCCCCACCTTGTTGGGCCGATGCTCGGCATCTAGGCAACGAGGTGGGGAGCCGGCCCTTGCTCCTCTCCCCCCTGTGATTATTTTCAAAGCCCCCCAGTGAAATGAGGCGCATGGATAAATGGCATCTGAGCTTGTCCTCGGAGGGCCGTCACTCCCTGTTCCCCACGGAGGGGATTCGGAGGGCTGCTGTCCATATTATTGTCGGCCACGCCGGACCGTGGCTCGTGGCGTTCGGGATCGCGGACGACCACTTGCACGTGGAGGTGGCTTGCACCCGCGTCCAGGTTGGCAAATTGGCGCGGGCCCTCCGGCTGGGGCTGGGTTCCATCTCGGGGTGCGGGTTCGAGCCCACCTATATTGAGCCGGTGGACAGCCGGTCCCATGCGCTGACGCTGGTGAGCTACGCCATCCAGCAACCACAGAAGCATGGCCTGCCTTGTCATCCTGCTCTCTGGAGCGGGAGTTGCTTCTCTGACATCGTCGGAGCCCGGTGCATCGAAGGCCTACGGCTGCGCATTCGCGACGTGTGGCCACGTTACCGCGCCGCCGACGCATGGAGGGCAGCAGGGCTTCCACGTGCGGGAATCCCCCCCGCGACTGACGCACGGATCTTCTCCATGGGGCTCGGGGCGCTACGGGACGCTGCCGCGTTTGCGGTCTGCTCTGATCCCGGCCTGGGCGGGCGGACGCAAGCTGTTGTTGCGAGCCGGGCCACTGTCGTGCTCATCGGCCGGCAAGCCGGGTTTCGCAGCACGGACATAGCCAGGACGCTCGACATTGGCCCTGAGGCTGTGCGGAGGCTCCGGCGGCGGCAGCTGGACGAACGGGTGATCAGCGCCACCCGGCAACGACTGGGCATCAAAAATGCCATTGCTGAAACCAGCATTGGAACTCAGAGCGGGCATTCTTCCGGTCCATGAACGGGCAAGGTATGGATAGTGCCCACACGAATACGACATCGACTGAAGGGAAAAACGAGGAAAAGAAATTTTTCCGGGTGAGGGTGGGGCTATGCTTCCCTAATGGGGAGGCTACCGCTCATCACCACGACGCTGCTCGCCCTCGCAGGCCCCACCGCATGCGGCCCCTACTCCGACTGGCCCGACCCCACCACCGTCTACCCGTACGTCTACACCCCCGAGACGGATCTGGAGGACTACGAGGGGGTCCGCTACGAGACCGAGACCTGGGACCCGGCCGAGGATTTCGACATGGTGGGGCTGTACCTGCTCAAGGCTTCGTACCACCGCCCGGGCGCGCCAGACGAGACCCTGGAACACCACGCCCAGATGCGCGACCAGCTCCCCCCAACCGGCTCCGGCGCACAGCTGAGCTTCGTGGGGGACGTGATGTACGTCGGCGACAACTGGGACGCCTTCGCCACGCCCGCCGCCGGCCTGCTGGACGGCGACCTGCGCATCGGCAACCTGGAGACCCCCACCTCCCCGGACCACACCACCGACCTCTCCGAGCTGGGGGGCCAGCTGTTCAACGCCCCACCCGAGATGCTCGACGGCCTGCCCCTGGACCTTCTGCAGCTCAACAACAACCACACCCTGGACATGGGGGACGCGGGGCTGGACAACACCCTGGCCGCGGTGGAATCGCGGGGCTTCCACCACACCGGCATCGACACCCACGCCACCGTCTCCACCGGCGGGCTGGACATCGCCTTCGTCTCCTACAGCTGGGGCCTCAACCGCAAGGACGAGTTGACGGCCCACGAGCTGCACATCCTGCCCTTCGGCCATATCGGCGAGGCCCTGGACCTCGCCCCGCTGGAGGACGACGTCGCCAACGCCCGGGCTGGCGGCGCCGACGCCGTGGTGGTGCTGGTGCACTGGGGCTTCGAGTACGAGTACTACGCCGATCCCCACTTCATGGTGCTGGGGCGGCAGATGATCGCCGCCGGCGCCGACGTGGTGGTGGGCCAGGGGCCCCACGTGGCCCAGCCCGCCGAGATCTGCGCCGTCAACGATCCCGAGCAGGTCCCCGGCATCGGCACCTGCTCCATCCGTACCGACGACGAGCAGCCCCGCACCGCCGCCATCCTCTACAGCCTGGGCAACTTCGGCACCATCATGCGCACGGCCCCCTGCGAGGTGGGGCTGGTGGCCACCGTGACCCTGGATCCGGACGTCACCGGCCTGGGCTGGGCCGCCGCGGCCACCGTCGATGGGCCGGAGATCCACCCGCTCGACGACCTGCTGGACGACGACGAGCTGGCCGCGGAGGCGATGCGACTGGACGATCACCTGGGTGCCGGCTGGAAACGGTGAGCCCCCTCGGGCATCCTAGACGAGCATGACGTCTATCCTGGGCATCTCGGCCTTCTACCACGACTCCGCCGCGGCGCTGGTGGTGGACGGCCGCATCGTCGCGGCGGCCCAGGAAGAGCGCTTCAGCCGCAAGAAGCACGACCACGAGTTCCCCGAACAAGCCATCCAGTACTGCCTCGACGAGGCGGGCCTGGCCCCAGACCAGCTGGATTTCGTGGGCTTCTACGACAAACCGCTGCTCAAGTTCGAGCGCATCCTCGAGACCTACCTGGCCTTCGCCCCCCGCGGCTTCGGCTCGTTCCTGCAGGCGATGCCGTTGTGGCTGCGCCAGAAGCTGCACCTGCCCCGGGAGATGAACAAGGGCCTGCTGCAGGACTACAGACGGCGCTACGTCTTCCCCGAGCACCACGAGTCCCACGCCGCCTCGGCGTTCTTCCCCAGCCCCTTCGAGGAGGCGGCGATCCTGACCCTGGACGGCGTGGGCGAATGGGCCACCGCCAGCTGGGGCACCGGCCGGGGCAACCGCATCGACATCACCCACACCCTGCGCTTCCCCCATTCCCTGGGGCTGCTGTACTCGGCGTTCACCTACTTCTGCGGGTTCCGCGTCAACTCCGGCGAGTACAAGTTGATGGGCCTGGCCCCCTACGGCGAACCGAAGTACGTCGACCGCATCCTCGACAACGTCGTGGACGTACGGGACGACGGCTCCATCTGGATGGACATGGCGTACTTCAACTACTGCCAGGGCCTGACGATGACCTCGCCCAAGATGGACGAGCTGTTCGATGGCCCGGCGCGCCAGCCGGAGACGGACCTCACCCAGCGGGAGATGGATATCGCCGCGTCCATCCAGAAGGTCACCGAGCAGGTGGTGATGAAGGCCGCCGCGCACGTGCACAGGGAGACCGGCATGAAGCACCTGGTGCTGGCCGGCGGCGTGGCGCTCAACTGCGTGGCCAACGGGCGCATCCTGCGGGAGGGGCCCTTCGACGACATCTGGATCCAGCCGGCGGCCGGCGACGCGGGCGGCGCCCTGGGGGCGGCCCTGTTCATCTGGCACCAGCTGCTGGACAACCCCCGGCAGGTCAATCCGGACGACGCCATGGCCGGCACCCTGCTGGGCCCCGCCTTCGGCGAGGACGAGATCAGCACCTTCCTCGACGGCGTCGGTGCCAAGTACCAGCGCTTCGACAGCGACGACGAGCTGATGCCCTACGTGGCCGGCAAGATGGCCGACGAGAAGGTCATCGGCTGGATGCAGGGGCGCATGGAGTTCGGGCCGCGGGCCCTGGGCTGCCGCTCCATCATCGGCGACGCCCGCAGCCCCAAGATGCAGTCGGTGATGAACCTCAAGATCAAGTTCCGCGAGTCGTTCCGGCCCTTCGCGCCGACGGTCATGCAGGAGCACGTGCACGAGTACTTCGAGATGAAGGACCAGCAGCCCAGCCCCTACATGCTGCTGGTGGCGCCGGTGCAGGAGGCGCGCCGCCTGGCCACCGAAGAAGGCGGCGCCACGGGGCTGGACAAGCTCCACCAGCTGCGCTCGGACGTGCCGGCCATCACCCACGTGGACTACTCGGCGAGGGTGCAGACGGCGGACGCCACGCGCCACCCGCGCTACCACCGCATCATCGATAGCTTCCGGGAACTCACCGGCAGCCCGGTGATCATCAACACCAGCTTCAACGTGCGGGGCGAGCCCATCGTGTGCACCCCCGAGCACGCCTACCGCTGCTTCATGGCCACCGGCATGGACGTGCTGGTGCTGGAGAACTACGTGCTGCTCAAGGAGGACCAGCAAGGCGTCGAGAAGGATCAAGTGGAAAAATACCTCGAACAGTTCGAGCTGGATTAGGCAACGATGGCCATCATCGAGATCAACAAGAACCCGTCGATCAAGGACCTGCGCTGGTTCGCCCTGCTGTGGTTCCCGGCGTTCCTGGGGGTGGTGGGCGGCCTGATCTGGCACCGCACCGGGCTGCTGGAAGTCTCCGTCGCCCTGTGGTGCGCCGGCGCGCTGGTGGCCGTGGTGGGCGGCATCGCGCCGAAGGCGGTTCGCTGGTTGTTCCTGGGCTGGATGTACGCCGCCTATCCCATCGGCTTCGTCATCTCCCACGTGCTGCTGGGCGGGGTCTTCTTCGGCATCCTCACCCCCATCGCGCTGGTGATGCGGCTGGCGGGGCGGGACGCCCTGCACCTGCGCAAGGACCCGCAGGCGAAGAGCCACTGGGTCCCCCGCGAGCAACCCGGGTCGTCCAATCCGTACTTCAAACAGTTCTAACCGCGCCCCCCGCGCGCTATGATCCCCGCAGGACAACCACCATGACTGACCACCCACCGGACAAGACCGGCAACGATTTCGCCCAGCAGGCCGACGAGGCCCAGCGCGGCGTCGTGGGCGAGTTCATCGAGTTCCTGGCCACCAACAAGCGCTGGTGGCTCACGCCGATCATCGCAGCGCTGCTGTTCCTGGGCTTGATCATCATCCTCGGCGGCACCGCCGCGGGGCCGTTCATCTACACGTTGTTCTAGAGCGCTCCAGCCCGGTCCCAACCCGCCCCAGCCAGTTTCCGGGAACCATTCCCGCCCCCTCGTGTCCCAGCCTTCATCGAGAGACGGAGCGCCCGCTCCCCACTGAAGGAGAAGCACGATGAAGACCCTGACGATCCGCATCGCATGCGTTTTAACCCTGGTGATGGCCCTGACCGCTACCGGCCGCACAATCCCTGCGCCCACCTGCGCCGTGCTGATGCTCGGCCACGACGGGAGCATCTCGGCCAAGACCGCCGCCACCCTCTCCTCGCTGGTGCAGCGGGAGATCGCTCGATCCGGCGATTTCGGCAACGTGGCCCTGCTGGCCGCCGGCTCCTTTGCAGACGGTTGCGCTACGGATACCAGCTGCCTGGGGCAACTCGCGGCCGCCCAGGGGTACGACATGCTGGTGGTCGGCGCCGTCGCCGACGACGGGTCGGGCAGCTACCAGCTGACGGTGCAGGTCTTCGACGCCGCCGCCGGCTCCTTCACCTCCACCGCCACCCGCACCGTGCGCAAGGCATCCACGGAGATGGTCGCCGACGTCTCTGCGTTGACGGCCCAGCTCTCCATCGCGCCCCCCGCCGAGCCGGAGCCAATAGAGGAGCCCGAAGAGAGCATTGCGCTGGCCGACTGCGAGGACGTCGGCATGGTCGAAGGCCTGGGTTCCGTCGCCGGCGAGAGCCTCTCCACCCGCGGGGACCGTGGCCCGAGCCGCCAGCGGGACCACGCCCGCGGCGGTCGCGGCAAGAAGGCGAGCGCGCCGGCGGGTAGCGTGGCGTACCCCCCGGCCCACACCCCCGCCTACATGATCATCACCGATGGCGATGGCCAGCCGGTCACCCCTTCCGACGGATTCAACACCGAGGCCTACGACCACATCGCCGACAACCCCTTCATGACCGTGGACGACGATCCCCTGTCCACCTTCTCCATCGACGTGGACACGGCCTCCTACGCCAACACCCGCCGCTTCCTGGACAACGGCTCCCTGCCGCCGGCGGACGCGGTGCGCATCGAAGAACTCATCAATTACTTCAACTATGGCTACGATACACCTGAAGATGACACCCCATTCGCCACGAACGTCGAGATGGCTGGTTGCCCCTGGAACCAGGATCACCGCCTGGCCCGCATCGGCCTCAAGGGCTGGGAGATGGCTGACGACGAGCGCCCCCCCAGCAACCTGGTGTTCCTGCTGGACGTGTCCGGATCCATGGGCTCGGCCAACAAGCTCCCCCTGCTCAAGCAGGCGCTGAAGATGCTGGTCAACCAGCTGGACGAGCGGGACCGCATCGCCATCACGGTCTATGCCGGAGCCTCGGGCCTGGTGCTGCCGTCCACCCCTTGCTCCGACAAGCAGGCCATCCTCTCCGCCCTGGACCGCCTCAACTCCGGGGGCTCCACCAACGGCGCCGCCGGCATCGAGCTGGCCTACCGCACCGCCCAGAAGAACTTCATCGAGGGCGGCACCAACCGCGTCATCCTGGCCACCGACGGCGACTTCAACGTGGGCGTCACCAACCGCGGTGACCTGACCCGCATGATCGAAGACAAGGCCAAGCAGGGCACCTTCCTCACCGTGCTGGGCTTCGGCATGGGCAACATCCAGGACGCCACGCTGGAGCAGCTGGCGGACAAGGGCAACGGCAACTACGCCTACATCGACACCACCGCGGAAGCCAAGAAGGTGCTGGTGGACGAGATGGGCGGCACCCTCGTCGCCATCGCCAAGGACGTCAAGATCCAGATCGAGTTCAACCCCGCCACCGTGCAGGGCTACCGGCTCATCGGCTACGAGAACCGTCTGCTGGCCGCCCAGGATTTCAACGACGACACCAAGGACGCCGGCGAAATCGGCGCCGGCCACACGGTCACCGCCCTGTACGAGATCGTCCCCGTGGGCGTGGAGATGGACTCCCGCGACGTGGACGAGCTCAAGTACCAGACCCCCCGCAAGCGCTCCAAGAAGGCCAGCAGCGGCGACCTGTTCACCCTCAAGCTGCGCTACAAGCAGCCCGATGGCGACACCTCCAGCCTGCTGGAGTTCCCCATCGCCGACAGCGGCAACAGCTACGTCCAGGCCTCCCAGGACTTCAAGTTCGCCGCCTCCGTCGCCGGCTTCGGCATGATCCTGCGGGACTCCCCCCACAAGGGTAACGCCAGCTACGACGGCATCATCGAGCTGGCCGGCGAGGGGGTCGGGGCCGACAAGCACGGCTACCGCGCCGAGTTCATCAAGCTGGTCAAGAAGGCCAAGAAGCTCTCGGCCTCGACGACGGCCAGCCGCTAGCCCTCAGGCGCTCTCCTCTGCCCGCTCCTCTTCCCGCTCCACCGCCACCGGATGCTGCCCCAGCCACTCCCCGATATGAGGGAACACGTCCTCTTCGGCGTCGATCCCGCACACCAGATCGAAGTGTCCGTAGTGCCTGGTGTGGCCGTGGCAGGTCCCGAACAGCTTCACCTGGTGCGCGTCGCCCGCCAGCCGCTGTGCCATCTTCCCCGGCACCTCATGGGAACACTGGAGATCCCGGTCGCCGCCCATGAGCAACACCGGCGTGGTGATGCGGTCCGCGAGGTTTGAGTATGTGGTCCGGCCATCGAGGGAGCGCAGCCCGCCCGGGCTGAACAGCGAGGACAGCTGGTACAGCGCTTCGCCGCTGACGTCGTGCACCGTGTCCCGGTAGATGGCCCGTTGGGCGGCCCGGGCCGTGCTGCCGGGGTAGGTGTTGAAGGACTCGATGCCGTTGTTGAAACGGCCGACAACCGGGGCCATGGCCCGGGACAGCAATCCGGAAGGCACCCGCTTGAGGTACCGCCCGATCCCCTTGAGGGGCTCGATGAACTTGTAGTTCGTCGGCGTGTCCGAGTAGTCCAGGCCGCCGGCGATGACGATACCCGAAGCCACCTTGGGCGAGCCATGCAGGCAGCCGTGGCAGAGCATCAGGATCCCGCCCAGGCTATGGCCAAGCCAGTGGAGCTGGTCCCGCCCGGTGACCCGCAAGATGGTGTCGATGAAGGCCGGTGTGTCCAGGTGGATGAAGTCGTCCACGGACCAGTCCCAGCGGTAGCCGCGATCTCGGCCCGGACGGACGGAGGCCCCGGATCCGCGCAGATCACAGGACCACACGTCGTAGCCCTGTTCCCGGAGCCAGCGCGCCAGGGACGGCACCGGGTCCTCGTCGTCCACGACGCCGAGGTCGAACATCACGTGGTTGCTACCCAGCCCGTGCAGCAGCATCACCGGCTCGCCGCTGGCCTCGGAGTCGCGGGGGCGATAGCGGTGCATCGCCAGGCGCCAGCCGTCGGCGGCCACGGCGTAGTGGATCTCGTCCGGGGCCCCGCCCCGCCTGACGCAGGGGACCAACGATCGCAGGATGGCCAGGGTATCCGTCGTCGATGTGGATTCGGTGCTGGTGTCAGTCATCATCGTCTTGCTCCTCCTCGGACGTGTCTTCCTGGGGTGGGATGTCCTCTTGCTTCGAGGTGGGCTCCAGCAGGGTCTGCAGCTCCTCGACGAGATTGAGATAGGCCCGGTACAGCTCCTCGTCCCGGTATCGCTCCTGGGCGCTGTCCAGCCCCTCGCCTCCGGCCGGCGCAATGCCCTCGGGGCCATGGGGGATGACCGTGGCGAAGGGTTTGAGGGCCCCCTTGCGCAGCTTGCGGGCCAGCTTGTCGTGGGCCTCGACCCCGCCCTCGAAGCGGTTGAGCACCATGCCCAGGGGCTCGATGGTCTCGCCAATCTCCTCGGAGAAGGCCGCCACCCGCTCCACGATGGCCTTGAGGCCGTAAGTGGACATGGGGTCGGGGACCACCGGCACGATGTATCCCGTGGCCATCCTCAGAGCGTTGAGGGTCACCAGCCCCAGATCCGGCGGGCAGCGGATGATCACGTAGTCGTAGTCGTCCAACCGGTCGCCCAGCGTGCCCCGCAGCAGACGGGTGGGATCGGCCAGGTGGAACGCCCCCCCCGGCGTGCGCTGCCAGCGCTCGAGCACCTCCACCAGATCCAAACTGGAGGGGATCAGATCGACATTGCGGGCCGACTCGATGCTGGACGCTCCCCTCATCACGATGGAGTCGGGCTTGAACTTTCGCCAGCCCTTGCCCGGGTCCAGGGCGTCCTCGAACAGCCGCACGATGGTGCGCCCCTTGCCGTTGGCCTTGACCCACTGGTCCGGGCCGATGAGCTGCACCGTGGTGCTCGCCTGGGGGTCCAGGTCCAGCACGAGCACCCGCTTGCGGAAGTCGGCCGCCAGGATCTCCGCCAGCGCCGCCGCGGTGGTGGAGGCCCCGGAGCCCCGCTTGAGATTGAGCAGCGCCACCACCCTCGCCACGCCTCCCCGGCGCTTGCCGAGCCAGCGGCGCACCTGGGCCCTGCGGAAGACCGGCCCGGAGCGCAGCTCGCTGGCCGGCTGGGGGAAGTCCCGGAAGCGCTTGCGCCAGTTGGCGACGGCTGCGCTGGTGACCCCGGCCATCTGTGCGATCTCCCAGATTCCGATGAGTTCTTCCTGGTCCGGCATGGCTTTTCCTCTGTGAACGGCCTACACGTTGTGAACTACTTTCACAGTGTTAACGCTGTTCACAGAACATGTCAAGTACCGGCTATTCCGCCGTCGCGCATGGGCCCGGCAAGGAGACCGAGGGGCTAGGGATCCAGAAGATGCGGGGAATCGGGCGGGCAGCCCGGACGTGTGTCAGTTGGATTTACCGAGGCGGCCGTGTAGCTCACCCAGGAATTCGGCGAGGTCGGGATTCTGTTGGCCCGCCACCACCTGGACCTCCAGGGCATCGCGCATGCGCCGTAGCGAATAGCCCGGCTCTGCGATCTCGAAGAAGGCCAGCGCCTGAGCGGCGGTGATCGTCCCCCCCAGATAAAACGGCGTCGTGACCTGGGACAGCAGGGACATCTCCAGCTGCTCGTCGTCCAGATGGGGGCGCACCTGGCCCCACATCGCCACGGTCTGGAGAACCCAGGGATCATCGGCCAGGTCCACCTCTTCGGCCGGCGGAGCGCTGGACGCGGCCACCACAGGCATTCGCGGCGCCGCCTCCGGTTCGGGCCTTGGACTGGGCCGCCACGCCAGCAACAACGCCTCCAGCTCGATGAACATCGTCGTCAGCTCGGGGGTGCTCTCGTAGGCCTCCATGAGCCGGGTCAGCTGCAGCCTCAACAGCGGCGCCGGCAGCCACGGCACGGCCGCTGTCAAGAAACGGTAGACATCCGCGGCCGGGGGCACGGACTCGTTGGTCCAGTAGGACGTCAGGGGATGGCTCAGTGCGGCAAAAGCCGTGGCGTCATCGTCGGGCAGGTGCGCCACCGTCGCCTGCCAGGTCGCCAGCAGCGACGACAACCACGGGTCCTCTTCGAGGACAATCGCCGCGCCGCAGAACGGGCAGCTGCCTTCCGAACGCTGGGCCTCGTCGAGGACCGCGCCGCAGCCGTCACAGGTCACCTCGTCGCCGCCGTATACCCGCTTGTCACCCAGCACCTCTTCGTAGATGGTCGCCGCCGCGCCCGGTGGCAGGATCGACTCCGTGCCCGCAACGATGCCGCGGACGTAGTTGGCCGCCAGGTGGTCCAGTGGCGGGCGCGAACCGTCTTCCGGGTAGTCCGGATGCTCCATCAGCGTCTTGTAGAACACCGCCGCCGCCGCCAGCAGCGCCCTCCCCTTCGCCACCACATCACCGCCCTGGTATAGATCCTCGATGAGGCCCACACAGACCTGGTTCGCTGCCTGCACGCCCTCGTCGAAGGCCAGCAGCTCCCCGGAAACGGTGTTGGTGGTCACCCACCGGCTCAGCGCCCCGCCGCTGCGGTACTCCACCGGCACCATCTCCGGATCGGTGATGGGCAGCAGGGTGTAGAACTCCCGGGCGAACGCCCTCCAGCTCTCCCGGTCACCGGCCTCCTGGGCTTTCTGCATCTCGATGTTCAGCTGGGTCCTGCGCGCCTGGGCCCGGCTGGGAGCGATGAAGCTCTGGACGCCCTTCTGGTACGCCTGGACCAGCCCATCGCCGTGCAGCAGCTGTTGGGTATCCATCTCGACGAACGACCCGCAGTACTCGCACATCAGCACCACTGCGTCCTCGAGGCTGTGTTGCGCCGCACCACATTGGGGGCACTGGATCTGCCGCTTCAGCATGGTCCCTCCTGAAGCGCATACTCTACGCCAATCGCCGCAACGGCGTACGCCGAGTGAAAGAATCCTCGCTGCGGCGCGTATGCAGGGAGGTGAAAGGAGGTCACATGGCCGATCACAAGAACAACAAGCCCGTGATGGACGAGATCGAAGACGAACCTTCCGCGGATGAGAGCGAAACCCCTCCTGGCAACGGCGATTCCGGCGCAAAGGCGGACGACATCATCGACGAGGTCAATCGGCTGGGGCACCAGCTGGGGGCTATCTTCAAGGACACCTGGGGCGCGGACGACGAGGACGACATGGAGTCGGAGATCGTCGATGAGATCCGGCTGGCCGGGCGTCACGTGCGGGATCTGGCCCGGGACGTGTCCGAGACCAAGACCGCCCAGGACATCAAGCAGGGCGCTTCGTCCCTGGGCCGCCAGGCCGGAGCGGGGCTGCTGGCGGGCCTCAAGACCCTCAACCGGGAGCTGGACCGCACCCGGGACAAGCCCCAGCCGCAGGCCGACGAGGAGGAGGCCCCATCGGCTGCAGAGAAGGACGTCTGACGCCACGGTAGGTGTTCTCCCCTATAATCGTCGGACCGATTCAGGGAGGGCGCCCGTTGACCACGTGGTATGTGCAGGAAGGGTCCAAGGTCCAGGAGCTGGACGAGGACAAGCTGCGCAAGCTGCTGCGGGAAGACGAGCTGCACGGCGTCGAGCTGGCGCGCCGCCGGGACGAGACCGAGTGGCGGCCCCTGCACGACTACCAGATCTTCGGCGACGAGGTGCCCCACACCGGTGACGCGGCCAGCGCCGCACGCCAACGCCAGCTGGTGAGCTTCGCCGGCCACCTGGCGGTCTACATCATCGTCAACACCATCTTCAGCTTCTGGTGGCCGCTGACGCTGTTTTGGGGGCTGGCGCTGCTGGGGCACGCCAACCGCACCTTTCCCGCGGCGATGGATTGGTTCCGGAAGCGCACGGAGGGTGAACTCGCTGCGCCTCAGGCGGCGGCGCCCATCGCCGAGCCCGAGCCCTGCGAGGAACCGCCGGACGCCTACCTGGCCGAGCTCGAGGCGGCCATCGAGGCCCTCGATCTGGCCATCGGCGAGCACACCGGCGAGCCAGAGCATCCGGATCTGGACGCCATCCGTGGCACGGCGCTCACGCTGCACGAACAGCGCCTCGCGCTAGAGACGGTGGCCAACGATGACGCCATGGCGCGCCTGGAAGCCGAGCTCAAGGAGGCCCAGCACCACATCGACGACGATGACGAGCGGGGCGCCGAGATCTACGAAGCCCAGGCCACGGCCATCATCGACCGGCTCGATAACATGAAGGACGCGGCCATGACCGCCGACCGGCTGCGGGCACGGGAACGGACCCTGCTCCACCAGCTGGAGGGCACCCGCATGGACCTGCTCCGCGTGCAGGCCCGCAAGCAACCGATCCCGGTACTGGGGAACAAGCTGGCGCGGGTGCGCGACGAGCTGGAAGCCGAATCCGAGGTGGAAGAGAAGCTGGCCCAGGCCCGGCGGGCCGCCCAGCGGAAGACCATCTAGCCCCTTCCCCTCTCCTGTTTGTGGTTGGATTACTCCCCGTCGAGTGAGATGCGCGTCGCACCGCGGGCATCGGTCTCGAACTGCAGCTTGCCCTCGCGGGCCAGCCAGCCAATGGCCCGGTCCACGTCCGGGGTCTTGAGGCCCAGGGTCTTGCCGATGGCGTAAGGGGATTTGCCCCCCTCATGCTTGAGAAGGTTCCACAGTTTTCCGGCGTTGCTACCGATGGATTCTTGCATTTTGGGTCACTCCCTCTGGTGACGTTGTGGGTCCCAACCCGGGATTGAACACCCCGAAAGGACTATTGGCGCATTTTTACCACCATGAGTGACTCTATGCCTAGTCACTTCCGGTCAAAGAGGGGGACCTTTTTGTTTGACCGGGTGGGACGTGGGCCTCACGACACCGGTTTGACGATGCGGAATCCCAGGTTGGCCTCCTGCACGGAGGGCAGCGTGTAGTTACGCGACGTGGCGCGGATCCGGTCCGGATCGGAGAGCCACGAGGCCCCGCGTACCACCCGCGGGTCCAGGGTCTGAGTCGTCCAGGCCGTACCGTTGGCCGGGGCGCCTTTGTAGCTGCCGTGGTAGTTGTCTTCGACCCACTCCGATACCCCCCCGGCCATGTCGCACAACCCCTGCTCGGTGTTGCCGTCCGGCAGGGTACACGCGGGCTGGGTGCCCTCTACCCCACAGGCCGGTGAGGCCATCCGGCTGCACACAGGGGGATCATTGCCCCAGGGGTAGAGCTGGTCCTGGCCCTGGCTGCGGGCGGCGTACTCCCACTGAGCCTCGGTGGGTAGCTGGGCGCCAGCCCATACCGCGAACTCCTGCGCCTGGGCCCAGTCCACGCAGTTCACCGGATGGTCGATCGCCAGCGGATCGCGCCAGGTGCAGCCCTCGCCGGTGTCCGGCTCCCGGCAGGCCCCTTCGTCCACACAACGCGCGTACTGGGCGACGGTGACCTCGGATTGGCTGATCCAAAGCGGCTCGATCCACACCTTGTGCCGCGGCGCCTCGATGTCCGGGCCGTCGTTGCGGCCCATGGAGAACGTGCCGCCGGAGAGGTGGATCCACTCCACGTCCCCACGGGCCTCTGTCCAGGCCCGGGTCCAGTCGTCCTCGCCGGCGCGGTGGGAGAGGGCCATCCACACGAGGAGCAGGATGACCAGCGCGCACGCGGCCAGCGCCCCCGCCACGGCGAGCCCCATCGAGCCGGCCCCGAGCGCGACGAGCCAACCGCGGGACCGTTCGGTATCCCTCTTGTCCAGTCCTGCGCCACCGATCTGCTCCACCGGCGTGGACTCGTCACCGGACCGCCTCCCCTCGCCGTGGTCCGCCGGGAGCAGCGGCTGGATATGCGCCAGCCAGGCCCCGAGTTCCTCGTCCCCCGGGCACCGGTCGAGGGCCTCGGCCACCGCCTGGCCGGCCTCCTCGGCGTCCCGGTAGCGGCGGTCCGGTTCCCGCTCCATGCAGCGGCGGATCACCGGCTCCAGCTCGGGCGCCCGCCCGCGGACCTCGCCGAACAGCCCGCCGGTGTTCCCCTCGGCGATGGCGTGCAGCACGTCGTACAGCTGCTCTCCCTCGAAGGCCGCGTGGCCGGTGATCAGTGTGGCCAGCAGGGCGCCGGCGGCAAACTGGTCCGACCGGTGGTCCAGATCCCGGCCCCGCACCTGCTCGGGGCTCATGAACGTGGGCGTACCCTTGGTCGTCCCGGTGTCGGTCTTGTTGAGATTGGTCGTGGCCCGGGCGATGCCAAAATCGGCGATCTTCACCGTGCCGCGCTGGTCCAGCATCACGTTGGCCGGCTTGAGGTCGCGGTGGACCAGGCGCAACGGCTGGCCCATGTCGTCCTCGGCGGTGTGGGCGGCCTGCAGCCCCTCGAAAAGCTGCAGGGCGATCTGGCCCACGACCCGGGGTGGGATGGCCTGCTCCTCGGGCAGTCCATCGAGGAGCTGAGCCAGGGTGACACCCCGCACGTACTCCATGGCGACGAAGAAGGCGTCGCCCACCTGACCGAAGTCATAGACCTCGACGATGTTGCGGTGCTTGAGGTACGCCCCCAGGCGCGCCTCGTTGGTGAGGGAACGCAGGAACTGGGTCCGCTGCCCGGGGTGGTCGATGTCCGGCCGGATGCGCTTGAGGGCCACCTCCTTGCGGAACCCCATCGGGCCGGTCATGAAGGCCCGGTAGACCTCCGCCATGGCGCCGCCACCCAGGCGCTCATGGAGGACGAAGCGACCGAATTGTTCTCCTTGACCCGTCATCGTGCTCGTCCCGGCTCGCATGTCTGGATTGGTGGCCGAGAGTATACTCCGCCAGCCTATCAAGCCGGATTCAGGGAGCCTCTTTTGAGAAACGGAACCGATTTTCGGCTATTGGCGCGTTTTTACCATTGGCGGTCCGTCCGACCGATTCAGCCCTCGTTACCCGAACGTTGGACACCGCACAGAGCCCCTTCAAGAACTCCAGGTTGTCGCCGGCGATGTTCACCTCGGAGACTGGAGAACTAGTGGATCGAAAGGAAGATGGGGGTCCGGTCCAGGCGATCCGAGTCTGTCAGCAGGATCTCACCGGTGCCGTCCAGGTCCATCAACACGATGTTGCCGTCTAGCCCCACGACCAGCTGTTCGCCGTCGGAGTCGATATCGAAGCTGGTGACATGGCGGTCTTCGGCGGTGACGAGACGGGGGCTGCCGGTGGCCACGTCGATGGAGTAGAGAGCCGAATCGATGTCTCGTCTATCCCAGGGATGGCCATAGTGTTCGACGAACAACAGCTGCGTACCATCCGGCGTGAACCGCAGCGGTGAGAGGTGCCAGTTGGGTGGCAAATCGGTGAGCTTGCGGGCCTCGGAGCCATCGGCACGGGACACCATCACGTCGACCCGTTCCTCCCCTTCGCGAGTGAGGTATACGACAGACTGATCATCCTGTGAGAAGTGAGCTCCGTGGGCGGTCTCCGACCACAAGGACAGCTCCTCAGTAGTCACGTCGTACAGATAGGTTCCAGCTTCAACGCTGCTCAACAGCAGCTGGGCGCCGTCCGATGAGAACGAGAACTGCTCCATGAAATCCAGCTCGAGGCGGTGCAGATTCGTCCCGTCTTTGTCCGTGATCCAGACGTCGTCCCATTCGGCGACGAGCAGCGTCTCCCCTTCCGGCGCGCAAAGGAACTGATCCACCGATATCCGCACGTCGGTGAACAGCTCCTCGACCTGGTGAGTTTCCAGATCCATCTCCATCAGATCGCGCCCCAGCGTAGAGAACACCAGCGTCCCGCGGCCCCGGCAGTTCTGCGGGTAGAAGTAGCCATCGAGGCAATGGCGGAAGATGTTGTGCTCGCGGCCCCGTGAGTCCGCCAGGATCGTCTCTGCCTCCCCCAGCGTGTCGATCCCCACCAGGTTCTCGCAGTCATAGTAGCCATCCTGCGGTTCCAAGGACTGGAAAACCACGTCGACAGGATTCCACTGGGCACAGCCCGTGGTCACCAACGCCAGACAGGGGGTGACGAACAGACACTGGAGCAAACGGGTCGGATTCAACATGGGGTGTCCCTCACCGGTTGCCCCGTGGGAGTGCGAATCTCTTGCCAGCTAGAGGTGCAAGCCAGGCCCGCGGGGGCTCAGGCCTCGCTACCCGAACACTGGACGCCGGAGAAACGCAGGGAAGGCGTGCGGTTGGAGGAGTAGATCCACGGGTCGCTGCCCACCGCGGAGAGCTGCTTCCAGAACTCCAGGTGGTTGCCGGCGATGTTCACCTCGGAGACCGGGTGCACCCGCTGGCCGTCCTTGATGTAGAAGCCCTTGATCCCCAGGGAGAAGTCGCCGGTGGTGGAGTTGGAGTTGCCCCCCAGGAAGCTGGTGATCAGCAGCCCCTCGCCCATGTCGGCGATCATGCCCTCGAGGTCCTTGTCGCCGGGGGTCCACAGCAGGTTGGAGCTGCCGCCTGTGGTGGGCTCCATGCCCAGCTTGGAGGCGTAGTAGGTGTCCAGGTAGAACAGCTTGAGCACGCCCTTGTCGAACAGGGCCCGCGGCTTGGTGGCCATGCCTTCCCCGTCCCACGACGTGGAGGAGAGGCCGCGCACCCGGTGCGGGTCGTCCATGATGGTCAGCAACTCCGAACCCACCTGCTGGTCCAGCTTGTCCTCGAAACAGGAGCGCTTCTGCTGGATCGAGCCGCCGTGCAACGGCCGCATCAGGTGGGACGACAGGGTGCCCACGGTGCGGTTCTCGACGATCATCTCGTAGACACCGGTGGGGACCTGCTTGGAGCCGGTCTGTGCCAGAGCCCTGGTCAGCGCCTCGGCGCCCAGCTGCTCCGGGCCCGGCAGGTCCGCCGCGTAGCGGGCCGAGCCGTACCCGTAGGCGCGGGGCTTGCGGTCGTCCTCGTCGGAGATGGAGACGGAGACGGAGCGGGATGTGTAGGTGCCATCCTCTTCCGCCTCGAAGCCGTTGGTGGCGTACCCCACCGTGCGACCCTCGTAGTCCCCCACCGAGGAGGTCACGGACACGATGCGGTCCGCCCCCTCCCCCGCGCGGGCTGCGTCCTCGAGCTGCTTGGCCATGGACAGGCGAGCTTCGGGGCTCACGGAGCCCAGGTCCGGATCGGTGCGCTCCAGGTCGATGGAAGTGCGCCCCTCGTAGCGGGCCGGGTCCGGCAGCTTGCGGTGTTCGTCTGCCGCGAGGTAGCGGGTGGTGGCGACGGCCTCCTTGACGTAGGCCTCCACCGCGTCGGGGCGGATGTCCGACGTGCTGTTGGAGGAGTACTTGCCGTCCACGTAGAGCGTGATCGACAGCCCCTGGGAGGTGGACTCGCGGATGCGATCCAGCTTGCCGTCCCGCCACTCCACCATCACCTGGCGGCCCCTAGAGACGAACGAACGCGCGTCCGACGCGCCGGCTTCCTTGGCGATCTCGGCCGATTTCTTGGCCAGTTCCATGAGATTGGTCGTCATCAGCTGATCCCTCCCACCGACATGCCGCCACACTTGATGGTCGGTAATCCAAAGCCCACGGGCACCCGCTGGCCGTCCTTGCCACACATGCCAGCGCCCGAGTTGAGGCCCTGGTCGTTGCCCACCATTTCCACTTTCTCCAGCACCTCGGGGCCGAATCCGATGATGTTGGCGTCCTTCACCGGCGCGCCCAGCTTGCCGTCCTCGATGACGTAGCCGTTCTTGAGGTAGAAGCTGAAGTCCCCCGAGCCGATGCGCACCTGGCCGTTGGTGAACACCTCGCAGAAGATGCCCTTCTTGACCGACTCGATGATCGCCTGCGGGTCGTGGGGGCCGTTGTCCATATAGGTGCAGCGCATGCGCGGCACCGGCGGATAGCGGTAGCAGTCCCTCCGGCCATTGCCCGTGGGTTCGACCCCGTAGTGGGCCGCCGAGATGCGGTCGTGCATGTAGCTGCGCAGCACGCCGTTCTCCACCAGCACCGATTTCTTGACCTCGTTGGCCTCGTCATCGACGTTGATGGCGCCCCGGCTCTGCATCACGGTGCCGTCGTCCACGATGGTGACGTCCTCCGGGGCGATCTTCTGGCCGATCTTGTCGGCGTAGACCGAGATGCCCTTGCGATTGAAGTCCGCCTCGAAGCCATGGCCCATGGCCTCGTGGAGCAGGATGCCCGACAGGCCCGGGGCCAACACGACCGGGTATTCGCCGGCCGGCGGTGGGGTGGCGTCGAAGAGGGTCACCGTGCGGGCTACCGCCCGGTCGGTGATCTCGTCCACCTTGGCGTCGTCGTAGCCCTCGAAGCCCATACGGCCGCCGAAGCTGTCCGAGTTGGACTCCCGCTTGTCGCCGTCCTCGGCCACCACGGTGATGTAGTAGGTGGTCATGGGACGGTAGTCCTCCACCATCCGCCCGTCGCTCGTGGCGATCATCACGTGCTCGGTGGAGTCGGAGAGGAACACCTGCACCTTGGACACCCGCGGGTCCGCGGCCATGGCCCGGGTGTTGGCCCGCTCCAGCAGCGGCATCTTCTTGTCGATGCCCGTGTCGGTCCAGGGGACCTCGATGGAGTAGTACTGGGGCGGCTGGATGCGCTGGATGGACTCCTGCAGGGGCGTGGCCGGGCCGTCGGCCACCACCGCTGCGGTCTTCGCAGCGGCCGTCAACGCTCCCACCGAGAGGTCCTCGGTGAAGGCGAACCCCGTCTGCTCACCCCTGAGCACCCGCACGCCGCAACCGAGCTCGATGCTGGAGTAGGCGCGGTTGACCTCCCCGTCCTGCAGGCCGACGTAGTTGGTGACCGAATGCTGGAAGAACAGGTCCGCGTAGTCGCCGCCGCGGCCCATGGCGGCCGCCATGACCTGCCGGACCACGGCCTCGTCCACGCCGAAACTCTGGAAGTAGCCCATGTCCATCCCGGCCACCTCGCCCACCGGCGGGGTGGTGCTGGTGGGCTTGGCCGCGGCTCCCCCACAGCCCAACAGGTAGCCGGGTACGACGACGATGCCCGCGCCCACGGCACCCGTCTGCAACAGCTTACGGCGGGTCCAATCTGGGTTCAGCTTGACCGGTTTCATGCAGCCTCCAGGCTCTTGTCTGTGATTCGTCAAACGCCAGGAATGTCCGATCCTCCCGGCGGGAATGGTTCACTCTAATACAATTGTTGAGTGACTCCAGAGACAGAAGGATCCTGATGCTCCGTTTTCCACCGATTTTTGTCCTCGCGCTGCTGACCTGCGTCAGCTGCTCGCCGCCGGCTCTTTCCGACTCCATGCACGTGGATCGCGGCATCATCGGGGGCACGGAGACCGACGGCTGGCCCGCCGTCGGCGCCTACCTCATCGACGGAGGGTACGGCGGCCTGTGCACCGCCACGCTGGTCCACCCGGAGGTCTTGCTGACCGCCGCCCATTGCGCGGATGGTGCCGGCGATTGGGACCTGTGGAACACCAGCTCTTTTGCCTGGGACTACGACCCCGACACCACGTATGAGATCGCCGAAGCCCACATCCACCCCCGCTACGAGGTGGGGGACAAGGCGTATTTCCACGACATCGCGGTGCTGATCCTCGAGGAGCCGATCACCGACATCCAGCCCATCCCGGTGAACACCGAGCTGTTCGACGCAGACTGGCGGGAGCGATGGCTGGACTACATCGGGTACGGCAACAACACCACCTACCATGGCGAGGGTTCGGGTACGAAGCGGGAGACGGAGATCCAGATCTCCGACTACTACCTGGAGTTCTTCTACCACTACACCGACGGCACCAACACCTGCGCCGGCGACTCCGGCGGCCCTGCCGTGGTGGAGCTGGACGGCAACCTGTACGTGGCCGGGGTGACGTCGTCCGTGTGGGGGACCAATGACCCCTGCGACGGCGGTGGCATCGACATGCGCGTCGATCACGAGCTGGATTTCCTCGCGGAGTTCTTCGACCCCTACGAGACGCCATATCCGGCCGGGGACGACGATGACTCGGCGGACGATTCCGGCGTCGATGTCGTCCAGGTGGAGGACGAGGATGAGCCCTCAGCCGCCTGCCAGTTCCGCGGAAACGGGACGGCTGGGTACGGGTCCTGGCTGGGCCTGTTTCTGCTGGCAGCCGCACTCGGGCGACGCCGCCGTTGATGTCAGAGCGACCTGCGTGACGGCAGGGCCGCGTTGGCGAACAGCATCCCCGCCACCAGCGAGACCGCCACCAGCGCCGCGGCGAACGCCGTGTCGATGCCCGATATCACGTCACTCTCCAGCAACGACGACACGCTGAGGAACCCCACGCTACCCGGTACCAGCAGCAAGATGCCCGGCACCAGCAACACCACGGCCGGCCGCCTGGCGACCCGGGCGTAGAGGTTGCCCGCCAGGCCGAGCAACGCCGCGCCACCGAAGGCACCCAGCCCCGGCCCCAGGAGTTCAGCCCCCGCCCGCGCCCCGAGCACGCCCAGCCACGCCGCGGGCACGATCCAGATCATCTCCCGGGGCCGCGCTCGGAACAGCACCGCGATGGTCAGCGGAGCCACGGCCAGCGCAGCCCAGTCGGTCCAGCCCGGCAACGGCGCAAAGGCCCACGTCACCGTCGTCGCCGGGAGTAGCTCCCCCAGCCGGCTGCCTACCGCCACGCCGAAGGCGATCATCAGGAACACCACCGCCGCGCCGGTGAGGCGGGCCGTGCCCGATATGAGATTCCGGGCCGCCAGCTCGCTGATGGCCAGCGTCAGCGTCAGCCCGGGGACCAGCACGATGAGGCTCGACAGCGTGATGATCTGGACCGACAGGGGCCCGAGCACCAGGGCCGCCAGCGCGGCCAACGAGGCGGCGGTCATGGCGGCCAGCGGTTCGAACAGACGGGCCAGCGAGGGGCGATGCTGGACGGTGATGGCGAGCAAGCCCATCTCCAGGCCGACCACCAGTGAGGCCAGCATCTCCGCCGAGTCCCCGCCGAAGATGCGCGAGGCCGCCGCCGAGGTGACACCGAAACATGCGGTGGTGAGCAGAGGACCGTAGCGGGGAGGGGCCGCGACGATCTCCTCCAGCTGGCGCATCGCGCGCCGGGCGGAGAGCTCGCCGGCCACCACGCGGTCGGCCACCTCGTCCACACGCACCAGCTTCTCCAGATCCTGGTCGCCGGGATCCAGCCGGATCAGCGTGCTGTGCTGGACCCCGGTCTCGCCAAAGGTGGCGAACACCGACGTCGGGGTCGAGAAGAACTGGCCGTCCAGCTCCAGCTGCCTCGACACGTTGGCCAGGGCAGCCTCCAGGCGATGGGACGGCACGCCGTAAAGGTGCAGCATGCGCCCCAGGGTCACCACAAAACGGATCCGATCCCGCCGCCGGGACCGCTTGGGTTTGGCGAGGACGGGTACGAATCTTTTTTCGCGAGCGACCATGATACTGTAAGATAGTTCCTATAGACGCACTTTCAATCGAATTGTCTTCGGAATACCACCATGAAACGGAACCTGGACCGAATCGACTACAAGATCCTTACCGCCCTGCAGAAGAATGGTCGGTTGTCCAATAAAGAGCTGGCTGCGCAGGTGGGCTTGGCCCCTTCCAGCTGCCTCGAAAGGGTGCGCCGACTGCGGGAAGACGGCGTGCTACAGGGCTTCCATGCCAACGTGGAGCCGGCAGCGCTGGGAATCTCCCTGCAGGCCATGGTTGCGGTACGCATGCGCTCCCACTCCAAGGAGATGTTCACCGCATTCCAGAATCACCTGATGTCCCGCCCCGAGGTCACCGCCGCCTACCACCTGGCTGGAGCGGACGACTTCCTGGTCCATGTGGCGGTGCGTGATGCCGAACACCTGAGGGACCTGGTCATGGAGGCGTTCTCCTCCCGGCCGGAAGTGGAGCGGCTCGAGACCGCCTTGATCTTCGATCACCTGCGATCGCCGGAGCTGCCTTCGTACGTCGAGAACTAGCCGAACGTATCTCCTCTGATTTCAGCCTGTTAAGAAAGATTCTCTTATCTGAAAGATTAGCTAAAAACAGGCCATACAAAGCCCGAATAACTATACAAATCAGCCCGGGGGGCTGGCCTGGCCATCGTCATCCATACCCCAGCAGCTCACCAGGCCCGCCGTGGTGACCGCACAGGTGTGCTCGCCGCCAGCGTCCAGCTCGGCGTACGTCCCGTCCGGGACCGTACCTTGACCATATAGATCCGACCCCCAGCAGGTGATGCTGCCATCGGTGCCCAGCCCACAGGAATGACTCTGGCCCAAACTGCACGCGGAGAAGCTCCCGGGTGGTGCCACGTTCATCTCGTGCCAGTCCGCCCCCCAGCAGGCCGCCGAGGCGTCCGACAACACACCGCAGCTGTGGAGCCCGCCAGCAGCCACGTGGGTGAACGTCCCGCCCTGCACACCGGACACCTGCCCGTTGGAATCGTGGCCCCAGCAGGTCACCGAGCCATCCCCGGCCACAGCACAGGCGTGGGCCCCACCCACACTGAGCTGCGTGAAGCTCCCCCCCGGCGTCCCGCTCACCTGGCCGCTGAAGTCCGCCCCCCAGCATTCGATCCCTCCCCCGCTGTCGAGGGCGCAGCTGTGCATGCCGCCGGCCCCCACCTGGGCGAACTCGCCGGCCGGTGGTGAGGCCTGGCCGTATCCGTTGGCTCCCCAGCAGGCCAGCGTCCCGTCATCGCGAACGCCACAGGAATGCCCGGAGGTGGAGTCGGTCTGCACGCCGCCGGCGCTCACGGAAACGAAGGTGTCCTCCGGCGGGCTGGCCTGGCCGTAGTCGTTGGCGCCCCAGCACGACACGCTGCCGCCATCCACTATCGTGCAGGTGTGGCGATCCCCAGCGGCGATCCCCTCCCCTGCTGGCGCCCCGTCGTCGTCGTCATCGCCGGCGGTGTCGTCGTCGTCCCCCAGGGTGTCATCATCCTCGACCGGGCAGCCGAGCAACCCCACAGGCATTCCCAGAATCATCAAGATCAGCAGGCGTTCCACGGCCCCTCCAGGTGTGGTGTGTGCGCATGATACCGATGACGGGGGTGTGGACGCCAATCCCCGGAGGTTCAACTCGATCCCCCGAACTCCATGACCTTGTTTTCCAGCGCCAGACGCATACGCACCGCCGCCTCGTCGGCTGGATCATTCGAATGCCGTTCGATCCGCCCTACCGCTTGCGGAGTGATGCCCAGCGCTGCAGCCATCTCGACTCGGGGCAGTTGGGAATCAGAGGCCAGCCGACAGGCTATCCTCCTCGCTCGCACGACAAGACGGGTACGCCCCGCGAGACGCGGTTTCGCAGGCCAGAGCGGCAGATGTCGCCGACACCAGCCGAAACGAGCCCGCCTGGCGAATCTGCCGATCGTTGGGCGGTACCAACAGCGCTCGAGGCAATTCCACCATCGGATAGGTGTCCCTCAGCCGCATACGCGGTAACGCATCGCCCAGCCTGAGCCGGTTCCCATCAATACGCCGAGCGCCGATCAGATCGACGAAGCACGAACCGCTCCACAGAGCCGGATGGATCGGCAGGTTGTGATGCTCGGTTTGCCCCAGGAAGTATGGCACCTGGTTGGTCAGATGATTCTGACCATTGATGGTCCGGATACGGGCCGGGTTGATCGGTACAGACGTCAGCGCTCTCAGAGAAAGCAGCAACCGCTGTGCAAACCGACCCATCTCGGCCCGGCTACCAAACAGCAACACGTGGAGGTGTTCATCCACGATGCAAAACAGGATGAGGCGATTCCTGGTGATCCGGACAATTCGGTGCACCGCAGCTCGACGCAGTCCTTCACCGGGAAAGAACGCACTTCGACCCTCGCTGTCGAAGGTCAGATGCCATATCCGCATGGGACTCCATTCCCTGGGGGAGTACTCAAACGTATGCGCTGCGCGTGGATTGGCAAGTCGCGAACCGAACGGCGAGGGTGACGCCTCACCCTACGAGTTGGGTTCATGGAATGGCGAATGGAAGCGGGTAATCCTACCGAGGATCCCGCACCGGGCAGGAACGGGTCGAACGCTCGATCTCAACCCTGGGCGAGCAGCAACTCCCGCAGCAAGGTCAACATCTCTGACTCTTCCGGCTCCAGGCGGCCATCGGCGAGGACGACCTCGAGCAGGGCGTCGAGGAAGAGCTGGCGGTGTTCGAGGGGGAGGACGCCCGGATCGATCTCTGGCGGGGGGCCGGTGAGCCAGTCGGCGACCTCTTCGAGCTGCTCGTCGCCGAAGGCCAGATGGTTGGCCAGTTCGAAGATCACCTGGCGCTCTTCGGGCACCACGATCAGATCGGCCCAGGCGGCCAGACAGGCGAGCTGTACGAGCTGAATCCTCTCATCGCGGTCCAGTTCTTGGATGTCCTTGAGCATCTCGTCCTCCAGGGTCGGCGTTGGAAGAGCCGGCCGTCAGGCTGGCCAAGGTACCACGGACCGCGGCAGGTTTCAGGCTGCAGGGGCGAAGCCGTTCACCCCGAAGGGTAGACGGCTTGTGAAACGCCGATACTCTCGTCCCCCTCGTTGGCCACCAGCTGGCGACCCACGACACCGTCGGCGACCGGCTCCTCACGGATGTACCCGTCCTCGAGGAGTTCGCCAATGAGCTGGTCGAAGCTCCGCAGCCAGGCGCGGTACGCCTGGGCCTGGCCCTCCGCCTCAAAATCGATGTCCTCCCGCTGATTCCCGGTCAGCCTATAGAACACCGCCCGCTCCCACTCGTCGGGTGTAAACGCCGCGTCCTCGTTGAGGACGTCGAGCATGGTGGATTTCATCAAGGTCACGGTGCTGTTGGTCAGGATGCCTTCGTTCAACATGGTCCCGTCTCCATGGATTGGTGCGCCAAATAGCCATAACTAACATAGTTAGTGATAACAACTTCTGGTCAGTCGTCCAGTGGCAGGGCCAATTTGCAGTCCGCTTTCCCCTCTCGGATACCACCGCTAGAATGCCGCGGGCCGAAACGAGGGAGAGGAGACCCCATGCTACCGGACTACTTTAATTTCCACCTGCCTACCAAGGTGGCTTTCAGCAACGGACTGGCCAGCGATCTGGGTGACGAGGTCAAGCGCTTCGGGCGCCGACGGGCCCTGTTGGTGACCGACAAAGTCATCGCCGGGTTGGGCTTCCCCGACAAGATCCGCAAAGGCCTCGAGGGCACCAAGATCAAGGTGGTCGCCCAGTTCGACGACGTCCCACCCAACTCGGAGCGCACCACGGTCGAGGCCTGCGCCGACATGGGTATCGCTGCGAAGGCCAACATGGTCATCGCCGTGGGTGGCGGCAGCGCCATCGACACCGCCAAGGTGGCCAACATCCTGATGAAGAAGGGCGGCCGAGTGGCCGATCATCAGGGAGCCCAGCTGATCACCAAGCCGTTGTTCCCGCTGATCGTGATCCCCACGACCTCCGGCACCGGCTCCGAGGTCACCCGCGTGGCGGTCATCGCGGACACGGCTGCCGATCTGAAGATGCCGTTTACCGAGGATTACCTGCAGCCGGACCTGGCTGTGCTGGACCCGGAGATGACCATCTCCATGCCCCCGCACATCACCGGCGCCACCGGCATGGACGCCCTGACCCACGCCATCGAGGCCTACACGGGCAACGAGTGGTCGCCGGTGAGCGATGCGCTGGCGCTCCACGCCATCAAGACCATCTCGCAGAACATCCGCAACGCGGTGGCCTTCCCCGACGACATCGAGGCCCGCGGGCAGATGCTGGTGGCCAGCTGCATGGCCGGCATCGCCTTCTCCCACTCCATGGTGGGCGTCGTGCACGGCATCTCCCACGCCCTGGGCGGCGTCTACCACCTCCCCCATGGGCTGGCGAACGCCCTGATCCTGCCCTACGGCATGGAGTACAACGCCGAGGTGGACCCGGAGCGTTACGCCGATATCGCCGTGGCCCTGGGCATCCACCGCCTGCCGTCTGCCAAGCTCACCGCCCGGGCGGGTGTCGCCCGCGTGCGCATGCTCAGCCGGCAGCTGGGCTACCTCAAGGGGCTCCACCTCAACCTCAGGGATGCGGGCATCGACGACGAGCTGGCCCGACTGGACGAGGTGGTCGACGCGGCCATGGCCGACGGCTCCATGCTCTACAACCCCCGCCAGGTGCAGGCGGACGCGGTGCGGACCATCGTCCAGCGCGCCTACCGCCAGCCGGCGTTCCCGATCCCGGTCAGCCGCCGCCTGCTCAAGAGCGCGGGCAAGAAGGAGAAGAAGCGCGAGATCAAGGGCGCCTACAAGGACACCGATGATCTCTACGACGTGCTGGGCGGGTTCCTGCTGTCCCTCAAGGACCACCCGGAGATCGGCCCTTCCGTCGCGTCCTCCAACCTGCTGATCCGCTTCAACTACCACAACCCCGAGGCCTCCATCACCATCGACGCCACCGGGGACGAGCCGGACTACGACCTGGGCCCCAGCGATCGCAAGGCGATGGTGGAGATGTCCATGGAGGCGGACTTCGCCCACGCCTTCTGGCTGGGCAAGGCCAACCTGGTCTCGGCGCTGACCCGCCGTCAGGTGACCTCCAAGGGCGCCGTGCACAAGGCGGTCAAGCTGCTGCCGATCATGATGCCGGCGTTCAAGCTGTACCCCGAGTACCTCAAGGAAAAGGGGCTCGGCCACCTCATTCCGTAGCCTCTCCGTCCATCCACCCTGTACCCTTCCCGGGATGGATCGGAGCCTCCTGCATAGCATCAACCAGGGCCTGGCCTGCGGGCCGATGGACACCCTCATGGCCACGGCCAGCAACCTGCTGGCCTGGATCCCCGTGCTGGCGCTGATCGCCATCGTGCTGGGGGTGCGGGGCGGCGCCCGCGGGCGTCTCGCCGTGGCGGCGATGGTGGTGGCCTTCGCCCTGGCCGATCCCTTCGTGGCTCACGTGCTCAAGCCGCTGTTCGCCCGTCCTCGCCCCTGCCACGAGCTGGGTGAAGCGATCCGGCTGATCACCGGCTGTGGCGGCGCCTTCGGCTTCCCGTCCAACCACGCCGCCAACTCGGCGGCCCTGGCCGCAGCTCTGGGCACGCTGGTTCCCCGGACGCTGTGGTTCGGCGTGCCGATCGCGGTACTGGTGAGCTTCTCCCGCGTCTACCTGGGGGTCCACTATCCCACCGACGTGCTGGCCGGGATGGCCGTCGGTGCAGCCATCGGCGCCGGCTGTGGAGGGCTGGGCTGGCTGGCCCTGCACCGGTTCTGCACCGACTCTTCGCGGCCCTTCCACGGCAGCGACCCGCCCCCGTCATGAGCCCTGGCTAGCCTGTTGTCGTACTCATCGACAGGAGGCAGCAATGAGCAAGTTCTTGAGATTCATCGGCATCGTGGGGGTCTTCATCGTCACGACGGCGGCCTGGCTGGTCTTTGGCGCCGTGATGGACGGCCGCACCCGCTCCCAGTCCGGCGAGCTGCGCGGTCAGGTCTCCGAGCTGTGGGGCACGGTCCAGTCCCAGCAGGCACCCCGCTTCACGTTCGAGTGGCGGACCGAGGAGATCGAGACCCGCTCGGAGACCGTGGACGGCAAGGTGACGGAGATCCGCGAGCGGGTACTCCGCACCCAGCACAAGGAGATGTCCCCTGAATCCAGCGGCATCACCGCGGACATCGATCTCGACCAGCGCCTCAAGGGGTTGATGTGGTACGCGCTGTACGACGTGGATTTCAGCGGCGAGTGGAGCTACACCCACACCGAGATCCAGGACGGCTGGCTGCGTTTGGGATTCTCCTTCCCCGACGCCAGCGGGCTCTACGACGATTTCACCTTCGTGGTCAACGGCGAGGACCTGGCCCGCACGCTACGCCCGCAGGCAGGCCAGGTCACCCACGCGATCCCCGTCCGCACCGGCGACACGGTCACCCTGGCCATCGGGTACTCAAGCCGGGGCATGGACGAGTGGCGCTACGTGCCCGCCCCCGGTGTGGCCAACCTGGAGAATTTCGACCTGACGATGACGACGGATTTCGAGGACATCGACTTCCCCAGCTTCAGCATGTCCCCCTCGACCCGATCCCGCGAACCCCGGGGCTGGATCCTGGCGTGGACCTTCGAGCAGATCGTCACCGGCCACGATATCGGCATGGTGATGCCTACCCCCATCCAACCCGGGCAGCTGGCGGCCAAACTCTCGTTCTCCGCGCCGGTCTCGCTATTGTTCTTCTTCTTGATCCTGTTCGTGCTGGGCACGCTGCGCTCCATCGACATCCACCCCATCAACTACCTGTTCCTGGGCGCCGCGTTCTTCGCCTTCCACCTGCTGTTCGGCTACTCGGTAGACCACATCCACGTGGCGGCAGCCTTCGCCCTCAGCAGCGCGGTGAGCATGTTGCTGGTGGTGACCTACCTGAGGCTGGTGGTCTCGGCCCGGTTCGCTTTCGTGGAGGCAGCGGCGGCTCAGCTGGTCTACCTGGTGGGCTTCTCGCTGGCGTACTTCTGGGACGGCTTCACCGGGCTGACCATCACGGTGCTGTCGATCCTGACGCTGTTCCTGCTGATGCAACTGACGGGACGGCTGCGGTGGACGGAGCTGCTGGCGGTGAAGAAGGTCGCGGAAAAGCCGGCTCCGGTTCCGGGTGGTCAGCCGGCCCGCTGATACCAGCGGTCAGCGGACCGACACGCCTCCAACGTCCGGAAATCGGTCGGGGTGTGTCACCATCGCCAAGAGGATCAGGTGGCACGACGAGCGGGACGAGGGCCGGACAAATTGCCTGCCACGTCTCGATCCGGCGCCGAGTAGGCTGCGCGATCAACCCAGATCGATGGTCGCCGTCGGCTCGAAGCGCTCCAGCAACCTTCGGTCGTGCGTCACCAGGAGCACCGTGCCGTCGAAATGCCCCAGCGCCTTCTCCAGCTGCTCGATGGCCGGCAGGTCCAGGTGGTTGGTCGGCTCGTCCAGGACCAGGCAATTCATCCCCCGGGCCATCAGCGCCGCCAGTACCGCCCGCGTCCGCTCACCGGGCGACAGCGACGACGTCGGCCGCCCGACATGGTCGAACCCCAGGCCGAACTTGGCCAGCAGCGATCGGGCCTCCTGGTAGGCGAGCCCCGACTCCTGGCAGAACGCACCGAGCAGCCCATCGTCGCTGTCGAACTGCCCCCGCCGCTGGTCCAGATCGCCCACCACCACCCCCGGGCCGATGAAACGGCTCCCCGACGCCAGCGGACGGTGCCCCAGCAGGGCGTGGATCAACGTCGTCTTGCCACTGCCGTTCGGTCCGACGATGGCCAGCCGTTCCTGCCTGGTCACCTCCAGGTCGATGGGGCCCAGCCGGAACGACCCCCGCTCCATCACCGCACCCTCCAGCCGGAACACGATCTCGCCGCTGCGGGTGGCCGCCTCCAGCTCCAGCTGCAGCTCCCACTCCACCCAGGGCTTGTCCACCTTCTCCAGCCGTTCCAGACGGCGTTCACTCTGGCGGGCCTTGCTGGCCTGTTTCTGCGACGTCTGGGTGTTGTGGTGGCGGATGAACTTGTCGGTCTCGCCCGACTGCTTGACCTTCTTGACCCCCTGCGACGCCCATTCCTGTTTCTGCTGGACCTGCCCCTTGAGCCGGTCCCGCTGGGCCGAATAGTTGGCGTAGGCCGTTTCCTCGTTGCGGCGGGCCGCCTCCCTCAGCTCCAGGTACTCGGCCCACCCGCCGCCATATTCCCGGGCGCCCCGGCCACCGGCCTTCAACTCCACGACCCGCTTCACCGCGTGCTCCAGCAGGGCCCGGTCGTGGGACACAACAACGACGGCGGCATCCGTCTGCTTCAGGAACACCTCCAGCCGGGCCAGGCCGTCAAAGTCCAGGTCATTGGTGGGCTCGTCCAGCAACAAGACGTCAAAACGGCTGAGCAGGATGGCCGCCAGCGCCGCCCGCGCGGCCTGGCCACCGGAAAGCGCACCCACCGCCACCTGCAACCGGTCGTGGGGTAGGCCCAGGTCGGCGCAGACCGTCGCTGCCCGCGCCTCCAGGTCATCCCCACCCAGCGCCGAGAAGCGGTCCAGGGCCATCGTGTATTGGTCGATGAGGTCCATGTCGTCGCCCATGACCTCGGCCAGCCGATCGACCTCGGCAGACGCCGCGGCGACCCCTGTCCGGCGAGCCAGGTAGTCCATCAGCGCCTCCCCCGGCTGGGCATCCGGCTCCTGGGGCAGGTAGCCGACGGCCAGGCTAGACGGCACCCGCTCGATGGTCCCCCCATCGCGGGGTTCGATGCCAGCCAGGATCCGCAGCAGGGTCGACTTGCCCGCGCCGTTGGGCCCGACCACACCGATACGGCCATGGGTGCCCACGGTGAGCGACACGCCATCGAGCACGACGACGGAGCCGTAGGACCGGCGGATGTCGCGGGCGGTGAGGGTCATGGGCAGCTCCTGGGGTGCGTGATGGCGGGGAGTTGTACGCCCAACGGTCGGCAACCGCCACCATTTCCGGTCAAAAACAAAGGTGCCAGGCACTGGCACTTTTCCATCTCCCCGACACGCGGGATCGCCACGGCATGACAGCCGCTCGCCGCTCCGTACCAGGTGGATGGCATTTTTGAAGGAGTACGGATCCCCACGCTTAATGGCCAGCCGGCCCACTGAACGGATTCCCTCGTTTCACCCCGATCAGGGTGATCCGAAGCTATCCCGGAACAGGTCCTGGATGGCCCGCCGGCCGCTGTCGGTGAGGTGCATGGTCCCCGTACCGGCGAAGCGGGGCGTATCGATGAGGGGCGCGTCGTCCTCCCGCCACTCGGTCCCGCTCCACGTCAGCCATTGCTCCCGCTCCTGGTCAAAAACGAACAGCGGCTTCTTCCACCGGCGGGCTAGCTGGGCGGCCCAACCGGTGCCACCCCGCACGGTGTCGTCCTCCTGGATCGAACCGATGACGAACACTGCGCCGGCCGTGGACACCTGGTGCCACAGGGATTGCAGGATCTTGCGGAAGGAGGCGTCGTCCGAGTAGGTGCGGTTCATCTGGGCCGTCAGATAGGCCCGGCTCACGTCCCCCTTGGCCAGCTGGGCGTCGGATAGCTCCACCAGCCCCCGGCGCCGAGAGACCTCGCGGCCGGGGAAGGAAAACGTGATCTCGGCCAGTCCCCAGCGCTCTGCGCAGGCCCCGAACTCGGCTTCGGCTCCCGCCGCACCGCCGGATAGCAACGTGAAGGACCGTGCCGCGCCCGAACTCCCTTCCCGCGCCCCTGCCTGCAACGGCCTCAGCTTGGACGAATCCAGCAGCAGCGTCCCGCTGTCCCCACCGCCCTCGCGCCGGTCATGGAGCACCCGCACCGCGATGCCGTCGTCCACCGGCTCGAGGAACAGGCCGATGTCGATGAGCTCGGCCACGGGCTCGCACGCCTCGGGCAACGACTCGGGGTGGTGCCCGGTGAGGTGCCGGTGGGTCTGCACGGTCAACCACACGGAGGCGCCCGCGGCCTCGGCGCGGCGGCGCAGATCCACCAGTTCCTCCCGCGTGGCCCCCGTCTCCGAGCTCCAGTCCAGGCCATCCACCAGGATGGCCGCGGGGTTGAGGCCCAGGGACTGGCGCGCCATATCCAGGGCTCGTTCCAGGCGCCGGATGGGCATCCGGCCGGCCGGATAGGCCTGGATCAGGCGTTTACGCGCCATGTCCACCCGGCGTTCGGCTCGGTCGAACTCGTCCAGCTCGCCGAGCATCTCGCGCATCTGCGTACGGTATCCGGCGTCCACTTCGGCCAGGGATTGGCCCAGCGCCACGTGCAGCACGTCCTGCCCCCGGCGCAGCAGATCCACACCGATCTGGACCAGGCACGCGCTCTTGCCGACGCCAGCCCGGGCCATCACCACGCCCAGCTGGCCGGCCGCCAGGCCGCCACCGGACGACTCGTCCAGGACTCGCAAGGGCCCACTCAGACTCGAATCGCGATGGTCGCTCATTCTCCGGCCCTCCCTCGTCGCTTCTCCTTCTGATGAGCCTCGATGAGTTCCTCGGCGACGGACGCCGGGACCGGCGAATACCGGGAAAACTCCATGCTGAACTCCGCCTTGCCCTGGGTGGAGGACCGCAGGGTCATGGAATAGCCAAACATCTCCGCTAGCGGTACGTCAGCCTCGATGCGGGCGAAGCCCTCCTCCTCCTGGGAACCGACGATGGTGCCGCGCCGCTGCATCAACGACGTCATCACCGCGCCGGCGAACTCGGAAGGCCCCTCGACAGCCACCCGCATGATCGGCTCGAGGATGCGGGGCCGCGCTCGGCCGTACACATCCCGCCAGGCTCCCCGCGCCGCCGCGGCGAAGGCCATCTCCGACGAGTCCACCGCGTGGGCCTTGCCGTCATCGATGACCACCCGCACGCCGGTGACCGGGTAGCCGATGGTCCGGCCCTTGGCCAGCATGGCGCGGAAGGCCTTCTCCACCGAGGGGATGTAAGCCCTGGGGATGGCGCCACCCTTGATGCGATCGACGAACTCGAATTCCCCCTCGTGGGGCTCGATGTAGCCGGCTACCCGGCCGTACTGGCCCGAGCCACCGGTCTGCTTCTTGTGGGTGTAGTCGAATTCGGCGCGGGTGGAGATCGCCTCCCGGTAAGCCACCTGGGGTGCCGAGGTCTCGACGGCCGCCTTGTACTCCCGCCGCATCCGCTCGATGTAGACCTCCAGGTGCAGCTCGCCCATCCCGCTGATGATCGTCTCCCCCGACTCATCGTCCACGGCCACGCGGAAAGTTGGATCTTCTTTGGTGAACCGCTGCAAAGCCTTGTTGAAGCCAGCCTCCGCTTGACGGTTGGCCGGCGCCACGGACAGGGAAACCACCGGATCCGGCACGTACATGGACGTCATCGTCACCGCCAGCTGGCTGTCGGTGAAGGTGTCTCCGGAGCGGCAGTCGATGCCAAAGAGGGCGACGATATCGCCGGCCACGGCTGAGCGGATCTCCTCCATCTGGTCCGCGTGCATGCGCACCAGCCGCCCCACCCGGTGCTTGGCGCCGTTGCGCACGTTGCGGATGACGTCGTCCCGGCCCAGCTTGCCCTGATAGAGCCGCAGATAGGTCAGCTGGCCGTACCGGCCGTCCTCCAGCTTGAAGGCCAGCGCCACCGTCGGTAGCTCCGGATCCGGGCTCAAAGCGACGGTCCCCTCCCCCTCCAGTTCCATCGCCTCGTAGGCCATGTCCGCCGGGCTGGGCAGGTACCGGACGATGGCGTCCAGCAGCGGCTGCACGCCCTTGTTCTTGTAGGCCGACCCCAGCATCACCGGGGTCAGCTTGAGCTCCAGGGTCGCCTGGCGAATGGCGCGGTAGACCTGCTCGGTCTCCAGGGTCTCCTCGATGATCGCCTCGGTGAGCTCGTCGGAGAACATGGACACGGCGTCCAGCATCTCCTCACGGGCCGCTTCGGCCTCGTCGATCCGATCGTCCGGAATGGGGCCCACGGTGATCCGGTCGCCCTGGTCCCCCTCGAAACGCACGGCCTGCATCTCCACCAGATCGATGACCCCTTCGAACTGCTCCTCGATCCCCAGGGGAAGCTGGAGCAAGACGGGGTTGAGGGCCAGCTTGTCCCGCAACTGATCCCGCACCCGCAGCGGGTTGGCCCCCACCCGATCACACTTGTTGACGAAGGCCACCCTCGGCACCCGGTAACGGCGCATCTGCCGGTCGACGGTGTAGGACTGGCTCTGCACACCCGCCACGGCGCACAGCACCATCACGGCGCCATCCAGCACCCGCAACGCCCGCTCCACCTCGACGGTGAAGTCCACATGCCCCGGAGTGTCGATGATGTTGATCGGGTGTCTGTCCCACTCACAGTGGGTCGCCGCGCTGGCGATGGTGATACCCCGTTCCCGCTCCAGTTCCATGGAGTCCATGGTGGCGCCGACGCCGTCCGCGCCGCGGACCTCGTGGATGGTACGGATACGTTGCGTGTAGTACAGGATCCGCTCCGTCAGCGTGGTCTTGCCGCTGTCGATATGAGCCGAAATCCCGATGTTTCGCCGCCTTGAGATGTCCCTGGCCACGTTTTTCTCCTGTCGGACTTCGCATCACTAGGTCACGTACCCATCCCGGTCAAGGTGAAGATGGTCCCCTTCCTATAAAAGACGAGCGTGAGAAACAGTCATTGGGTACTCTGTGCCACGATGAGATTGCCCTTCATACCGATAGCCGCCTTGGTCCTCTGGTGTTCCCCGGCGACGGCCGCCACGGGCGGTCCGGACGGGTGGGGGTACAGCTGGGCCGACTCCTATGAGACTGGCGTCAGCTACCTCTACGAGTGGGCTCCCACGGAATACACGTTCGGAGACGACGACTCCCAGTCCTTCGCGCTGGGCTTCGATTTCCGGTTCTACGGCGTGAGCTACAGCACGATTTCGGTGAACGCCAACGGCTTGATCCACTTCAACGGGACCGCTCCACCGTCCACGAACTGGCCGCTGCCCTACGAGGACTACGCCCTCATCGCGCCCCTGTGGGACAACCTCGACCCGCCCATGGGTGGGCAGCTTTGGATCGGGGCGATCGGGACCGCGCCGGACCGCGTGTTCATCATCGAGTGGTACGAGATCCCCCATTACTCGGACGTGGGCGCCGTCTCCTTCGAGGTCAAGCTGTTCGAGGCGGACGACTGCATCGAGTTCCACTACGCAGACATGCTCTTCGACCACACCCAGTACGACTGGGGCGCATCGGCGACCGTGGGCATCCAGGACGGGGGGCTCGGCTATGGCCTCCAGGTCTCGTACAACCAGGCTGCGGTGGCGAACGAATACGCCCTGCGCTTCGAGCCCTGCGAAGACGTGGACGGCGACGGCTACAACAGCAGCGAGTGCGGCGGCACCGACTGCAACGACGCCAACGTGAATATGAACCCCGGCGCCACCGAGGCATGTTTCGACGGCTTCGACAACGACTGCGACGGCCTGACCGACGACGAGGACGATGACTGCGCCGGCGATGACGACGACGACGACACGGCCGGAGATGACGACGACGCCACGGACGACGACGACACCCCCCCTCCCGACGACGACGACCAGGCGGACGACGACGATGGCAGCCGGGATGGTCATTACGGGATCCGGTGTACGATGGTCCGGCCGCTAGAAGCTGGAGCACCGATGGCGACCCTGCTGGCACTGCTGACAGCGGGATTCGCGAGGAGGCGCATCGCAAGGAGACGATGAAGAAAGCCACGATCCACATTCTGATCCCGCTGTGGATGTGCGTCGCGGGTTGCCAGCAGCCCGATGCCCGGCCCGGAACCGATCCGACCGCTCCCCATACCGGGGTTGCCACGACACCCGAGACGAGCCTCTGGGAGAGACGGACGTCCGCGCTGATCCCTGTCAGCGCCACGGCCCAGCTCAACCCGAACAACCCCTTCAGCGCCCTCGTGTCGGTGATCGCTCCCCGTCCCATCGAGGCCCGGGTGCGTTACGGCGCCGATTCTGCCACGCCATGGCAGGCCATCGGCACTGGCCAAACCGCCGAGATCGTCGTGCTCGGGCTACACGCCGCCACGACCTACGAGCTGGAGCTGGAGGTAGACGATGGCCACACCACCACCATCAGCCCCCTCCCCCCGCTGACCACCGATCCCCCCCTCGACCACTGGACCGAGTGCCAGGTCACCGCGACGCACGCCACCATCGACATGGACGGCGACGAGGTCTTCTGCGTCAACAGCTTCAGGGGAGTGAACGACCACGCGATGACCTGTTTTGACCGCCGTGGACGGCCGAGGTGGTCCCTGCGCCACCCGGACGATACCGACCTGTTCATGATGCAGGCCCTCTCGGACGGCACCTTTGCGGCCGTCTCCGGCGCCGTCAGTCAGCTGTCTCTCTATGATCGGGCCGGGCGCATGACGGCCGCCTACTCCCACCTCTGGTTCCAGGACAAAACTCGCTTCCGCCACGACTGGATCTCCTCCCACGAGGTTCTCGAGATCAAGGAAGGGCCGTGGCAAGGAGCCCTGGCGCTGCTGACCATCACGCAAGACGCGATGCCGGACGACAGCGCGATTGCCGCGTCGGGCATCCTCATCTTCGACCATCGCACGGAGCAGGTCCTGTGGGACTGGAGCCTGCACGGCGAGTTGGGGGACGGGGAGACCATCGACGCCAGCTTCCCCTACGCCCAGAATTGCGAGCGCACCGGCGGGTGCCTGGTGGCCAACGCTCTGCTGATCGGGGTGGACGACGACCACGGGCCCTACGCCTGGCTCAACTTCAAGGAGTTGAACTGGATCGTGAAGATCGACACCGAGACCGACGAGGTCTCGTGGCGTCTGGGGCTAGACGGCGATTTCGAGCTGGTCGAAAACCTGGGTATCGGCCCTCCCGAGCCCCTGGCGGACCGGGCCTGGATGTTCTTCCATCACGCCCCCGAGTGGCAGGAGCGCGGTGGCGGCCGCACCCGCTTCTTGGTGTTCGACAACGGCGCCAACGTGCCCGAGGAGATCGAACAGGCCACCCCCTTCAGCCGGGTGGTGGAGTTCGAGATCGACGAGGACCTCTACCAGGCGACGACGCGGTTCGACTACGGCAACGAGGGCCCGGAGCACGAGGCGCACTTCTACGGCGAGTATTGCGGCGACGTGGACATGATGCCAGGGGAAGAAAGCCTGGTGTTTCTGGTTGGTTACAACGAACTCAGGATCACGGAACTGAGCTACCCCGAAGGGGACATACGCTGGCAGCTGTACTGCCCGTACAGGGACGTGGTCTACCGGTTCAACTACTACCCCGACCTCTACCACGCGGTGGACTGATCACCCCATCGACGAGCTCCCGCAGCCCCCTCTCGATCTGATCCAGCTGGGGGGCGCACGGGCCATCGAAGCCGTTGATCCGGAGGGTCAGCCGGCCGCGGAATCCGCTGGCGGTGATCACCGGCGCCGCAAAACCGGGCATGAACGGGCCCACGAGGGAGGCGGCCGTCGCCCGCTCGCCCAGGGGCGCCAGGTAGGGGTCGAGGGCCCCGATGTTGGTCACAAGCAGGCCTCGGTTGAGCAGCGCACAGGCCCAGCGAGCCCACAGCCGGATCACCAGCCTCACCAGCCCGTGGGGCGCCACCATCAGCGAGGCGTGGTTGGAGAGCACGGCCGGCAATCCGGCGAAGCGCTGCTTGAGGCGACGGGTGCGCTCGGCCACGGCACCGGCCGTTGCGGCGAAGTCCCCCACCGAAGGCCGTGGCAGGGACACGATATCGATGCCGCTGAGGTTGGCCACCCGCGGGAGCCCGTCGGAGAAATAGGGCCGGAAGTTGATGGTGAAGAAGTTGCCCACCGCGCCGCGGCCGAACAGGGCGCCGTTGAGCATGGCCAGCAGGGCCACCAGAGCATCGTTGATCGTGCAGCCCAGGTCCCGACAGCGATCCTTGAACGGGCTGCCGTCGGCCACGTCCACGATGATCGTCCGGCAGACGGCCCGGCCAGCCCGGCCCAGATTGTCGGCCCACGGTTCGCGCGGCCTGGCCATTCCCAGGAACTGGAACGGTAGGCGCATGAACAGCACGGTCTCCAACGCCAGCCGCGGGAGATCGCGCAGGCGCAGGGCCCGCACCACCTGCCCCAGGCCGCGGGGCATACCACGCTCGCCCCATGACGGGTGAGGCGGCTCCCCCGTGAGGTGGGCCGCCAGTTCTCGTACGACCGTCAGCGCGCCGGCTGCATCGGCCAGCATGTGTGAAACCGTGACCACCAGCCGGCAGGTGTCGGGGCCCCTCAGCTGCGTCACGCGCCATGGCCGTCGCGCCGTAGGATCGGGCTCCTCACGGACCAGCGCCTCCGTGGCTGCTTCCACACCGTCCGGGGCATGGCGGTCGTCCACGCGCAGCGCCGAGGATTCTGGCGCGGCGATCCACCGGTCCCGCCACGAGCCGGCCTGATAGTGGCACCCCAGGATGGGAAAGGCCGCCTCGGTGGCCTCCGCCGCACGCTGAAGCTCACCGGCCTCGAAGGGCTCCCGCAGATCAATAGCCACGTGCAGCAAAACGCGCCCGAAGGCCTCCGCGCCACCAAAAAAGGCTGCCTCGGTGTACTCCGCGACGTAGGGCGGTGCACTCAACGGGGAGCCCCTGGCCCCAGGTAAAAGTTGGTCTCCAGGCCCGCCTCGACGGGATGACGCAGGATCTCACCGGCGTAGGGCCGCTGCTTGCGCAGCAGGTAGAACACCGAAAACGCCAGCGAAGGGAACGCGCGGGCAAGCAGCCGTGCCGCGGGCCGCGGGAACGGATAGAACTGGGCGCCGGCCAGGCGTTCCAGCCGGTACCCTCCCGGGAAACACACCTCGAGGAAACGGGGGATCTCCCGGGGCACGAAGCCCCGCACGTGGGCGGAATAGGATTTCAGCTGGGTCGGCTGGCCCCCCAGGGCAAACAGGATGCGGTTGTGGAGCGAACCCAGGTTGGGGATACCGATCAACAGGTGGCCGCCTACCTTCAGCGCTGCGCTCAGCTGGTGGGTGATCCAGAACAGCTCCTTGACGTGCTCGAACACCTGGTTGGCGATGATCAGGTCCGCCCCCTCGTCCCCCATCGGCAGGCTATCCCGCTCCAGATCCGCCACGTGCAGTTCGATGCCCCTGGTGGCCAGCACGTCGCGGTTCCGATCGTCGCAGTCGATGCCGACCAGGCTGGCCGCCGGGTGGTAGCGGCGCACGGTGAGGAGGTCGTCCCCTCCCCCGGTGCCCACGTCACAAGCCACCCGGATCGGTGGCAGCCGGCGCACCAGATCATCGACGACGTGCCGGCCATACTGCTCGCGCACATCGACGAACCGAAGCCATCTGGACTCGCCACCCCGGGCTCCCGGGATCATCTCCGGCCCCCTTCCACGGGCTGCCCCCACCGTCTCACGGTACCACGATCGCGTTGGCCAGCAGCTTCCACAGGTGCACCGTCTCCCAGGGACGATCGTAGGCATCTGCCAGGCCGGTGATGGCGTCGAAGCAGTTGACACAGGGCGTGCACACGAACTGGGCTCCCGTACGGTCGATCTGCTCTACCTTGACCCTCCCGAAGTGGACCCGCGCCCGCTTGAAGCCCGCCAGCAGCGCGCCACCGCCGCCCGAGCAGCAAAAATTGGCGTCCCGGTTGGGGGTCATCTCCACCACCGGCTCCTCGCAGACCTGGCTCAACACGAAGCGCACGTCGTCGGCAATATCATCGATGCCGCCGGTGGCCGCCTTCCGTACGGCGTTGCACGGATCGTGCACGGTGTAGTGGCCCGGGTTGCGGGACGGATCCAGCTTGAAGCGGCCTTCGCGGATCCAGCGGGCGTACAGGTTCACCACGTGGATCACCTCGAACCCCGCCTCGATCCCGAAGCGGTCGATACCGGTGTGGGTGGCGTAGTAGCCGTGGCCACACTCGGTGTAGGCCAGCACCTTGCAGCCCAGCTCCCGCACCCGGGCTACCTGGGCCCGCAGCGTCTGTTCCCAGGTCTCCACGTCCCCCGTGAAGATGGCGTAGTTGGTGGCCTCCCACCACCGGCTGGACAGGGTCCAGTCCACCCCCGCCAGGTGGAAGATCTTGAAGATGTCCTGCATGTCCACGGGGTAGTACATGGGTAGCTTGGAGTTGACGACGGCGTAGAACTCCGCCCCCTGTCGATCCACGGGCACGACCAGGCCGGGCAGCTCGTCCTCCAGCTCGTCCCGCATCCACTCCACGTTCTCCAACCACTCGTCTTCTTTGAGGGACATGTTGTTGGAGGTGGTGCGGTGTAGATCGGCGGTCTTCTGGATGTTGCCCGGCGATCGATCCCGCGGCACCAGCGACCGGGCCCGATCGATGAGGGACGCCAGGTCGACCCCCGCGGGGCAGGACCAGGTACAGCGCCCGCAGTTGGTGCATTGCCAGATCCAATCCTGCTGGACCACCACCTCGCCCAGCCCGCTCTGGATCAGCCGCACCAGGCGCCGGGGATCCAGCCGCTCGTCGCTCCAGTCCGCCACCGGGCAACCGGCCACACAGCCACCACAGGAGAGGCACCGATCCCCCCCCGTTTCCAGCACCACCTGACGCATCGCCCGGCGGGCGGCCAGCTGGGTACCCTTGTCGTCGAACTCGTAGGTCATGGCGCCCCCAGCAGGGCCAGCGCCGACTCCACGGCCGCGTGCCCCGTGGCGATGGCGATACCGGCGCCGGATTTCTCCCGCACCCAGTCGTGATCGGCCAGCAGGCCCCCGGCCACGAACAGATTGGCGCACAGGGGCCGCCCCCCCGGGCCGACGGGCCGCAACGACCGGTCCACCTTCACTCCCACGCGGTTGATGGGGTGGCCCGGAGCTCCGAAGAAGGTGCTCATGTGCCAGTCGTCCCGCGAGTACGGGATGTCCACCCCCAGGCCCAGCACCGTCTCCCGCACCCCGTGCTGGGATGCCTCCAGTCCACCCCCGAAGAACCGTCCCGTGGCCAGCACGAAGGCCCGCGCGCGATACCGCTGGCTCCTGGATTTCCCCTCGCGCACCGCCAGGCTCAGCCGGCTCCCCTCCCCATCGATGCGGCTCACGGGAGCGCCCTGGATGATGGGCACTCCCGATTCACGCAGGTCCCGCTTGAGCATCTCGGAGAGCCGCATGCCAGGGAGGGACGGCGTCAGCAGCGGTATCTCGAACACTCTCACGCCGAGCCGCTGCTCCAGCTCCTGCCCGATGGCCGCCGCCCGGTCGAAGCCGAGCACCGCGGGCAGGCCCAGGAATCGTGCGCCGCCGAGGTGGGGGCCGGCCGCCTCGCAAAAGGCGTCCAGGAAGGCCGGCTTCTCGAACTGAGCGGCGATGTGGGGCACGGAGAGCCTCAGCTTGGGATCCAGCAGCCCCTCCCGCGGCAGGCGCACCGCACGCAATCCGGGCCAGCGGACCCGCAGATTGCCCACCACCTGCTCGGGGGAAAAATCCGGCAACCGCTCGAAGCCAAGCATCACCGTCGGACGCCGTTGCTCCCAGGCCTCGGCATTGGCCGTCATCGTCGCTCCGACGGCATAGGTCGGCTTGATGGTCCCCGCACCGGTGACGATGGCCTGGTTGTTCTCGCCGGACCTGCGGTAGCCCAGTGGCGAACCCTCCAGGTAGGTGATGAACGAGTCGATGGCGTTGCGGACCCCCAGCAGCCCCACTCGGCCATAGGGATGCCCGGGCTCGCGCTCGATGAGTTCCGAGATGGCCGCCCATGGATGGGGCCGGTAGCGTTTGGTCTCCGTGGGATACATGGCCAGCAGATCCAGCGCCCCGGAGGAGTACGGCAGGGAGCCGGATCCCCGGGCCACCACCATGGTCCGCCAGCCAGCCTGCTGGGCCCGCCGCGCCGCCACCAGCCCCGAGAGCCCGCCACCGATGACCAGCAGATCGACGTCGATGGTCATCTTAGAGGCTCCCATCGATGTTGAAGCTGCCGCAATACAGCGCCTCGAGTAGCTGCTCCTGGCACAGCTGCTCCCCCCACAGCATGGGCCGGATCCCGTGCCAACGCTTCTCCAGGAAATCGGTGAGCATCTCCTGGCCCTGGGCGTCCCGAAGCACCCCCTGCTCGTACAGGAAGCCCACCGTGCGATACCCGCAGAAGCCCCCCTGGCACGATCCCATCCCCAGGCGGGAGCGCAGCCGGATGGCGTTGGGTTCCACCGGATGGCCCTGGAGCTGTAACTCCTCGACGACCGCTTCGGCCTGGCGCCGCCCCACCAGCTCGCACTCGCACAGCACCTCGCCGGCCGGGGGCTCGGTGCGGAGCCGTTCGAGGCGCCGCGTGACGTCCAGCGTCTCCCCCTCCTCGCTGCCGGGCAGCGGCACGGTCGCCGTCATGCAGGGCTCGTCGTTGCCCAGCCGGCGGCACACCAGGTCGGTGATCTTCTCCGCCATCAACCGGAACGTGGTGAGCTTGCCCCCGGCGATGGTGGCCATGTTGGCCAGCCCGTCGCCCTCGTGATCGAACACCGTGAAGGTACGGCTGAGGTTCCGGTCGCCGTCCGACTCGGGGGACAGGATCAGGGGCCTCACCCCCGCGTAAGCGCGGATGTAACGGGCGCTCTCCATGGCCGGCAGCAGCTTGGCCGCTTCCCGCACCAGCCGGTCTACTTCGGCGGCGTCGGTGGTCAGGTGATCGAGGTTGTGGACGCGGATGGAGGTTGTCCCGGTGATGGTCACGGTCTCACCGGGCACGACGATGTCGCCGTCGGAGGGCGGCCGCAGGCGGTTGATGACCCGCGTGACCAGCCGCGAATTGGTGATCAGCAGGCTACCCTTGGAGTAGGCGATAGGGATGTCGATGCCCGCCAGCGCGCCGATCTGATCGACCCAGGGGCCCGCTGCGCTGATCACCTGTTCGGGCACGATCTGGACCTGCTCACCCGTCCGGCTATGGATGGCGTCTACCCGGGCAATGCGGTCCCCCTCACGGTGCATGGCGATGACCTGGGTGTGGAGCAGCACGCGCGCCCCCATCGCCTCGGCGGCGGCCAGGTTGGCGTGGGTCGCCATGAACGGGTTGATGGAGGCGTCTGGCACCTGGATCGCCGCTCGGATGTCCGGGTTGATCACCGGCTCCAGGGCCAACGCTTCGGTGGGATCGATGGCCTCGGCGGGCAGGCCGATACCCTCGGCGGCAGCCAGGAACTCCTGGGCGTACGCCTCGTCCTCCTCGTCCAGGGCGATGAACAGGCCGCCGGTGTCCTCGATGCACCCGGACGCCACCCGCTTGAGCACGGCGTTCTCCTGGATGCACTCCCGGGCCGACTCGGGGTCGCGGACGGCATAGCGGCCGCCGCTGTGGAGCAAGCCGTGGTTTGCACCGGAGGCGCCGGCGTTGATATCCCGGCGCTCCACCAGCACGCCGGGGATACCGCGCAGGGCCAGATCGCGCAGGATCCCGGCCCCAGTCAACCCGCCACCGATCACAAGCACCTGGGTCTCGATAAGCATTCGGCCCGATCTCCGGTTGGTTGGTTCAGTTAGCCATCTCGTCGGCGGCAGGGGTCCCGCGTGGTTGTCGAGTCCGCAGCCTACCAGTTTGCCGCCATGTCTCACCACTGTGAACGCGGCGGTTCAGTCCCCGTCCAGGTACTCGTCTAGCCGCGCCGCGTTGGCCTCCATCCCCTGCACCACCATGGTCATCACCGTGCCCTCGGGCACGTCGTCCTGGGTGTTGACCATCCACGTCGTCTGCATCCGCACGTGGCCGTCGCTGCCGGGCAGCAGCGCGTTGACGTAGTACTGCTCGTCCACCTTGAGCCAGGCAAAGTTGACGTCCGGAGGCTCGCCCAGCCATGACCGCTGCAACAGCGCCCGGCCTCCGTCCAATTCGGCCCACAGGTACTCGTTGATCGCGTGGTTGTCGCTGGTGATGCCCAGCGGGAGCAGCGCCTCGAAGTGTTCGTCGGTGATCAGGCGCTCACAGCTGTAGTCCAGGAAGCAGTCCAGGTCGGTGACGTACTCCCGCTCGTAGTAACCGTAGGACTCGGGCGCCACGGTCGCCTGATCCACGGCCAGCATCGCATCGGCGGCCGCCTCCACGGAGTGAACGCTGCGTGTCCCGGCGGCCACCCCGAAGATGCCCTCGACGCTGCGCGACGTGCCGTCGACGGCGTCCACGGTCTCCTGGGTCAGCCCGCTGACGGAGAAGCCGTCCTCCATCTCGTCCCAGTTCTCATCGAGCCAGGTGTCCAGATTGCTCAGCCCGGCGGCCACGGCTGTCGTGTCCTCGTCCGGGTGGTGTTCGTACAGGTAGGCGCACAGGTCATCGAGAGTTTCCGGGGCGTCCGGAGGGCGCTGGCACCCCCCGGCCACCACCGCCCCGAACACGGCCACGAACCGGACGACCGTGAACCCCCTGGATTTGGCAACCATGGCGTCCATGGTAGCGGGGACGCCACGATAACGCAGCTGCAGCGGCTACGACGAGGCTCGGGAACCCTTGACCCGCCGTACCGCGACGGCGTCCAATGGAGGTGCGGACTCAGGAGGAGCCATGGCCATAATCGTCGCCAAACGGAGCTGGAACTGGATCGCGCTGCCTGCGGCCCTGGCCTTGCTGGCCTTCGCCGGCTGCGCCAGCGGCAACTCGCCACCGGCCCATTGCATGGACCCATTCGACGAGCAGGCCTGCATCGACTACTGCAAGCCCGATTTCTACTGGTTCCAGATGCACGACTCCGAAAGCACTGAGTGCGGCGGAGAGGTCTGCGAGCCTGGCGTCTACTGTTGCTTCTGCGAAACCGATGACGAGGGCAATCCCGCCTGAGCAGCCGGGAGCAGCCCCCAATCGGTCCGGGATTTGCCTCATATTATTAGTCGGGGCTAATAATATTATCTCAATCTAAATATCTATTCTTTTCACCAAATACATCTCGCCCGGTTTCAACCTCCGTTTGGTACACACGCGTGTATGCGTTATGCTTCGCGGTAGTGTGAGGACCATTTTTGGGAGGCATCCATGCGTTTTCAGCACCTTCTTCTGTTGCTCGTTTTCCCAGTCCTGATGATGGGTTGTCCCGAACCCAACCCGGACGATGATGACGACGATGCCACCGTTCCGGACGACGACGACTCCGGGGTCACCGACGCCGACGGCGACGGCTGGAACTCGGACGAAGATTGCGACGACAACGACGAGACGACCTTCCCCGGTGCCACCGAGCTTTGCGACGGCATTGACAACAACTGCGACGGCACGGTCCCCGACGACGAGGTCGACGCGGACGGCGACGGCCAGATGGTGTGCGATGGGGACTGCGATGACGCCGACGCGACGGTCTACACCGGCGCCGAAGAGATCTGCGACGGCATCGACAACGATTGCGATGGCTCGGTCGCCGACGAGGAGGCGGACAACGACGGGGACGGGTATTCCACGTGCGACGGTGACTGCGACGACACCGATGCCGATCTGAGCCCTGGCGCCTACGAGCTGTGCGACGCCGTCGATAATAATTGCGACGGCAACGTGGACGAGGGCTTCGACCAGGACGGCGACGGCTACACCACCTGCGGTGAAGACGGCGTGTTCGCCACCGGCGACGACGACTGCGACGACGGCGACGTCAACATGAACCAGGACGACGTGGATCAGGACGGCTACTCCACCTGCGACCAGGACTGCGACGACAACGACCCGGCCCTCAACCTCGACGACGTGGACGGAGACAGCTGGGACACCTGCGACGGCGACTGCGACGACAACACCTCCACCACCTACCCCTACGCGCCGGAAGGCTGCGACTACGTGGACTCGGACTGCGACGGCAACCTCGGCGGCGACGAGATCGACGACGACGGCGCCCCCTTCGCGGCGTGCCAGGGCGACTGTGACGACAACGACACCAACTTCTACCCGGGCGCCCCTGAGCTGTGCGACCGCGCCGACAATGACTGCGACGGCGTCATCCCCGCCGACGAGGTGGACGACGACGGCGACGGTATGACCGGCTGCGAGGGCGACTGCGACGACACGGAGGAGTTTGTCTATGACGGCGCCCCGGAGATCTGCGACCTGCTCGACAACGACTGTGACGGCCAGCTGCCCGCCGACGAGGTGG
>CAZDDH010000038.1:45148-50382 GCA_964504165.1 uncultured Rickettsiales bacterium | reverse complement strand
CCTATCACGTGGCATGCTCTATGCAGGGTTGGTCCGAAAATTGGGGTCCACCATAAGCTGATGCCCTAGCCAGGTACCGCTGTAGATCTTGGTCAGAGAAACCGTGGCGTCGATCTCGGTCTTGGCGGGCCAGACCGCCTGGCACCCGATGCGCGGAGATGAATCCAGCCTCCGGCTCACCGTGGCAAAGGATTCCCGAAGAGGTGTGAAGTGGCTGCTCGATTTGCCAGACAGGGTGAAATATCCAGAATCCTCGAACAGATTCCAGAACTTACGGCTCCACGTGGCGCCATTCCGAGTCCAGGGATAGAGCAGTCTGGATACTCGATCCTGCCACCCGAGATCATCGTCAAAATCGACTTGCATGCCGAAGATGATGTCGTCCGCCTCAGCATCGTGGGAGACGCGCCTTATAACGCCTGCACCGTCGAGGGGGACCCCGTTGTCGGGGATAACCTGCAATTCGGGTATCACCAGGCCAGGATGGACCAGGCACCGATTGGGACCCGACAAGAAGCTCAATCCCTGCAGGCTGATGTCGAGAAGATCTCGTTCGATCTGGATCTCCGGCAGAAGGGGATGATTGAACCGGATCACGTACCCGCCGGGCACCCTTGTTCGGCGCCAGCGCCGGCGGCGTAGACGCGAGATCTGTTCTGGGAACGCAGTTGAGATCCCTCCGGGCCTTTCTTCACATGAATCCAGAACAATACTGAATACGGATGCCTGGCCCTCGATTACGACCACATCACCCGTGGTCGGATGTCCGGACTGTGTCTCCCAGTGAACGCGAGCACCGTCGTCATCCATACCCACCGGAGTCAACCGGCAGGTGATCGACCCAGCCTGCCAAATCGCCCCAATACGTTGCTCATCGATCACATATCGCAACGTCTGCTGGATCCGCCGGCGGGACCTGATGTCTTCATGGATCTCGGCATTGCTCGGGGTGGGCGCGGTCAGACCGAGCATGTGCAGGTCGTCCAGCAACTCGAGAATCTCGACGACGCTCTCGAGGGCTAGCTTCTCGAAGCGATACTCCAGGTTTCCCGGTCGTCCATGTTCTGCCACCCGTTGGATCATGTAGGGCCCGAGATCCCGCTCATCGAAGCCCAGATGTAAACGAATGCGTGAGTCCCGAGGCAACTCACCACTGTGAAGCGGAGCGAGCAAAATACGATCGGAACTGAGGTGAAGAACTCGAGCGCTGCCGGTCGTGTCCCCTTCCAGAACCGCGATGACCGGCTTCATACCTTTGCCGGTGTTGATCTCGTACCCCGTCAAGCCTCCAGGCTGCCCAGGTTCGGTCTTGTCGGTGGGTAGAACGCGATCCGTGAACATGTGCCGCCCTCTACACCAGCAAAACCGCGCCGACCAACTGGAGTCTACCCCGCCCCCCCCCGGCGGCTCCGAAAAGATGCTTTCGGTGCATACTATATACCGAACGTGCTCAGAGGACCGTGAAAGAGGCCCACGAGCGCTGCGCCAAGAGGCACGTTCCAACCCTATTTCTCGTCGATCACAGTGCATCAGCACTGGAGGCGGATCGGCGCCCGTGATAGATTAAGCACGAACTAGGGAGGGGTAAAAAGCCAAGAAGCAACAGGGTCCAGGAAGGTCCATTCAGACGAGGGAGACATTCCTGACCCATGGTTGATAGGCAAGACTCACCTCTGCTCGTACTCTACGTGGACGACGAATCGGCCAACCGCGTGGTCTTCGAGGCATGCTTCGGACAGGATTTCATCGTGTCGAGCGTCGACAGTGGTGAAGAGGGACTGGCCAGGATCCAGGATCAGGATTTCCACGTCATCGTCGCTGACGAACGCATGCCAGGCCTCACCGGCCAGGAGTTCCTCAAAATCGCCGCTCAGCTCCGGCCCCAGACGCTGCGAATTCTGGTTTCGGCGTTTGTGGACGAGAGCGACGTTTTCGCGGCCATCGACGCTGGAATCATCCACGCCTTCTACCGCAAACCTTGGAATTACGAGGCGTTGCGGGAGTCGATGCTCAGTGGTGCCTCTCCGGAACGATGCGTCGCCGCAACCTCAGGGTGAAGATCAGCAGGGCCGACACGATCAGTGCCACCGGCTGCACCGGCGCCGTGGTGCAACCACACCCGCCCCCGTCGCCCGCACCCCCAACGTCATCGTCACCGCTGTCGTCATCATCCGCAGCGTCATCATCATCGTCGTCGTCCGGCCACTCTGGCTCCTCGCCCAACTCCAGGGCTCCCCTGTCCGGACCATCATCCAGGTAGTCGTCGTTGATCCCGGGGATCAGAACCCCCTGGTCCACCGCCGGGCTGCCCTCCTGCAAGCTGTAGTCCCCGCCGCTCCCATCCACGAACAGGGGGTCGGCGGACAGGCAATGCTCGCACTGGCCGGTGGCCGCGTGGTAGTCGGCGATGGTGTCGTAATTGCCCCCCTGGTAATACACAAGCCGGTCGCCCGTGCTGAACAGCAGGTCGTAGTCCTCGGTGAACGGTTCGTCCCCCGAGTTGCTGTAATAGAAAGCGCGGTCCGTGCCGGTCCAGATGTTGTTGAGTAGCCGGACACCGACCCAGCGGGAGTCGTCGGTGACGCCGAAGGACGCCTGGTCGGCCTCGTAGGTCACGGCGGTGTTGTGGTAGGCGAAGATGTCCCCCGACGGTCGGTCGTCCCCCACGTTGAACTTCATCGCCCGCACCATCCACTCCGAGCCGGGGGCCACGTTGTTGAGGTCCACCATCAGATTGCGCACCACGTACGTCGGCCCCCCCACCGCCGGGGCCACCGAGACCCCCACCAGCGCATTGTCGAAGCGGTTGCCGACGATGCGCACGTTGGAGCACATCCCGTCGGTCTCGATGCCGTCGTCCCCCAGGTGCTCGATGACATTGGCCACCACGTCGGCGTTGTTGGGGTGGTCCATCACCTCGTCACCACAGATACGCAGGCCGTCGAAGGAGTGGTTGACCCGGTTGCGGTAGAACACGATGCCCTGGCCGTCGTACTGGTCATCCACGCCGATGGCCCCGCTCTCCATGCCCCCTTGGTCCTTGACCGCCTGCCAGGGGAAGCCCGGCAGCCCCCGGTCGGAGAACTCGTTGTCCATCACCGTCAGATCGTCCACCTCGTTCTTGACCCAGATCCCGGGCATGACGTTCTCGAAGGTGTTGCCCACGATCCACACCCCGTGGGAACCGTCCCGCACCATGATGCCCTCGGAATAGGTCTCGGACCCGTAGCAGCGGATGATAAGGTCCCGGATCACCACGTGCGGCGCCCCCTCCAGCCAGAAGGCTCGGCCCAGAGCGGACACCTGGATCTCGTGGCCAGCCGGCGCCGCGTCCCCGGGTAGTCTCACGTAGACTTGGCCCTGGCCGTACCAGAACCCGCCGTCCGTGCCGAGGCTCAGGTTCTCCAGATCCTCGCGGCTCTCGTACCGCCACAACCGCACGCCATCCACGGCCACATACCGCGTCTCGGCGGACGACGCGCTGTATACGTTGCCCCCCTCGTCGGTCCAGGCCGCCGCATCCTTCAACGCCGGATCGGCGCCGTCGAGGATCACATCACCGCCGGCCGCGGTGATGGTGATGGGGGATCCTTCGGCCCCGCCCTGGGTGAGGGTGATCTCCTCGTGGTAGGTGCCTGGGTTGATGGACACGGTGTCGCCCGACTGGGCCGCCTGGACACCCCGGGCGATGGACGCGAACGGGGATCCCGACGAACCGTCGGCGCCGTCGTCTCCCGCCGGGTCCACCCACCAGGTGTCCCCCGTGGACTCGGGCACGTCCTCCGTCCGGGTGGTGCCCGACGCGGTGAGCACGCCGTCGGTCACGCCGTCGGCGTCATCCAGGGTCACCCGCACCTCGAAGGCGGTGCCCTGGGGCAGCTCGAAGGCGGAGCCGACGAACCGGTCGTCCGCCGGGCGGGACAGGGGGTGGGCCGGTGCGAAGGCGCCCCCGTCCACCGCCACCTCGAGCCCGGCGGTGGCGTCGCCGTTGTCGTCCCCGGAGACCACGACGGTGATCCCAGCGTGTTGCATGGTGGCGTGGACGTCGATGGATATCCCCGTGATGGCGTCCTGTCCCCATGCCGTCATGGGAATGAGGCACCACAGCACGAATGAAACCGAGGTCAGTCTGAGAAGCATCCCGTTCCTCCCGGATACGAATCTATCCCGCCGCCCGCATGCACGGCAAACAGCGGGTTATCCGGGAATCCCGTTCACGGGGAGCTCGCGTCCCGCACACACCGGAAGCCGAGGAAGTCGTACCCGAACGTCGGGTGCCCCGTGTCCCGGTGGGAGGCGTCCATGCACAGGACGTAGTCCATGTAGAAGCTGCCGTTGCGGATGACCCGCTCGGTGTGCAGCGGATCCTCCCAGGCGCTGCCGTCGGTGGGGGCGCCGTCGTAGCTGTCGTGCCACCAGTCCTGTACCCACTCGGCCAGGTTGCCGGCCATGTCGCACAGGCCCTGGGGTGAGTCGCCGGCGGGCTTGGAGCACACCGGCCAGGTGTGGCCCTCACCGCAGCCGGCGCCGCCGCCGTCGTTCATCACCGCGTAGGCGCAGGAGGCGGACTCGAAGCCCCAGGGGTATTCGTAGCCCAGGCCCGCCCCCCGGGCCGCGTGCTCCCACTCGGCCTCGGTGGGCAGCCGGCCGCCGATGGTGGTGCAGAACTCTACGGCCTGGTGCCAGCTGACGCCGTTGACGGGGTGGTGCTCCCGGCCCGGCACGCCCCAGTTGTACTCGTAGGTCTGTTCCGGCTCCGAGCAATCCCCCGCATCGACGCATTCGGCGTACTGGGCCACGGTGACCTCGGAGCGCAACATCTCGAAGGGCTGGACCGTGACGGCGTGGATCGGGCTCTGCTCGTCCCACAGCGAGTCCCCCATCTCGAAGGTCCCGCCGGGGATGGCCAGCCAGGTGTCCACGCTGCCGTCACAGTCGTTGTCCAGGCCGTCCACCAGCTCCGGGGCGTCGGGGTTCACGTCGGGGTTCACGTCGTCGCAGTCCCCGTCGCAGGCCATCCAGCCGTCGCCGTCGCCGTCCTTCTCGTCCGCCGCCAGGCTCCCGTCGCAGTCGTTGTCCAGGCCGTCGCAGAGCTCGGCGTGCTCCGGGTGGACCCCCTCGTCCCCGTCGTCGCAGTCCCCGTCGCAGCCGGTCCAGCCGTCCAGGTCGTCGTCCGCCGGGGTCAGGGCCGGGTCGGCGGCGTGGGCCTGCGGGGGTTGGTGGCCGGCGGGGTT
>CAZDDH010000038.1:0-45138 GCA_964504165.1 uncultured Rickettsiales bacterium | reverse complement strand
GTTGCCGTCTCAGTCGGTGTAGTTGTCGTGGTCGTGGTCCGCGGGGGTGTGGGTCTGGTCGGAGTCGTCGCATTCGGTGGGTTCGTCGCAGGAGTTGTAGCCGTCGCCGTCACCGTCCTCCCGCGTCTTGGACGCATCGGCGTCGTTGCAGTCGTGGTTCTCGTCGCCGGCGTCCACGTTGGAGGGGTAGCCGTCGCAGTCCATGTCCACGCCGTCCCCCGCCCCCGGTGGTGCGTCGTCCGGGCACGCGTCGCAGTCCTGGTCCACGCCGTCGCCGAACGGATCCGGCGCCCCGGGGTAGATGGTCCCGTCGTCGGGAGCGCAGTCCGAGGCATCCTCCACGCCATCCCCGTCGTGGTCGTAGCGCAGGTCGACCTCCCGGCAACCGGCGACGGCCAGCAGCCCGATCCCCATCATCCGTGTCCACCGTCCTGGCATGATCACCCCTGTTCCACCGTCCCACCGACCGAGAAGCCGATGACGCCGTCCTCCCGGATCGTCGAGCGGATCTCCAGATCCTTGTCCGCTGGCAACCCGAGCTGCTCCAACAGGTCCGCCCTCATCTCGTCCTCGTCGGCGTACCCCCAGCGGGTCGGGTCCAGCGGCGGCGCCTCGGGGGTGCTGGCCCGCTCGGAGCGGCGCTCCCGTCGCACCGCCTGCAGGGCCTGTTCGTCCCGCACGAACTGCTCGATGGAGTAGCCCACGTCCGGCTGGGGCACCGCCGGCGCCATCCCGGCGACGATGGGGTGGTCGCCCCCCACCTGCCACTCCTGGGTCGGGCCGGCTATGGGGAACCCCGCCGTAGCCAGCTGGGCCTCCCCTCCCCCCTCGGCCGGCCGCGTCACCCCGGCGGGCCGAGGGGTCACGTCAGGCTCCACCGCCCCCGGAGCTCCCTGCGCGATGCCGATCCGGGCGCCCCCGCGGTCCAGCGCCGGCAGCGTCAGCGCGGCCACCGCCACGAACACCACGAGCATCACCACCACCAGGGCCAGCAGCGTCGCGGACGTGCCCGCCAGGATCAGCCTAGTAGTCGTCGTCATGGTCCTCGTCCACGAGCAGGTCCACGTCCGCCGGGCGGCGGCCGTAATTGAGGCGGATCACCGGCGCGTAGGCGTCGGTGGCGAACCCGTACAGGCAGGGATCGTCAAGCTGCACGTCCCACATGCCGTCGGCGCCGCCCCCGGCAGCCTCCAGGTATTCGCGCTCGATGAAGTTGGCGTCGTCGCAGACGTGGGTCATCTGCAGCCGGTCCTTGTTGAACAGGAACAGGGGCCACAGGGTGGACTCGGCGCACATGTCCGGGTCCTCCTCCTCCGGGCAGGCCTCGGCGGCGATGGCCTCCCGGACGCCGAACACGGTCTGCAGGTAGATGTCCACCGGCGCCACGACCATCTGGACGGCCAGCTGGACCGCCATGTTCTGGGTCATCACGTAGTCGATGACGTCATTGCAACCCCAGACGTTGACGGCCCACGCCGAGCCGATGACCTGGTAACCGCCGTCGATGAGCTCGGGGCTCAGCCACAGGTCTACCGTCGCCTGGCAGCCCACGTCGCTCCACAGCGGGTCCGGCCCCGGAGGATCCGTGTCGGCGATGAAGTAGTGATGCAGCCACAGCTCGTCGTAGTACTTGTGGTACCACTCGGCCGGGCAGTCCAGGACGTCGTTCTCGACGCACCGATCGTACGCGGTGGACCAGGACGCGCGGGTGTACTGGGGGTAGTTGTGGTCGATGTCTCCGTTGCCGTCCACGCTGGCGCGGATGCCCCCATCGAAGCCTTCGGCGATCTCCAGGGTTGGCAGCTCCACCGTGTTGAATTCCAGGTCGTCCAGGCCCGCCGGGTACTCCCGCTGGCAGATGAACGACCCCATGGAGTCTTCCAGCCAGCCCAGGTCCGAGATCCAGCAATTGCTGCCGCGGGGGCAGTCGAAGGGGTAGACCGTGCCGTCGAAGTGATCGCCGGTGTACAGGTACAACGTCACGTCGCTGTCGATGGCGTGGACATGCACGGAGGAGGTGCCGTAGAGCTGGGTATGGCCCTCGGTGTGGTAGCCGGCGAAGTCCTCGGCGCTGCGCCGGTAGCTGGTGCTGGACCAGTCGTCCACCAGGGAATCCTCCACGCCGGGCAGGTACGCGGTGTACTCATCCCCGTAGAAGTTCAGATCCTCGTAGAAGCGGCAGTAGTCGGTGGCCGTCGCGCGGGAGGCCATCAGCGACGGGGCCGCTGCACAGATCAGGATGGCGAGACGGAATATCAGGCTTCGATTCATCGGTCGCTCCATTCGGCCTCTGGTTTGTCGGTGTTCGGCGAGACCGTGGCCGCTGCGATGAGCAAGGGCCGTGCCAGGGAGGAGCAGCCCTGGAAAAAACGCCGGAGTGCCCCGGAAGATGGGCGTTGGAGCGAATGTCCGGCGTTGCGCCGGTTGGGCGGGAATCGAGACATTGTCCGGGACGATCCGGACCCTGTCACGGTGGCTGTCAGGGTGAGGTCGCGGCGTCCAGCAGCTCGTTGAAGTTCTCGACGGCGACGATGTTGCGGATGCCCACGCCCAGCATCATCGCCACCCGCCCGTCCGGGTGGACCGACATGCGATCCCGGTGATAGGTGCCCCGCGGCAGGTCGGCCAGCCGGCGGCGCTCTCCCGTGACGAAATCGACGACGAACAGCTCGGCCTCGTCCATGGCGGTCATCTCGGTGGCCCCTGGACCAAACCGGTACATCCAGACCTCCGCGGTCCCGGGCACCAGCCGACGCTCCCCGGTGGGTCGCCCGTCCGTACCGGTGCGCTGGACCCGCAGGCCCCCCTCGTCCTGCAGGCTTTGCAGCTGGTAACAGATCCACGAGCCGTCCCTGGAGCGGACCCCCGACCCCCCGTCCTCCACCAGCAGCCGCGGGTCCGTACCGTCGAGGGTCACGTCCCGGATCTGGGAGACGCCGTCCGTGCCCTCGTGGATATAGGTCACCCGCGTGCCGTGGACGGCGAACTCGATGGGGTAGAGCACGGCCGGGGGAGCGGTCCGGTCCAGCACACGCGGCGATGCATCGCTATCGATATCGGCCACCATCAGCAGCGACTCGCTCTCCCGTTGCTCTCCGTAGACCACGTGGCGCCCGTCCGGTGACATGGCCACGTAGGGGTTGTCGCCGCCGAGGGTGCGGCGGGCGGTGATCTCCGAGTAGGTGTCCCCGCGAACGCGACGCACCTCCAGGCCCTCGCCGGGCATCTCGACTAGGTAGACCAGCTCGTCGTTGGTGGTGACCCAGCTGGGCGATTTTGCGTGCCCCGAACCCAGGGAAGTGGCCCGGCTCAGCGGCCCGGTCCCGTCGTGGATCCAGATCCCGTACTCCAGGCGATCGGTGACGTAGATCAGGCGGCCGTCTCCGGTGACGGTGGGCCAGGACGCATAGGCCAACCGCTGGGCGAGGCTCACTTCGTCCCCGGTGGCGATATCGACGGCGACCAGTTCCCGCAGTTCGCCGTCCCCGCGGAAGAAGACGATCCTCTCGTCGTCCACCCAATCGAACCCGGCCCACGCCGGCAGCTCCTCGGCCAGCAGACGGGACCGGTCAGTTTCCGGATCCAGCTGCCACAGGCTACCCACCTCGTCTTTGAGCTGATCCCGCCGGGTGTAGGCGATGGAGCCGCCGCTGGGGGACCAGTCGGCCCAGGTGATCTCGGTCTCGTCCGGACCCAGCACACGATCGCTGCCCCGGCCGGCCGCGATGACCCGGATGCGGGCCGGCTGGCCCACGCCGTAATACCGCTCGAGGAACAGGATGTCTCCAGTGGACGACACCCGGGCGCGCTCCACATCGGGCCACACGGTCTCGGCCCCACTCCCCGGCCGTGGCGCCGTCAGCGCGACCTGGGGCAGGCGGACCAGGTCGTGGCGTTCGTCGTCCCGTTCGATCTCGAAGTAGAGCCAGTCCCCAACCCACTGGGGAGCCCGCTTGGCGGCCGGCCCGCTGGTCAGCGCCCGGGTAGTGGCGTCCCGGGCATCGATGGCCCACAGCTGATCACCCGCGAGCCGGTTGGAGGCCATCACGACGGAGCCATCGCCCATCGAAGCCGTGGGTGGCGCCACGATCTCGTCCCCGGCAGTGAGGGCGTGCACCACCGGCTCCGGTGCGGCCACTGCCTGTTCCTCCGCCGGCCCCGCCGGTAGCAGCACCAGCCGGACCACGGCGGCCAGCGCTCCCACGGCGATGGCCGCGGCCCACCAGGGGGCCTTGCGCAGGGGCCCGGCCCCTACCTCCCCGCCGATGCCGAACAGCTCCCGCACCTCGGCCACGCTCCGGGGCCGCTGGTCCGGATCCCGCCGAGTGAGGCGGGCGACTGCCGCTGCCAGGGCACCAGGGATCGGGGGGATATCCTGCTCGATGCGCTGGCGCGCCTGAGACAGGGTGGTCTGCTCACCGGGAGTCACGAACGGCAACGAGCCGGTCGCCAGCTGGTACGCGACGATGCCCAGTGCGTAGAGATCCGTACGGGCGTCCACGGCCCCACCAGTGAGCTGCTCCGGCGCCATGTAGGCCGGCGTACCGCCCCGGCCAGCTTCGTGGCCTTCCCGACCGGAATCCAGAAGCTCGGCCACGCCGAAGTCGGACAGCTGGATCTGCCCCGCGCCCGAGAACAGGATGTTGGCCGGCTTGAGATCCCGATGAATCACCCCCGCCTCGTGGGCAGCCTCCAGGCCATCGAGGATGGGGGCCATGATGGCGCGCACCTCCCCGTCCCCCATGGGCGTTCCGATTCGGTCGGCGAGGGTGCCCCCGGCCGCGTACTGCATGGACAGCAGGGCACCGTGGCGGTGCTCGACGATGTCGAAGACGCGCACCACGTTGGCGTGGGTCACCCGCCAGGCCAGCCGGACCTCCCGGCGCAGCTGATCTACGCCCCCCACCGGGTCGTCGATGATCTTGACCGCCATCTCCTCCCCCGAGGCGCGGTCGCGCACCCGGTACACCACACCGCTGGCACCCCGGCCCAGCCGCTGCAAGACCTCGTAGCGGGCCGCGATCTGATCCCCCGGCTCGTACTCGGCCGCGCCGGGCGGGCTGTCCGCACCGTCCTGGGCGGAGTCGGGGTCGATCAGGGTGTCGTCGGGGGGAGTCACAGCACGGTAATACCGCTAGCGCCGCAGAGAGTCGAGATCGATCCCGTACCGCTCCACCCAGCGGTAGATCTGCCGGGCGTGGGTCTGGAGTTCACGGGCGGCGGCCGTGACGTTACCACCATGGGCGGCCAGCGCCCGCTCCACGGTCTCCCGATCCGGCCGTCGCGGGGCCGGCTCCCGCCGTACCGACGATTCCAGCACCTCCTCCGGCTCGCGCAGGGTATCGGGCAAGTGGTGGATCTCGATCCGTTCGTCCCCGGCCAGCAGGGCCGCGCTGCGCAGAGCGGTGCGGAGCTGCCGGATGTTGCCGCCGAACCCGCTGTTGTAGAGGAGCCGGGCAGCCGCCGCGCTGATGGAAGCCTGCCCCACGCCGGCCTCCCGCAGGATGTGGGCGGTCAGCAGCCCCAGATCCTCCCGACGGTGCCGCAGCGGCGGCAGCTGGGCCACGTACCCTGCCAGCCGGTGGAGCAGATCCTGACGGAAGCCGCTGGCATCGCCGAACAGCTGGCGGTTGGTCGCCGCCACGCAGCGCAGGTCCACCCGGTCGGCCCGGGACGCGCCCACCGGCGTGACCTGCCCCGTCTCCACCACCCGCAGCAGCTTGGCCTGGGCCGCTTCCCCCAGATTACCCACCTCGTCCAGGAACAGGGTCCCGCCATCGGACCGCTGCAACTCCCCGGCACGATCGGCGTCCGCCCCGGTGAACGCCCCCTTGCGGTGGCCGAAGAACGTCGACTCGAAGAGATTCTCGGGGATCGCACCGCAGTCCACGGCCCGCAACTCCCCACGCCGGGCGCTGAACTCATGGACCGCCCGGGCCACGATCTCCTTGCCCGCCCCCGTCTCGGCCAGCACCAGCACGGGTTCACGGGAGGAACCGATGCGCCTCAGATCCCGCGCCAGAGCGATGACCTCGGGGCACAGGCTCGCCGTCGGCCCCAGCTGCCGGGCGTCCAACGACCCGCGCACCAGCGCCGCCCGCGAGCGCGGCACACGCCGGTAGACGAACAGCGAGTGCCCGGCCTCGATCCGATCACCGTCTTGCAGTCGCCACTCCGAGATCGCTTTGCCGTGGACCCGGGTACCATTGCGGCTGCCCTGGTCCACCAGCACGTCGTCCCCGCCCCGCCGGTCGATGAGGCAATGGGTCCCGGACAGCCAGCGGTCCGGCACCCGCAGCTCGGTGGGCGAGGCCAGCCCCACCTCCTCGCCCTCCCCTGCCCGCCCGATGAGCACCGGCCGGGGCCCGTCCAGCACAAACGCCCGCGCATCCGCCCGCAACAGGTCGTCGTAGCCCAGCACGTAGGTCAGTACGGGGCACAGCGGCTCGCTGGCATTCCCCGAGTCGTCCTGAGTCTCGGGCAGGGTTGGTTCGTTGGTGGGCATAGGGATTGGAGTCTAGCGTGGATGGCGGACGGGTGGCTATCCGGACCTCGACCGTTAAGAGGCGTGCCACAGTACAATGGAGGTTCAGGGGCGGGGATCTCCGGGGAGGATTCGGATGGGACAACATCCAACGTCAGCGCTGGTCATCTTGCTCCTCGTCTCGATCCCCAGGCTGGCGGGAGCCTGGCAGATGGATACACCGCTCGCCAGCTCGGACGCTTCGTTTCTGGGGGAAGCGGAATTCGACTGGGCCGGTGAGTCGGTCGCCGGCGCCGGCGATGTGAACGGCGACGGGTACGATGACATCCTCGTCGGAGCAAGCTGCAACTCCGAATCGAACTCCTGGGCTGGTCAGGCATACCTGATCTTCGGCGATGCCGCGGGCTGGGCAATGGACACACCGCTGTCCTCTTCGGACGCCTCGTTTCTAGGGGAGGACGAAGACGATTCGGCGGGGGTTTCGGTCGCTGGGGCCGGCGATGTGAACGCCGACGGATACGGCGACTTCCTGATAGGAGCGTACTGCAATTGCGAGGGCGGAAACGTGGCCGGACAGGCCTACTTGCTCCTCGGTGCGCCAGCAGGATGGACGATGGATACGCCCTTGTCGTCATCGGATGCCTCATTCCTGGGAGAAACCCCCGGCAGCCTTGCCGGCTTTTCGACCGCTGGAGCCGGGGACACGAACGGTGACGGATACGACGACATCCTCGTGGGAGCGTATGGAAGTGATGAAAACGGTAGCAACGCTGGCCAGACCTACCTAGTCTTCGGCGACGCGTTGGGTTGGGAGATGGATACACCACTGTCCTCCTCTGACGCCTCGTTCGTGGGTGAGGAGAGCGGTGATTATGCCGGCGATTCAGTCGCCGGAGCCGGAGACGTGAATGGCGACGGCTACGACGATATCTTGGTGGGAGCTGTCTATAACGACGAAGGCGAGGAGAACGGAGGTCAGGCGTACCTGGTCCTTGGCTCGCCCAACGGCTGGACAATGGACACACCCTTGTCGGCATCCGATGCCTCTTTTCTGGGCGAGACTTTTCACGGCCATGCCGGATGTTCCGTTGATGGAGCAGGTGATGTGAACGGTGACGGTTACGACGACATCTTGGTGGGAGCTTGGGGAAACGACGAGATCGGAAGCAGGGCCGGAAAGGTCTACCTGATCTTCGGCGCCTCGACGGGCTGGATGATGGACACGCCCCTTTCTGCAGCGGATGCCTCGTTCCTGGCAGAATCGGCCGGTGACTATGCCGGTTACTCGATCGCTGGGGCGGGTGACGTCGATGGCGACGGATTCGATGACCTCATCATTGGTGCCGGTCAGAACTCCGAGAGCGCAGATACTGCGGGCCAGAGTTACCTGGTCTTTGGCGCATCGTCGGGATGGATGCCCGACACGTCGCTCGCTCTGTCGGGCGCCTCGTTTCTGGGTGAGCTGCTCTACGATGCCTCTGGCTGGTCCGTCGCGGGCGCTGGCGATGTGAACGGCGATGGAGCCTCTGATATCCTGATCGGAGCGACCGAAGCTGACGAAGCTGGTTGGGATGCGGGTCAGGTATACCTGGTTCTTGGTGAACTCCTCTGTGACGACGCCGACGGCGATGGATACCAGGATGCCGACTGTGGTGGGGACGATTGCGACGACACCGATCCCGGCGTTCACACGGCCGCCGAGGAGATCTGCGACGACGGCATCGACAACAATTGCGACGGGCTGACCGACGACGAGGACGAGGAGGCCTGCCCCCCCAACGGCGACGACACGGACGATGACGACGACACCGACGACGACGACTCGATCGACGACGACTCAAGCGACGACGATACCTCAGCAGATGACTACTACAACGACGACGACACCGACGGGACCGGCGGGGATTGCAGCTGTCGATACGGACGGTTTGGCCAAGATCGAAACCGCCCGCTCGTCCTATTTTGGCTGCTGCTCGCCGTCGCCGTTGTGCGGTATGGTTGCCGCTGAGATCACCCCCTCAACCGCCTGGGGCCGCGCCCGCACCATCCTGTCAATCCTCCGACGCCGGCCAGGGCTTGCGACTCACCGACCTTCAAACCGATCGATATCCGCGATGAGATCCGCCCGGTGCATGTACAGATTGGACGGGCACTGGACCTCCACGGCGGAGGGGACCGTCTCGACGATCATGTGGATGTCTTCAGCGGAGTGCAGCGTATCGGTGGGGGCGTAGCAAACGGCCACGTCGCACATCACCGTGCCCAGGTTGGGCCACACGTCGTAGTCGACGACGGCGCGGGCCGACCGCTTGAGCCGGCCAGGATGGGCCGAGCGGATGGTGCGTTCGTAGCGTTCCATCTGCTCGGGTTCCTTCTTCACGTCCACCTTGACGTACCGCAGGTAGGACAGCACGACGTGCTGGATCAGCGGGTAGGTGGCGTCGGGCAAGCGGAGCATGGGCCGCCCCCACGACGGCAGCTTGAACTCGCTGGCCGGTGCGATGAGGAACACCTTGCGGGCCAGCAGTCGCCCGTGCTTGAGGGCTTCGAGGATGATCGTGCCCCCCAGCGAGCTCCCCACCATCATGGTCTCCATCATGTCCAGGCCCAACTCGTCACAGGCGGCGATCAGGTCCTCGGCAGACCGCTGGATGGTGAAATCCTCGACGCTCAGGCTCGGGCGATCGATCTGGGCCGAGGCCTTCTCGCGGCTCTCGATGTAGTAGACCGGCCGCGTCGCAGCCAGGCCCCGCAGCATGTGCGCCCAGCCCTGCACCACCGAGACCCAACCCGCCACGAACACCAGCGGCGCGTCGGTCAGCGGCCGGTCCGGCGTCCAGATCATCGTGTTCAGCGAGACGCCCTCGTCCACGGTGACGTACCGCTGCTCGAATCTCGCTCCTTCGGCTCCGATGGGATCTTCGGCCATGTCATTCCTTTGACGATGTCGCCGTTGTGCTCCCGATCATCATACCGCGTCCGGCGGGCGTTTCAGAACTCCACGCCCACGCGTGCAGTCCGTAACTACAGGTAAAAGGAGGTCACGGGGGTGTACCGGTGGTTCTGCCAGGGGGCGCTGGGTGTAGCGCTGCTGTGCCAGCTCTCGGGTTGCCCGCGCGCCTCGCTCCATCCGCCCTTCGATCGGCAGCTCAGAGATCATCTGGATCAAGAACGGATCCAGCAGCAACCGATGGGAGAATGGCTCGATCAGCTGGCCGCCGAGTCCTGCCTGGGCGAGCTCGAATCGCTGCCCGGTGCGCTGGCCGCGTTGCGACGCCTGCATCGCACCACCTATGAACACGCGGATCCGGCGGAGCGCCGTGCCATCTGGCAGGCGTGGCGGCGGCGGCTGGAATCCATGTCCCCTGACGGGCGGCGATTGGTCGAGGTGTACCTGGACTCACCGGCCCGGGCGCGGCAGCTGTTCCTGTGCGACGACACGTTGCCCGCGTCGTGGCAGGGAATGGACGCCGAGGCCTACCCAGAGCGGGCGCTGTTGTATTACGAGGGCCAGGTCCTGGAGCGGCAGCCGGAGTACCGGGCCGGCGGCGCGGACGGTGCCAGGGCGGTCGAGGAGCTACGTGAGCTGTCCTGGCAGATCAAGGTGCGGTACCGGGCCCAGTACGACGAGCGGGGATCGGCGGCCGGGCCCTATCGGGAACTGGAGCGGGAGCTGGCCGCGCTGTGGGCCCGTCATGTGGACCGGTTCGATGTGGGCCTACCCGTCTCGTACGTCGACAAACCGCTGCCTCCCCCCGACGTGGAGCCCCCAGCCGATGCGGGCCTACCCGCCACCTACTCGGATCACCCGGATGCCCACCTGGCCGGCACCACGGGGCTGGAGACCCACTCCTTTGGGGCCGGCGGCCTGCCCTGGTCCGGTGGGCTGGACATCCCCCTGAGCAACCGCCCCTACGGCCCGAGCCTGAAGCTGGGCGACACCACCGAATCGGTGGACCGGGAGGACGAGATCCGGTTTGCCAACGGAACGACGCTGGCGGACATCCCAGGCGGGGGCAACGGTGTCTCCGTGCCGGTCCCCGACCCCAAGGACGTGATCATGGCGCAGCGCATCATCGACTCGTGGCGCACGGCCCGCCGGGAGCTCGTCCGCCAGATCGGCGAACAGGAGGGCCGGGTGGCCGCCCTGGAGCGTGACCTCGGGGGCGCCGGCGACGAGGATCGGGACGCCCTGCGAGCCGAGCTGGTGAGGGCCACCAACACGCTGGGGCACCTGACGGCGGACCTGGCCCGCCACGGCAACTCCCTGGCGGGCAAGCGCACCGGCCGCGCGGTGGCCGACAAGCTGGTCGCCGCGGCCGTGCCCGCAGAGAGCCGCGCCACTCGCCGGGCTCAACGGGCAGCGGCCACCGTGGCAAACCAAGCCCGGGATGTGGTCAGCGGCACCGAACCGGATGCACCCTCATCCGCCGGCGCGGCCGCCGGGGCGCACGCGCCGGATACCGGGACGGTCCACACCCAAGGTAGCGTGGCCACGAACGGCACCCCTAGCGGCGGCCCAGCCCCGGCCATCGGTGACCCACCGGCGCCGGCCCACGGCAGCACCCTGATCTACGAAGGCCCCTGCCCCCTCCCCGACCCCCGCTGGAGCGACCAGGTGGTGGCCGCCCTGCTGACCCACGACCGATCCCTCGACGAGACCGACGCCCGCATCGTGCTCTCCCTCATCCAGCGCGCCCTCCCCGCGGATATCGTCCAGGGGGTCGAGGAGGTGGTCCTAGACCACCTGCGTTCCGGCTACGATCTCCAGCTGCGGCGGGGCCACGTGGACCGCCTGTCCGACGTCGTCGACCCGTCCGTCCCCGCTGCGGAGCAAACCGTCATCCAGTTCCAGGTGACGCTGGACCTGGGCACCCTTTGATGGCCTGCTCCCCTTTGCAGCTGCGGTGGGAATCATCGCGGCGTTCCGATAGGCTTCCACTATCCAGAGGGAGGATCAGGCATGCTCTTCCGAACACTGACCAAGGACGCCTTCCGCCAACTCGTGGAGCTGATGCTGGAGACCAACGAGGTCATCGCCCCCAAACGGGTCGCCATCAACAAGGACGGCGACCCGGTCCACCAGTTCCTGCCCATCGACGACTTCGGCGAGATCGAGCTGGACTACGTCAAGACCGAGTACTCGGCCAAGACCTACTTCCTGCCGTATCAGGAGAACCTCTCGACCTACGAGTTCGGTGAGGACGACTGGGAACAGAAGATCCGCTACCGCCTACAGCCCCGGATCTTGCTGGGCCTGCACCCGTGTGACATCAACGGGCTGGTCAAGCTGGACAAGTTCCAGGTCAAGGGCCTGTTCCCCAGCCCCTACTATGTCTCCCGCCGCAAGAACACCGTCGTCATCGGCGTGCTGTGCCAGCAGCCCTGTACGGACGGTTTCTGCCGGGCCGTCGGGGCGGACGAGGTGACCCACGGCTTCGACCTCTTCCTCACCGACCTCGGCGACCGTTACTTCGTCGCCATCGAGTCGGACCGGGGCTACGAGATCTTGCGCAACGTGGAAGCCCGGGAGGTCACCGAGCAGGACAAGCGGGACTATGCGGCCGCGCGGCAGCAGTTCTCGGCCCGCCCGCAGACCGACGTGCGCATGCAGAACCTGTCCACGCTGCTGGACATCGAGTTCGAGTCGGACGTCTGGCGCAAGTGGGGCGACAAGTGCCTCAGCTGCGGCAACTGCGCCATGGTCTGCCCCACCTGCTACTGCTACGGCGTACTCGAAGACGTCTCGATGGACTTCCGCAGCGGCAAGAAGGTCAAGCAGCTGTACGCCTGCAACTTCGTCGACTTCGCCGAGGTGGCCGGGGGGCACAACTTCCGCCCGGATCAGGGCACCCGGCTCAAGTACCACTACTACCACCAGCACCGGGGCTTCTTGGAGGGCTACGAGGAGCCCAAATGCGTGGGCTGCAACCGCTGCGGCCGGGTCTGCCCGGTGGGCATCCACCCGGTGGCCGTCATCGAGGATCTGCAGGCCGAGGAGGCGTCATGAGCATCCGGCTGGACCGCTACGACGTAACCCAGGAGGAGGAGGTCGCCAGCCCGCTGGACTACAACCACCGGGACCGCCTCAAGCACGTGGATCAGGTCTTCAAGGCGGAGATCACCAACATCGTCTCCCTCAACGAAACCGAGAAGCTGTTCTCGCTGTACTTCGTCGATGCCGGCGTGCGGGAGCGGTTCCGCTTCCTGCCGGGCCAGTTCGTGATGCTGGAGGTGCCCGGCTACGGCGAGGTCCCCATCAGCATCTCCGAGTCCCCGTCCCGCCAGGGCATGATCGAGCTATGCATCCGCGAGGCCGGCAGCGTCACCGGCGTGCTGCACCGGGCCAAGCCGGGCGCCATGGTCGGCATCCGCGGTCCCTTCGGCTCCCACTTCCCCATGGAGAAGATGAAGGGCCACAACGTGCTCCTCATCGCCGGCGGGCTCGGTCTGGCTCCGCTGCGGGCCCCCATCTACCAGGTCACGTCCCGCCGGGCCGAATACGAGGGCGTGCACCTGCTCTACGGCACCCGCGAGCCCTCCCAGATGTTGTTCCGCTACCAGTACGACAAGTGGCGGGAGATCGACCGCATGAAGGTCCGGTTCATCGTCGAGAAACCGGACGACGACTGGGACGGCGAGGTGGGCATGATCACCCAGCTGCTAGACCACGTCGATACCCCCATGGACCGCACTTACGCCATCGTCTGCGGCCCCCCGGTGATGTTCAAGTACGTGTGCAACAAACTCAGCAAGATGGGCATGCCCATGCAGCGCATGTTCGTCTCGCTGGAGCGGCGCATGCACTGCGGGATGGGCAAGTGCTGCCGCTGCGCGGTGGGCTCCACCTTCACCTGCATCGACGGCCCCGTGTTCGACTACTGGACCGTCCAGAACCTCAAAGAGGCGATCTGATGAAGTACCTGGGTATCGAACGGACGCGGCCCCGGGTGGGTGTGTTCGATTTCACCGGCTGCGAGGGCTGCGAGCTACAGCTGGCCAATCGGGAAGAGACGCTGGTGCCGTTCCTGCAGGCGCTGGAGGTGGTCAACTTCCGCGAGGTCAGCTCCCAGCAGGGTGATGACTACGACATCGCCTTCATCGACGGCTGCATCAGCCGGTCCGACGAGGTGCCGCGCCTGCGGGCCATCCGCAAGCAGGCCAAGCTGCTCGTCGCCATGGGCAGCTGCGCCTGCTTCGGCGGCGTGTCACGGATGAAGAATCACGTGGACACCGAAGAACTGTGCCGTCAGGTCTACGGCGGCCACCACCGGGAGACCCAGCCCGCCCGCGGCATCGGCGAGTGGGTGGACGTGGACCTGATGGTTCCCGGATGCCCGGTCTCCAAGGCGGAGCTGGAGCGCATCTTGCGCTACCTGGTGCTGGGGGTGCCCTACCGGCCGCCGGCCTACGCCGTTTGCTGGGAGTGCAAGCAGCGCTTCACGGTCTGCAGCTACGAGCTGGGCCAGCTCTGCCTGGGCCCCATCACCCGCGGCGGCTGCCTGGCCCCCTGCCCCGCCGGTGGGTTGGCCTGCTGGGGTTGCCGCGGGCCCGCGCCCGAGTGCAACTACGATTCCTTTTTGGAGATGGCCCACGAGAAGCACTTCTCCCAGGCCGAAATCGACGAACGGATCGGCTTCTTCGGCGGCTTCGAGGCGTATCATGAAACAGATTGATCTCAACGTCGACATCCACCACCTGACCCGCGTCGAGGGGCACGGCAACATCCGCGTGCGCGTCGTGGACGGCGTACTGGAAGAAGCCCGCTGGGACGTGGTGGAGACGCCGCGCTTCTTCGAGGTGATGCTCAAGGGCAAGCACTACTCCAGCGCCGGCATCCTCACCGCCCGCATCTGCGGGATCTGCTCCATCGGCCATTGCCTGGCCAGCATCCGCGCCACGGAGGATGCCTTCGGCACCACCATCCCGGATGCCGCCGTCCGGCTGAGGCTGCTGGCCAAGCACGGCGAGACGCTGGCCAGCCACGCCCTGCACCTGTTCTTCCTGGCGGCCCCCGATTTCCTGGGATTGCCCAGCGCCATCCCGTTGCTGGAGTCCAGCCCCGAGGTCGTCGGGCTGGCCGCTCGCCTCAAGGGGCTGGGCAATCGCCTGGCCGCGCTGGTGGCCGGGCGCCCCGTCCATCCGGTCTCCCTCCAGGTGGGGGGCGTGGCCCGCATGCCCTCCCGCAGGGAACTCTCGACGATCCTCACCGCTCTGGAGGCGTCCGTACCGGATCTGGACGCGGCCGCCGAGATCATCCGCACCTTCCAGATTCCTGATTTTGCGAGGGAGACCGAGTTCGTCTCCTTGGCGGGCGACGGGGACTATCCGTTCATCGGCGGGGACCTGCTCTCCACCGACGGGGTGCGCAGGCCGGAGCGAGGCTACCTGGAGATGACGAACGAGGAGGTCGTCCCGGGCAACACCACCAAGTGGTGCAAGCTGTCCCGCCCGTCGCTGGCGGTGGGGGCCCTGGCGCGTTTCAACAACAACGCCGCACACCTGCACCCGGCCGCCGCTGAGCTGGCTGCTGGGCTCGGGCTCGAGCCGGTGAACCACAATCCGTTCATGAACAACGTCGCCCAGCTGGTGGAGTGCGTGCACGTGGTGCACGACAGCATCCGGCTCATCGAGGAGTTGCTACGGGATCCGGGAGCCGAGACGATGACCGTCGTGGTACCCCGGGCCGGCGTGGGCAGCTCGGCCGTCGAGGTCCCCCGCGGCATCCTCTACCACTGCTACGAATACGGCGACGACGGGCGAGTGGTCCGGGCGGACTGCGTCATCCCCACCACCCAGAACAACGCCAACATCCACCACGATCTTCACGCGCTTGCACAGCAGTACGCCACGCCGGAGATGACGGACGACAAGCTGGCGCTACTGTGCGCCATGCTTGTGCGGTCCTACGACCCCTGCATCTCCTGTTCTGTCCATTGAGGACGCCCGGGAGGGTGGTATAGTCCATCCATGAAACACATGCGATTTCCCCTACTGATGGCTCCGCTGTTCTTGTTCGCCTGCAGCGACATCTCCCTGCACAACGCCTGCGTCGACGAGATCGAGGGCTTCGACATCGAGGAATCCTCGGTGCTGGAAGACGCCCAGGAGTATGCGCTGATGCGGGACGCCATCGTCCTGCAATACGACGATTCCGACCTGCGCGAATCCGAGACCTGGCGCGTGCTGTCCGTGGACGCCCTGGCCATGATCCCCGCCTCCCAGTTCGAGGGCTGGCCGGACACCTACGTGGCGATGGTCGAGGTCTGGGACGCGGACAATCCGCTCGAGGCCGAGGCGTGGACCGTCTCCCAGACCCTCACCCGCGACGACCTCTCGTGGAAGCAGGTCATCCTCGAGGATCCGGCTCAGGCCACGGAAAACGAGCAATGGCGCGCCTGGTGGACCTTTGATTTTGCCGACGTGATCCCCGAGGCCGGCATGACCTCCACCACCTACCTGGTAGGCGTGCGCTGGGGCGCCGACAACCGGCTGCCGCTGGGGTACTCCAACTTCAATCGAGGCTGTGACCTGAACTGGACGGACTACAACGACGGCCAGGGATTCGTGCTCAACAGCGACAACATGGGCCCCGCCCAGGACATCGATAGCTGCTCGTGGCCGATGATGCGCGTGCGAATCGAACGGCGCTCCAACGAAGAGGACTGCGAGGAGCGCTGGGCCAACTCATCGGGCAATTGATCCGCCCCTTATTCTCGAGCCCTCACGATCTGCTCGCTGACCAACTCCTTTAGCGTCACCATGTCCAGTGGCTTCTTGAGGGCCTTCACGTCCACATCACGTATGTACTTGCGCGCCTTGGACGTGAAAATACCGCCCGTGATGAAGATCGTCCGCTGCGCCAGACCGATGCTCTGACGGACCATCCATTCGTGAAGGTCCATCCCCGACATCTCCGGCATCATGACGTCACAGATGAGCACGTCGAATTCCTTGTCCATCCTGAGGATCGCCTGGCCCTCCTCGCCGGAGGCCGCGGTGATGACCTCGTGTTCGGACAACGCTCTCGCCAGGGTTGCACGAAGCAACTCATCATCGTCCACGATCATAATCCGGCCCGTGATGCCACTCCGTGAGATCCTCCTGTCCACCTTCCGGTCCACCGTCGAATCGTGGCTTATGTCTTCGATAGGGAGCCGAATGGTGACACGGGTCCCGTGCCCGAGCTCACTCTCGACCCGGATATACCCACCCAGCTTCTCGACGATATTGTTGCAGATGGTGAGCCCCATGCCGGACGCTGTCCCCACCTCCTTGGTGGTGAAGAATGGCTCCATGACTCGGGGCAAATCCTCTGCGGCGATACCCCTCCCCGTGTCCTTGACCTCCACGACGATGTCGTTGTCCGAGACCCAGTTCCGGATCCGGATCTCGTTGCCGGCCACGTTGCCCTCGTCGATGGCATGTGCAGCGTTGAGCAACAGATTCAAGAAAACCTGCGAGAGCTGGCCTTCCGCTGCCATGACTTTGGGCACTTCGTCATAGTCCTTGGCCAGCGTCGCCCTGTACTTGAATTCGTTGAATGCCATGTTGGCTGCACTATCGAGGACATACTGCAGGTCGACCTTGGTCTCGTCGTCCGCCTCCACGTGCGAGAAGGTCCCGAGTGCGCCGGTCAATTCCTTGATCTTGTACGAACCCTCCAGGGCATCGTTCGCCCGCTCGACCACGTCATCAAAATCGATGGCAAGGCGCCCATCGATGGTCGACTCCCCTTTTTCAAAGGACCGGGCAATCAGCTCCATGTCCTCACTGAGCGTCTCCAGGTTGAACACGACATAGGTCAACGGATTGTTGATCTCGTGCGCCACGCCGGCAGCCAGCATCCCCATGCTGGCCAGCCGGTCGGCCTGGGCGATACTGGCCTGCAAGGTATGCCTCTCCGTGTTGTTCCTGTACCTATTCACCATCAGATCTCTGCCGGCGACCTGGATGGGCGTCGAGTTCACATCCGCCAAAAACGCGGTCCCATCCTTGCACTTGATCTGTACATCCGTGAGCTCTTTTCCTTCGTTGGCAATCTGGCGTTCCAGGAAACGGAGCACTCTGGATAAGTCGTGCTGCGGGTGGATGTCGGTCACATTCAAGGCCAGCAGTTCACCGTTGCTGTACCCGAGCATGCGGCACATGGCGTCGTTTGCCATGACCAGCGTCCCGTCCGGATCCGCCAGCAAAATGCCGTCGTGCCCCCCCTGGAACATGCCGCGGAAACGCTCCTCGCTCTCCCGTAGCTGCCGCTCCTGTTCACGCAGCCTTTCGTCCCTGCGTTCGAGCGTCGCTCGCAATTCTGCCTCGGTCCGCGAGGCCTGTCGGATTGCACGGACGCACGCGATGAGCTCCTGGTCATCGATGGGACGGCTGACAAGGTACTCGGCGCCCGCATTCCACGCATCTGCCCGGGCCGGACTGCCGGTGTCAGGGTCGGTCACCAAGACCACATGGATGCCGCGCGTATGGACACCGGCCTTGAGCTGCCGGCACAACTGGACGCTGCCAAAATCGGCCGATTGCAGATCGACGATGGCGCACAGGATAGGGTTCTGGGCAGCCTGCCCCAACGCCTCCCGCCCGTTCGGCGCCGAGACGACCGTACAATCAGGAAAAGTATCGCCGAGCAGCCGCTCGATCGTGGGCAACATGCCTCCCCGGTCATCCACGGCAAGCAGGAAAAAACAGCCTTCATGGCCCGTTGAATTCATGCGGGACTCCTCCCCCCATTTCGTTCCAGAAAGCTCCCGGTGATCTCGAAGGCACAGGCGCCCAGCAGGGTACCGCTGGTGGCCTGGGCGTTCACCTTTGGGTACATCTGAATCATCTATCCTCTCACCACGGAGCTACGTATGGTATCGGGCGCCATGCGCAAGGCTTTAGCCCGGTTGGCTCAGAAGAGGCGATAGATGTTGAAATCGACCGATCAACCGTCGAACAGCGCGTTGATCTTCAGGAGCAGCTCCTCGATCCCGTACGGCTTCTTGAGAAAACCGGACAGGCCCCGGCCGGCAAAACGGACCGTGGCATCTTGCTCGTTGTAGCCGCTGCTCAACACGACAGGGACATCCTGTCGGATCTTGCGGATCTCTTGGAAGGCCTCGACGCCGTCCATGTGGGGCATGGTCAGGTCCAGCAAGATGGCGTCGATTTCGTCGCCGCGCTCCCGCACGATCTCCAACGCCTGCCGGCCATCCTCTGCGCACACCACGGTGTAGCCGCCGTCTCCGAGGATGATCTTGGCCAGCACACGGACCGTCTGTTCATCGTCGACGACGAGGACCGTCTTTCCGGTTCCGCTGGACGCCCGGTGGGCAGCGCCGTCCACGACCGCCGACCGGTCCTGCAGTTCGGCGATAGGGAATAACACCGTGAAGGTGGCCCCCTGCTCCGGGGTGCTGTGGACCGTGATCGCGCCGCCATGGCCACGCAGGATCCCCAGCACCGCGGACATGCCCAGCCCCCGGCCGGTGAACTTGGTCGTGAAGAACGGATCGAAGACCTTTTCGCGGGTCTCGTCGTCCATCCCGCATCCGGTGTCCGAGACCTCGAGCACGACATAGATCCCCTCGGCCAGCTCGTCGTCCACATAGACCTGGTCCAGATCGGCGCGCTTCGCGTCCAGGATCCCGGTGCGGATGGAGACCACACCCGAGCGATCTCCGATGGCCTCGGAGGCGTTGACCACCAGGTTCATCACCACCTGACGGATCTGGCTGGCGTCGGCTTCGATGAACGGCAAGCTCTCGGGGAGTTCGAAGCGGAGGATCGCCTTCTTGGAAACCGAGAGCTTGAGCAGGTGCTCCATCTCCCGCACCAGCCGGGACAGGTCGAGCTTCTCCACGACGATGCGGCCCTTCCCCGAATAGACCAGCATCTGATTGGTCAGGTCGGCCAGCAGGCGCGCTGTTTTCTTGATATCGCCGAGCCGGTCCTGCCCCGGAGCCTCCGGCGCCATCTCCCTGAGTGCCAGATCGGCGTTACCGAGGATGGCCGTCAGCATGTTGTTGAAATCGTGGGCGATGCCGCCGGTCAGCACGCCGATGCTCTCCAGTTTCTGGGCGTGCTGGACCTGCGCCTCGAGGCGGGCGCGCTCCCGCTCGGCCTGCCGGCGTTCGCTGATGTCCCGTACGATGAATAGCACCTCGCCGTCGAAGACCGGGGCGATGCGCGCTTCAAAATCCCTCAGCGCGCCGTCCGGCAACGGGACAGGGAGCTGGTATTCGAAGGTCTGCACCTCGTCCGTTTCCAGCGCCAGGTTGATGTGGTGCATCGAGGGTTCGGCCACCTGGGGTGGCATCGTGTCCTGGCATTTTTTCCCCAGGAACGCCTCCGGGGGCAGGGCCAGGGCGTCGTCCATCGGGGCCTTGTAGTGCACGAAGGTGCCGTCCTTGCGGATCTGGAACATCAGATCGGGGAAGGCCTCCAGCAGGGCCCGGTTGTTGGCCTCGCTGGCGTGGAGCGCCCGCTCCGCCTCCACGCGCGGGGTGATGTCCGCGTCGGCCCCCCGGTAGCCCTCGAGGTTGCTGCTGGAATCCAGCAGCGGAACGCCGCTGGTGGACAGCCAAACCTCGCGCCCGTCCTTGTGAACGTTGCGATTGACGAATTCGGAGAAAGGCTGCCGGGCCGCAAATCCTTCGAAAGCGGCCTGTTTGGTTTGCTCGCGGCCCTGCGGATGGAACAGATCATAAAAATGCTTCTTGCCGACGACCTCCTCCGGCTCGAATCCCAGCACATCGGCGATGCTCTCGCTGGCATAGGTGTACAGGCCCTCGGCGTCCACCTCCCAGAACCACACACGGGCGTTGCGTGACACCTCGCGGACCCGCAGGCGGGACATCCGGGACTCCTGCTCTGCCTGCAGACGCAACGTCGCGTCGTGCAAGGTGACCACCGTGCCGATCTCACGATCGCCGTCCAGCAACGGCGCCGCCATGACCTCCATCTGGTATTTCTGGCCACGCACCTCGATGTTGTCCGGGAAGCGCTCGGCGTTCTCTACATCGTCACCCACGGATCTGGCCGGACAGGTCCGCATGCACTCCGGATCGGCGCCGCAAAACAGCTCGGTGCACGCCCGCCCGACCGCCTCGGCGGGAGCCACGCCGACCAGTTCTGCGGCGGCGGCGTTGATGTACAGGATCTTGCCCTCAGGATCGCGGACGAAGACGGCGTCCTGGATGGCATCGACGACGCAGGCCAGTTGATCGCGCCGCAGCATGGGTGATTCCCCTCACCCCACCCCGTCGTTGGATCCTATCGCAACTGCGTAGGTTATTCACGGTTGAGGAGGCGCTTCCCTTCGCATAGCGCTCTCTATCCTGATATCCTACCTGCTTTGCAATCCCCAAGGAGACCCTCATGCCCCGTATCGATCCCCACTCGTACACCGATCCGACCCAGGGCGAGATTCGCCACCTCGAGCTGAAACTGACCGTGGATTTCGCCTCCGAGACGCTGTCAGGCGAGGCGGCGCTCCACCTCTCGGCGGCCGCCACCGGGCCGCTGGACCTGGATAGCCGGGGCCTTCGCGTCGAATCGGTCACCGACGGGGCAGGGAACCCGTTGGCCACCACGCAACACGACGGCCCGGACTGGATGGGAAGCAAGCTGACGGTGGACCGCCAGGCGCCGCTGGACATCATCATCATCCGCTACGCCACATCACCGGGGGCCTCGGCGCTCCAGTGGCTCGAGCCTCGCCATACCGCCGGCGGCACCCAGCCCTACATGTTCAGCCAGTGCCAGCCCCACCACGCACGTTCCATCGTGCCGATCCAGGACAGCCCGCGGGTGCGCTTCTCGTATCACGCCGAGATCACGGTGCCGGATGCGCTCACCGCGGTGATGTCCGCCGCGCCCGGCGAGCCGTGCCCCGGCCCCACTCCGGGTACGCGGACCTTCGGCTTCGAGATGCCCCAGCCTATCCCGGCCTATCTGATGGCCATCGCGGTGGGGAACCTGGCGGCCCGGGAGATCGGCCCCCGCTCCACCGTCTATACCGAGCCCGAGATGCTCGAGGCCTGCGCCTGGGAGTTCGCCGATGTGGACCGCATGTTGCTGGCCGCCGAGGCGCTTTTTGGCCCCTACCTCTGGGATCGCTTCGATTTCCTGGTCATGCCGCCGGCCTTCCCCTATGGCGGCATGGAGAACCCGCGGCTGACATTCCTCACCCCGACCCTGGTGGCCGGCGACCGCTCCCTGGTCAACGTGCTGGCCCACGAGCTGGCCCACTCCTGGACCGGCAACCTGGTGACCAACGCCACCATGAATGATTTCTGGCTCAACGAGGGGTTCACCGTGTGGGCCGAGCGCCGGATCATCGAGGCTTTGCACGGCGAAGAGGCGGCAGCCCTGGGTGCGGCAGTGGGGCGGCACAGCCTGGCCAAGGCCATCGAGAACTTCGGCGCGGACTCCCAGTTCACCCACCTGGAGAACGACCTCGAGGGTATCGACCCGGACTCGGTCTATTCGGTCGTCCCCTACGAGAAGGGCTTCTTGCTGGTGGCGCTGATGGAGCAGACCCTGGGACGCGAGGCCTTCGACCGCTTCATCCTGGGGTACATCGAGCGGTTCAAGTTCACCTCCATCACCACGCCGGAATTCGAAGCCTACGTGGAGGAGGTCCAGCCCGGACTACTGGCCAAGGTGGGCGCCGAGGGCTGGATCCGCGGCACCGGCGTGCCGGACAACTCGCCGGTCTTCCGATCCGCCAAACTGGACGAGCTTTGGGGGCTGGGTGACGCCCTCGCGAACGGGAAGTGGCCGTCGCCCAAGTTGTGGGAATCCTGGTCCGTCGAAGAAAAGCTGGTTTATCTGCAGCGCATCCCCCAGGCCATCGGCCCCAAGGAATGTGTCTGGTTCGACCGGACCTTCCAGCTGACCGCCTCCACCAACCCCGAGATCCTGTGCCAGTGGCTGATCATCGCCGCCTCGTCGGCCTACGAGCCAGCCTACGATCGGATCGGCTCCTTCCTGGCCGGGACGGGCCGGATGAAGTACCTCAAGCCGATCTACAAGGCGCTGCACGAGGGGGATTCGACCAGGGCACTGGCGGCGGAAATCTTCGCCACCTGCAAGGATGACTACCACCCCATCGCCCGCGGCGGGCTGGAGGCCATGCTGGGTAGCTGAGCCGGATCCCGGGGCAAGGCGGAGGAGGCCCCCCGCGATGGCCCATATTTTGCTTATCTCCCCTGTTTGGGAGGTAAGCACCATGCGTAGGATCCGCACCCAGTCCACAGGATTCACAAACATCATCGTCACGGCTGCGGCCCTGAACATCGCACTTCTATCCCTGGCCGGCTGCCAGCCTGAACCGCTCGACTGCATGTACGCGGGGACACTCTACGGGGGCGGCCAGGTCGAGTTTTCCATGGGCTACGAGGACGATGCACAGCTAACCCTACAGGCCGATGGCATCGACGAGGCGCTGATCGACGAGGAAGGCGAGGACTCCAGCAAGTTGACCTACGACAGCCAACGTATGGGAAGCTCCGCAGCTTTTGCGCGCGTGCATGGTTTCTCGACGCTCGTGGAGGCACACTTTGCCTGGCCAGGTCACCAGTTCGATCACATCGGCGGATGCGCCATGAACGCCACCGAGCTGGCCTTTGCCGTGCAATTCCCCAACGAACTGGACGAGGAGGGTGTGGTCACCATCGATTCGTGGTTCATGACAGGGACGGGCGGGAACACCATCGCCTCGGACTGGACCGAGCTACCGGTGGACGCGGTCTGGACTGAGGCCGACGAGCGCGGCGGCCTCCAGGCCGACCTGCTGTGGTTTCCCCACATCGTGGATTGCCTCGGCGGGCCGGACCTGGTGGACATGGACCAGCGCCTGTGGATCGACTGGGAGTTCGATCCCTCCATCTGCGGCGAGGACTGCTACATGCTGGGGCTGGACTGAGGGCCCTCAGAACTCGTACGAGACGCTCCCCACGATCTTGATCCCGTCCATCAGCAGCGGCACCGCCAGCGACCCGGGGCGGTAGTGCCTGCGGTTGAGCAGGTTGTAGCCGTCCACGCCGATGCGCAGCCGGTCCAGGAAGGTGTAGGAGAGCGACGCGTTGATCAGGAGAGTCTGGGTCTGGTACTCGTCCGGTGTCTTGGAGGAGTACAGCGCCCCGTCCGTCCCCTCGATGTCGTAGTACTGCGTCGCCTCCACGGTCTGGGCGACGACCTTGTCGGCGTAGAGGAAGTTCACGTTGATGTCGAAGGTCTTGAACGGAATCGCACGGAGGCCAACACCGCCCATGAACAGGGGGAACTTGGTCGGGCCGCCCAGCCGGCCATCGACCAGATAGGTCTCGTCCGTCCCATCCTTGAGTGGGTAGGTCAGCGAGGCATTGAGATTCAGACTCAGCCGGTTTGGGACAAAATCGACGTGGGTCGCGTTCTCGACCCCCATGATGCTCAGGTCGCCCTGGTTGGAGTACTCGAACCGCCCGGTCTGCGCCTGTTGGGTCACATCGTAGGTGATGAAGTTCTTCACGAAATTGTGGAAGGCGTTGACCTCGACACGCACCACCTTGTTCTTGAGGCCCAGCAGGAACTCGAAGCTGTCGATGGACTGGGGGTCGATCTCCGGGTTGGTGGAGTCGGCGCCGTAGGGCGCGCGGCTATTGCCCGTCATGTACAGGAAGGCGGGGTAGATGAACGCCCTGGAATACTGGAATTTGGCGTACAGGCCGCCCGGTATCGGTGCCACCACCGCGGCCCGGGGGCTGAACTGGAGCTTGTAGTCCGGGTGGTAGTCCATCCGGCTCCCGAGCACCAGACCGATCTCGTTGGGGAAGAAGGTGCTGTACTGCAGGAACCCACCCACGCGCCACTCGTCGCCGTCCCCGGCGTGCTTGGTATCCGAATCGGTGGCGTTGTCGTAGGGGTCGATCTCCAGGCCCTCGTTGAGGAAGGCCTCCTCGACGCAGTGCAGGTCGTATTCGGCGCCGTAGATGCTGGTGCTGGAATGATCCTGGTTGGAATCCAGATGGCAGTTGGTCTGCCTGTAATTCAACGCGATGTTGTATTCCGGCTGTACGCTGACCAGCAGGTTGTTCTTGCGCAGGATGCCCAGGTCCGGCGGATTGACGGAGTACTCCAGGGTGGGCAGGAACCGCACATTGGTGCCCGACCAGCTATACGCGACGGTGTTCTGGTCCAGCTCGGGGAAATCGACGATCTGATCCACGTCGAAGAATTCGGTGCTGATGCGCTGGGATCGGAGCGAATTTACGTTACCGACCACCGCCCCCCGGACCGTGAAACGCCCGCTCCGATCGATCTGGCCGAAGGATTTCATGACCCGGAAGACCGCGCGCTGGGAGAGGTACTTGGGGGCCTGGTTCTCGCTTTCCAGATCCACCAATGACTGGAGGTAGGTCCTCTGAAGGTACTGCTCCGTGGTACCCACGTTGACGGAGATCAGCCAGTCGTCCTCCCGCTCCATCTTGAGATAGATATCCAGGCTGGGCCCGTACTTGTTGACCCGAACGGGGGTCTCGGCCCGCGGCAGGTTGAGGTTCTCCCCCTGCTGGTAGCCGTCGTAGATGTTCTGCCCCAGCCGCGGCAGCAACACGTCTTCGTCCCCGCCCACGGTGAATGGGGTGCCGTTGTTGAGCCAGAAATTGACGGAGAAGAACAGGCCCGTATCGTTGCCCAGGTCGGCCCCGGATGTAAGGTTGTTCATCACGTACGGCCCGCTGCCAAAATGCACGGTCTCCTGGACGTGGTTGTGATCGGTGCCGCGCTTGGAGATCAGGTTGACCACGCCCATCAGCGCGCTGGCACCGTAGATGGCCGAGCCGGGGCCGCGGACCACCTCGACCTTCTCCAGCTGGTCGAGGCTGAAGGTATCCGGTGATGCCAGCGATGACACGAAGTCGTTGACCGGCAGGCCGTCTTGCAAGATGACGAAGTGCTGCGCCGCCGAGGCGTGGATCCCCCGGATGGCAAAGTTGCGGCCCAGCTGGGCCGAGACTTCGTAGAACCCCGGCACGTACTGCAGTAAGTCGGCCAGCGTTCGAGCCCCCAGCCGCTGGATGTCCTCGGCGGTGAAGACGGTGACGATGGCCGGCGTCTGCTCCAGCTTCAAATCCGTCATGGTGGCCGTGGAGACGGTCTGCTCCGTGGAGTAGACGACGAGGGAGAGCAGCTGTTCCAGGCTCATCGAGGCGTAGATGTTGAGGACGGGGACGTCATCGTCCAGGAGCGCTGCCTCGCGCTGGCGGATCAGGCGGGTCCGGCGCTGCTCCGGCGTCTCTTCGGGGGTCTCCGGGTCGTCTTCGGCCGCCGGTTCGGGTGTCGGTTCAGGCTCCGGTTCGGGTGCCGGCTCCGGTTCGGGTGCCGGCTCCGATGGTTCGTCGGCCGCCGTCGGCTCATCCGTGGGCTCGTCTTCGTCCGACTCCTGGGCCACCGCCACACCCGAGCAGCCAAATACGAACGACGCAAACAGGGCCCCGATCCTCGTCCATCTTGGACAGCGGCGTTTCAAGCTCAACACGTCCCCCTGTGGTATCGGATGCTGCTACCAGCCCAACCAGTCGTCTTCCAGATCGATGCTAGCCTCGGATTCGAAGTGCAGATTACCATTGGAATCCACGGAATAGATACGTGCCTCCCCGTACGGGCGATGGTCGGTTGGAGAGTAACTGATGGGCGCGGTGAGCCCACCCGTGCTGACGTTGTTGAAGCTCTCCAGTGCCGCCCGGATGTTCGGGCCGGTGATCTCTTCCCCGGCTTCGATCACATCCTCGACGGCCATCGTCCACACCACGGCACCCACGTGCCCCTGGACGTAGCGCACGATCTGCCAGGAGTCGTCGTGGCCGGCCTCGTCGAAGATCTCCACGACGCTGCTCATCCCCGATACGGTCATGTCCCCGTAGGCGGCGAACGGCATCATGCCGTACATCCGGTCCACGCAGTCTTCGCCGCACCGCTCGTAAACCGACTCATCGAAGCCGAACACGTTGGAGACGAACTTGAGGTCCGGGTTGACCGCGAGCGCGCCCTTGACGATGTACACCGCCGTATCGGTCAGGTTGCCGATCCACACCCAGTCGATGTCCGTGTTGGCGGTGAAGTAGGCCTCCATCTTGTCGGCGATGACCTCTTCGGTATCCGAGAGTTCCGGACAGGCGTTGTCCTCGTCCGTGGAGTCGCAGGGCTCCAGATCGGGCGCGATCTCCAGGCCAAGATCGTCGGCGTACGTCTTGCCCGCGGGTAGCGGCCCCGTGCAATACCCGTTGGAGCAGCCCACGAAGGCCACCTTGCCTCCGCCGTTGTCCGCCATGAACTGCATGCCGATGCGGATGCCCGTGGAGTAGTCACAGCCCACGAAGAAGTTGTACGGAGCCCCCGAGGTGTCCACGTCGTATTGCGTGCCGTCGGGCAGATCCACGGTGGTCTGGACCCCCTCGGGCGACGTGAGCGAGCCGGGATACGCGGCGGAGAGGTAAGGCAGTTCGTCCGCCGTCACGGATGCCGTGGTGGCCATCGTGTCCGGTGTTCCCTCACCGAAGAGCGAGACCACTGTGTCCCAGTTGCCGTCGCCGTCCGCGTCGTCGGCCGCCTTGAACTCCTCGTAGAGCTCAATGGCTAGATCGCCGTTGTACGCGTGGTCCCCCTGCTCGACGATGACCTGATACCCGGAGATCCCGCCGGCTTGGTTGACGTGCTCGATGTAGTCGAGCAGGCCGGCGTTGATCTTGTCCGATGTGGATTCGGCGGTGGGCCCGGTGATATCGAAAAGACCCCGGACATGGATCTCACCGACGACATCTTCCTCTTCTTCCTCCCCGTCGCACCCGAAGGATCCGACTAGGAGGAGGACGGCCAAGAAAAGGACCCAGACACTTCTTGTGATCAGTTCCATATCGCCACCTTTGCCCCCCGCGGTTGTTGCAGAAAAAGCGTCGGTGGTAAACGAGTGGCCAGCCCTCAATACAACTGCACAGCGCGATACTTCGTGTTTCGCTCTGTGCATTCCCCGCGTCAACATGGCATGGAGGCCCCTCGCCACCATCCTGGTCCATAAGAATAACATAGCGGGGCCCGCCGGGGGGAGTGTTCCACCGAGCCAGCCGTGCGATTCGGACCCGCGCGGATCCGTTGACGGATCATACCGCGGTGGCTACGATCAATACATGCGCCTGGGATCGAGGGGATCGCAGGCGGCTCTCCCGGTACGTTGCCACGAAGGCAGAGAGGCGGCACGGATGCCCACCAGATTTTTCTTCGCCGTTGTCCTGTGCGCTTGCCTGGCCGTGGGACCGGTGAGGGCCTCCGAAGCCGAGATCCCGCTGGATCTGCAGGCCGCGCTCATCATCAAGGTGCTGGCCTTCGACCAGTCCCTGGCCCAGCAGGACGGCAATCTGGTCATCGGTATCGTCATCGATGAATCAACGGCGGGTCGCGAATCCATGCTCTCGTGGGAGTTCGGCCGCCTTTCGGGGCAATCCGTCCAGCAGCGGACCATCACCCATGTGGTCGTCATCGATGGATCCGAATCCGATGGGATCGGGGACAACATCGCAGCTTCGGGCGCCAATGTGCTGTTCCTACCCCACAGCTCCAAGAAAGAAACGGTCCGGGAGGTCGCCTACCAGGCCACCCAGCTTCAGCTCCCCACCGTGGCCGGGAGCCGGGAGTGTGCCAAGGCGGGCGCGGCCATCGGCCTGGCCATCCAGGAAGGCCGGGCGAGCATCGTGCTCAACCTGCGTTCGTCCAGGAAGCAGGGCATGCAGCTCACCGACGAATTGATCCAGATGTCCCAGGTGATCCGCCGCTAGCGATACAATCCCTCCCCACCCCAACGGAGGTCCCCGATGAATCGATGCACACTCGGGCTGTGCCTCGCCCTGTTCCTGCTGGCGCCGGGCATGGCATCCGCCGGCGAACCCGCTGCTCCGGGCGTCCTGATCACCCCGGAGCCCCCCCCTCCCCCGGTTACCGAGGGCCAGCTCGACGCCAACGCGGCCGCCTTCCTCGACGGCCTCACCGAACTCCGCGAAGACGCCGTGGGCAGCTACCGCTTCGACGCCATGCTCGCCGGCCAGCCGGTGGGACAGGTGACGCTGGGGGTGGCTATCCATAACTACAAGGGGAGCCCCTGCTACGTCCTGGACACCCAGATGAAGCTGGGGGGCGGGCCGCGCACCCAGACGATGAACATCCGCAGCTACATCGCCGCCGATCTCAAGCTGCTCTACTCGGAGCAGACCGAGAGGGAGGGCGGGGACATCACCAGCTCGGTGACGGTCAACCTGGGGGGGGACGGCCAGTACAACGAGGTGGAGTCCCGGGACGGCCAGGAGAAGGTCACCACGTTCAGCCACCAGCGCGGGCTGATGCACAACGGCATCGAGGCGTTGATCTTCTTCCTGTTCGACCGGACGCAACAGCGGGCCTACCAGTTCCCCAACTATGCGTCCGCCAGCCAGATCAACACCGCCACCTTCATCGTCGGCGGCACGGAGACGATCACCGTCCATGACCAGCAACAGTCCGCCATCCGCATCACCCAGGTGGAGGCGTCGCTGGCGGAGATCCAGGCGGAGATGGGCGGCGAGGCCCCCGAGGACGATTCGGTGATGTTCTGGTTCGGCACGGAGGACGGCCAGCTGCAGATGTGGGGCATGGGAGACGGAGCCTCGGGGCTGCGGTTCATGCCGGCGGCCAGCTAGCTCACGCCGAATCGTCGTCCGAAGCGCTGTCGTCGTCGCCCTGGGCGCTGTCGTCATCCGCCGTGTCGTCATCCGGCTCGGTGTCATCATCCCAGCTGGTGTCGTCATCATCCCCCGTGTCGTCGTCATCCCAGCTGGTGTCGTCGTCGTCCCAACCGCTGTAGGACCCGCTGCACGAGAAGCAGCTGTCCTCCTCCTCCACCAGATGCCAGACCCGGAAATGCAGGTCGATGTCCCACTCCTGGGCCCCTTCCATGTAGGACACCAGGTGGTACTGTCCGTCGCCACCGCACAGGTCCTCACCCGCATGCAGATTCATCGAGACCGTCTTGTCCTCCGGGAAGGCGAACCCGTCGGAGATCACCAGGTAGCCCAGCCGGCTGTCGTAGTCCCCGGGCTCCATGCCGTGCCACAGGCCGACTGCGGCCTGCCGGACGTCGCTGCGGTCGACCGGTTCTGGCGATACGAACAGCGCAAAGCGCCCCGCCTGCAACTCGTAGTCCCCGTGGATGTCCACCGGCTCCCACTCCACGTCGCTGCCGGTGCCCGTGAACTCGCAGACCCGCCGGTCGCGGTCCACTTCCGCGCAATGGCAGCCGTCCGCCTCCCAGCTGTCCGTCCACTCGGCCTCGATGTAGTCGCGATAGTAGCTGTTGCCCCTGAGCAGTCTCGGGAACGCCACCAGGGCCAGCAGGACCAGGGGAAGGACACGCACCAGTACCAACCGTTTGGTCGGGGAATCCGTCTCGGATGCCACTTGGACCTCCTCGCGCGCCGAACCTGGCCTCAGTTGTTTGCAAGCCCCACGCCCATCTAAGGGGTTGTTTTGATCCCGCCCCTCGCCGTGCGTCCCCGCGCCCCCTTTGCCGGCGCGGGAATTGCATCAAAAACGGCCATTCCCGCGAGGTCCTTCAGCCTTGGATGTGCGCCTCCAGCTGGCCGCTGCCGGCCTGTTCCTGCTCTTCGGCCAACCGGCTCCGCCCACATCGGAGCCGGGCTCCGGGTGGCTGCGCCTGCGCACTCCGGGCATCAATGTCCATGTCACGGTCTACTCCGCTACCGGGGAACGGATCGAGATGGGTCAAACCGGCCTGATCGTCGATCCCCTGCTCTTGCCCGCCGGATCGGCCCGCATCTGCTTGCACGAGGAGACGCTGAAGACGTTGTGCCGCGACATCGAGATCACGCCAGGCCTGGAGGCGACCTGGACCGCATGGCCGAACCAGTTCCCGGGCTGGCGAGCGGTGGTCACGCTGCCCGGTAAGGTGACGACCGTCGATATCCTCACCGAGGGGCACCCGGGCGTCCGGATCGAGAATCCCGCCGAGCAGCTGCACGTGGCCCCCCGGGCTGATCACTGGCTCGTGATGCACGATGCGGATGGCCAACAGTGCCTGTGCCACACACCGCCGCTGGCGCCCGCGGAGGTCTATGAGTGCTGGTGGCCCTGTTCACCGTGAGTCGGTGTGATGTTTACCTGCTGACCTGATATCCTTGATCCCTTCGCAGAGGGATGAGGGAACACCATGGTCACACGCCGGATCGCCGTTTTTGCCATCTTCATCCATCTCGCATCGTCCGGATGTAACCGGGATGACAAGTACGATTTTGACGGAGACGGGGTGGTGGACGCCGAGGACTGCGATCCCCAGGATGCCACGATCTACGATGGCGCGCCGGATCCCTACGCGGACGGCATCGACCAGGACTGCAACCGGTGCCCGGACGACGCGCCGGAAGAGGCTGGCGACGGGATCGACGTGGACTGCGATGGGTACCCCGCCAACGACGATCTCCCGTCCGAGTTTGCCGATCTCTACGACTGCAACGACCACGACTACAGCATCCACCCCGCCGCCCCTGATATCCCCAACGACGGCATCGACCAGGACTGCAACGAGACGGATTGTGAAGACGGGGACGGGGACGGGTTCTGCGCCGGGATCAACGACTGCGACGACGGGGACGCCACGGTCTACCTGGGCGCCGCGGAGCTGACCGACTGCCTGGACAACAACTGCGATGGCCGCATCGACGAAGGGACGGAGACAGCGGACGACGACTACGACGGGGCCTGCGAGGGCCTGGACCTGGGCCAGGGCGTCCAGTGCTGTGATGGCTCCCAGGAGATCGGGGACTGCGACGATACGGATCCGGCCCTCAACCTGTGGGATCTGGACGGGGACGGCGTGACCACCTGCGGCCCCGACGGAGTGGCCGCGTCCGGCGACGAGGATTGCGACGATGGCGACGACGACCGCTGGCCAGGCAATCCCGAGGCCTGCGACGGCAAGGACAACGATTGCGATGGCCAGCCCGAGGCCGACGAGGTGGACGCAGACGCGGACGGGTGGATGGTGTGCGACGGGGACTGCGAGGATTTTGACCCCGCCCTCAACGAAGACGACGCCGACCTCGACGGCTACACCACCTGTGACGGCGACTGCGACGACGGCGACCCCACCCTGTCTCCCGTGGACATCGATCAGGACGGCTACTCGTCGTGCACCGGGGACTGCGATGACGTCGCCCCGGGTGTCCATCCTGCGGCGGTGGAGGTCTGCGACCTCATCGACAACAACTGTGACGGGGACACCACCGGCTACGATCCCACGGACCAGGACCTGGATGGGGACCCGGCCTGCAGCGACTGTGACGACACCGACCCCGTGCACAACAACCTCGATCAGGACGGCGACCTGCAGACGAGCTGTGACGGGGACTGCAACGACTTCAACGCGGCCATCAACGAAGGCGCCACCGATCTGGTGGGGGACGGCACCGACAACAACTGCGACGGCGTGGACGGCACGGACGACGATGGGGACGGATTCGCCTCCGTCCTGTCCGGCGGGACCGACTGCGACGACGGGGATGGGGCGCTCACCCCGGGCGACGCAGACGGGGACGGCCAGTCCAGCTGTGACGGCGACTGCGACGACACGGACGCCACCCTGACCACAACCGATGACGACGGCGACGGGTTCACCTCCTGTGACGAAGACTGCGACGACCTGGACCCCGCGATCTATCCCCACGCCACCGAGATCCCCTACGACGCGGTGGATCAGAACTGCGATGGCATCGACGAGTGCGAGGACCTCAACTGCGATGGCTGGACCGACATCGTGTTTTCGAACAACCGCGACGACGCCGGGGTCTACGAGATCGACTCGTATATCTACTGGGGTTCGGAGACCGGCTACTCGGTGGGGGATCGCACCGGCCTCCCCACCCGCGGCGGCGGCGACGTACACGTGGGCGACCTGGACGGCGACGGCTACCTGGACATCCTGTTCTCCAACCAGCGCGACAACGGCGACTGGACCACCGACTCCTACATCTACTGGGGCAGCGCCGGCGGGTACTCCACCGGGGACCGAGACCTGCTCCCCACCCAGGCGCCGACGGGCAACTCCATCGCCGACCTGGACGGCGACGGCTACATGGATGTCTTCTTCTCCGAGTTCTGGGACGGCGTGAACAACTCGTACCGCAACTCGCGCATCTACTGGGGCAGCAGCTCCGGGTTCTCCGCCGGCGTCTACGACGAGCTGCCCACGGTGGGCGCCTGGGGCAACAACGCCGCCGACGTGGACGGCGACGGGTATCAGGACATCATCTATTCGAACCTGACCGACTACGCCACCTACTACCTGGACTCCTATCTGTACTGGGGCAGCGGTTCCGGCTTCAACGCGGGCACGGTGGAGCTGCTCCCCACCGTCGGCGCCTACGACAACTCCGTCGCCGATCTCGATGGCAACGGCTACATGGACATCGTCTTCAGCAACAACGCCAATGGCGCCTCCTACGAGATAGACTCCTACATCTACTGGGGTGACGCCGGCGGCCTCGATACAGCCAACCCGGAGCTGCTTCCCACCAGCGGCGCCACCGGCAACAGCATCGCTGACGTGGACGACGACGGGTATCTGGACATCGTCTTCTCCTCCCTGCTGGACGACGTCGGCAACGACACGCCCTCGTTCGTATACTGGGGGAGCTCGTCGGGATTCTCCGCGGGTGACCGAGAGGAGCTGCCCACCATCGGTGCCGTCGTCAACTTCGTCGCCGACCTGGACAACGACGGCTACAAGGACATCGTGTTCGCCAACCACCAAAACGGCTCCACATACGAGATCGACTCCTACCTGTACTGGGGCAGCTCGACCGGATTCTCCGTTGGGGACAGGGACGTTCTGCCCGCCATGGGGCCCAGCGGCGTCACCGCGGCCGGGCCGGGTATTCCGGTGTTGAGGAGCATCCCCTGAGCAGCCGTTCCCCCGGCTGGTTGGCCTCCCATCTGATGCCAGCCGTTCTGCTGTGCGTTCTGACGGTGATCGGGCTCTACGCCGCGCGCCAGCTGACGCCCGAGCCCGTCGCGCTGACGGACGACGCCCTCGACCGCCTGCGCGCGCTCGGGTACCTGACCCATACCACCTATGCGGCGGATGCCAGCCAGGTGGGGGTGGTCCGGCACGACCGGGCCCGGGCCTGGCCCGGCTACAACTGGTACGACTGCGTGCTGATGGACATGGACGGCCATACGGTCTGGCAGCCAGATTTCGGGGGCTACTGCGTCCTCACAAAGGATGGCGAGGTCTACCGGATGCGTACCGAGGAATCCGTCGTCAGCCGTCACCGTTGGGACGGCGTCGAGCGCTGGGGGCTCGAGATGGGGGTCCATCACGAGCTGTCACTGGGGCCCGACGGGACGATTTACATACTCAGCACAGAGGTTCACGAATACAAGAAACGGAGCGTCGAGTTCGACGTCATCGTCCAGCTGTCCGCAGACGGCGAGCCCCTGTCGAGGTGGTCCAGCTGGGAACACCTCGAGAAGCTCCAGCGCCACCACCCGCCGTCCCGCCTGGATCGGAAGCCCCACGTCCAGCTGGTCAAGCTCCCCAGCGCCAAGGGCCTGGAGAGCGAAGCGGGGGGAGATTACGACTACTACCACCTCAACTCGATCCAGGTGCTGCCGGAGACTCCCCTCTCCGGGGATCCACGTTTCCGCCCCGGCAACCTGCTCGTCTCCTCCAACCACGCTGACCTGCTGTTCATCATCGACAGCGAGAGCGGCGGGGTGGTGTGGAGCTGGGGCCCGGGAGACGTGGAGGGCCCCCACATGCCCCGCATGCTCCCGGGTGGGACGATCCTGGTGTTCGACAACGGGCGTGAACACAAGCGCGGACACACCCGTATTCTGGAGCTGGATCCGGTGGCCAACCGCATCGTGTGGAGTTACGTCGCCGATCCCCCCGAGTCCTTCTTCAGCAGCAAGCTGGGATCGGCGCAGCGGCTGCCCAACGGCAACACCCTCGTCGGCGACTCGGAGAACGGCCGGGCCTTCGAGATCACGAGGGCCGGCGACATCGTCTGGGAATGGTTCGACAGCGACTTCAACGAGGACGGGCAACGCAGCCTGTTCTACCGCATGGAGCGATACGATCCCGAGTGGATCGAGCCGTGGTTGCTGCCGTCCAAGGCCGCTGGCGTCGAGGAGCCCGCGGGGAAACACCCGCCGTCCCCGTAACCCCACGTAAGAAATCCCGACGGCACCGCGTACTCCCTCCCAAGGAGGCGCTTCATGTCGAAGGTGTTGGTTCGAATTGCCGCGGCCCTGGTCACCGGCGTGGCCCAGTCCCTCGTCGCGCCGCCGGTGGGCTGGACCTTCCTGCACTGGGTGTCCTGGGTGCCTCTCCTGTGGGCGATCAGCGGCGTCCCCTGGAAGGGCCGGCTGGCCCTGGGGTGGCTCGCCGGCTTTGCCGGGGTCCTGTCCCTGTTCTGGTGGATGGTGGAGACCAGCCAGCGGTTCTTCGATCTCTCGGCGGCGGCCGCCGGCACGTTGCTCGTGATGCTGGGGCTGATATGGGGGCTGTACGTGGCCGTCTTCGCCGTCCTCGTGCCCATCATCCAGCGCGTCTCCGGTCCCTCGTGGCCCTTCGCCGTGGCCGCGCTGTGGGTGGCCTGCGAGTTCCTGAATCCCCAGATCTTCCCCTACTACCAAGGGGCTGCTCACTACCAGCACCTGGTGCTCTTCCAGTCCGCGAGTCTGTTCGGCGTGCTGGGCGTGAGCTTCCTGGTGTTGCTGAGCAACGGGATCCTCTGGGCCGTCCTCGAAGCGTTGTGGCTGCGGCGCGGAGTCCTCCGCCCGGCCCAGCTCGCCGCCCCGGCCGCCGCGGCAGCGGTGGTGTTCATCGCTTGCCTGGGATACGGCACCTTCCGGCTCCAGCACATCGACCGGCTGGAGTCCCGCACCGACCATCTGCGGATCGGCCTGGTCCAGCTCGGGATGGGTATCGAAGACCGGGAGCGGCGGATCAAGACCGCCAGCCCCGGCATCGTCCGCGACTACCTGGCGGCGACCGATGACGCTGCGGGGCGAGGAGCCCAGGTGGTGGTCTGGCCGGAGGCCGCCTGTATCCGCGGTGTGACCGGCCTTTCCGGCGAGCCCATCCGCCAGCTGGCTCAGGAGGCCGGCATCGAGATCTGGGCCGGTGCCGTCGTCGCGGGCCGTGATCCATCCACGCCAGCCCCCAGGTTCCACAACAGCGCCTACCGCATCGACGGCACGGGCCACCTGGACCGCCGCTACGACAAGAACATCCTACTGCCGTTCAGTGAATACACACCCGGCGTCCGACAATTGCCGTGGCTGGCCGAGCTGCTTCACACCCGCGGCAATTACTCCAGGGGCGATCAGCTGCGCATCTACCAGACTCCCTGGGTCCGCTACAACTTCCTCATCTGCTACGAGGCGATCCGCTCCCGCCTTGTCCGCCGCAACGTACGCGAGGGGTCGAGGCTGCTGGTCACCCTCTCCAACGATGCCTGGTTCGGCGACACCAGCTGCCCCCACCAGCACCTGATGCTGGCGGCCGTCCGCAGCGCGGAGCATGGCTGCCCGATGGTCCGGGTGGCGACGACGGGGATCTCGGCGGTGGTGGATGCCCGCGGGCGGATCGTCGAACAAACCGCCCCCTTTGCCACCCAGACGCTGGTGGTCGATCTCCCCCTCGCCTACGCCCCTACCCTGTTCACAAAAATTGGCAATCTACTGCCGTGGTCCTGCGTCGCCGTCACTTTTTCGGGGCTGATGTCCTGTTTTTTGAGACGGCGTGTAAGGTTTGGCCAGCCGCCGTGTACCCCTCATCAAAACGTCGAATAACCGCCCACACGAAAGGAACAGACCATGCGTATATTCCCCGGGGTTTTTGTGGCCGCTGCTGTCGTCATCACGGCCGGCACAGCCCTCGCCAACCCTCACGACATCCCCCCCATGCCCAACTCCCTCACCTTCTATGACGGGGGCCAGGTGCTCGGCACCTTCGAGGCGGCAGACTTCGTCAACGTGGACAGCTGCGCTTCAGGTGACAGCTGTGAGATGTACCGGGTCGGCGTACCCACATGCAACTGGTGGATCGAACACGCGGATGCCATGGAAGGCAGCGTGACTACATGGTTCGCGGGCGACGTCGACGGCGCCTACATCTCGGAGAACGGCACCTCGTTCAGCACCACCCAGAACGACACGTCCAATGGTTATACGCACACCATCAGCGAGCCCAATGTCAGCCTGGATTACTCCCCCTACACCTCGCCTGGTCAATACAACTACGTGATGGAGTGGCGGATCGAAGACCCGTTCAATGGCTCCATCCACTGGATCGCTTTCGCTGTCGCCGGCGCCTACTGCTAGTCGTTTTCAATAAACAGAACGAACAACTCGAACCAAGAAAAGGAAAGAACCATGCGTACCTTCATCAACCTGATCGCCTTGACCGCCGCCCTGACCCTCGCTGGATCCGCTCTGGCTGTCCCGCCGGACCTGCCGCCGGTGCCCAACAACCTCACCTTCTACGACGGGGGCCAGGTCCTCGGCACCTTCGGGCCGAACGACTTCGACAACGTCCAGAGCTGCGGCTCGGGCGACAGCTGCGAGATGTACGAAGTCGCTGTCCACGCCTGCAACTGGTGGCTCGATGACGTGGACGCCATGGAAGGCAGCGTGATGACGTGGTTCAACGGCGAGATCAACTACGCCTTCATCTCCGAGAACGGCACCGGATTCACCAATACCAACAACCACTCGTCCGACGGCATCACCCACACCATCAGTGAGCCTAACGTGAACCTGAATTACATCCCCTACACCGGAGCCGGCCAGCACAACTACGTGATGGAGTGGGTCATCGAGAATCCCGCCACCGGCTCGATCCACTGGGTCGCCTTCGTCATCGTCGGGGCCGTCTGCTAGCAACGGTTCCGCGCCGGCTCTCGTTGCAACCTCCCGCCGTTACGCACCCACCCGAAAAACAATCGCGCTACAATGCCGCCTTTCTTGCCCCCTCCCGTGAGGGGGCGGAGAGGACAACGTGCTGGCTGGCCCCCTTGGCATCCTCCTGTGGATGGTCGTCTTCGTGCTCGCCGCGCTGGTGCGCCGATTGGCGCCGGAGCAGGCACTGGCCGGGGCCATCGGGGGGGATTCTGCGGCGGTCCGAGACCTGGTCGCCGGGCTGGGCCCCGTCATACGCGCCCGCCTGCGGCGGCGACTGTGCCGCAACCCCGCGGGTGTCGTCTGCCTGGGGCAAAACGTGGAGGAGCTGGTCCAGCAGACCTTCCTGGAGCTGTTCGCCAGGGATGCGGCATTGCTGCGGCGTTACGATGCGGAGCGGGGGATGTCCTTGCTCAACTACGTGGGCCAGATCGCCGAGCGGGAGGCGGGGCGTTTCTTGCGTGCGCGCGGTACCGAAAAGAGGCGTGGGGAAGAGCTGGCCGATCCCGGGGACGCCGAGTTTCGTTCCGTACCGGCCGGTGGAGAGGATGCCGAGGAGGCGCTGTTGCGGCAGGAGGAACACCAGCGAGTGCTCGATGCGCTGCGCGGTGAGCTGAGCGACGAGAGCTTCCTGGTCTTCGAGCTGCTCTATGTGCGGCTGCTGTCCGCCCCCGAGGTGGCCGAGATGCTCGGCTGCCAGGTCCAGGCCGTGTACACGCGCCGCAGCCGGATCCGCAACACACTGAGGCGGGTCCTGGAGGGGCCGGGGGATCCCCTACCCGCGGGAGCGCCATGATCCGCCCCACGAGCCGCCCACTGCTTGCGGCGCTGGCCCTGGCCTGCGCAGGGACGGTGGGGATCTACGCCGGCTGCAAGGGCAGCCCCCCACCGGCCCCCGACATCGTCGTGGAAATCGAGGGCCACTGGGGTAGCGAACCGGCACTGGACGGTTCATGGACGCCGTTCGTGGTCCACGGCAGCCCGGTGGTGGGGCTGGTGGGAGAATCGGGCTCCGGCGCCGAGGGCCCCGCCGAAGACCTCCAGCTGGCCGCCTGGTGGACCCCTTCCGGGGAGACCGCACCAAGATGGATCGGTGGGTACCCGTCGTGCCCGGTAGAGGCCTGCCCGGCGACCGTGGAACCCCGCGACGGCTGGCTGCGCTTCCTGCTGGACACCTCCCTCGCGGTCGAGCAACCGCCAGAGACGATACGCCTATCGGTCGCCGCCTGGCGGGGAGACCGTCTGGACGTGGTCGAACACCTGGCCCATACCCTGGCCGCCGGGCAGGTTCCGGCCGGAGCCCAGCTCCCAACGGGCGTGACGGTCCTGTCCTCGCCGGTCATCGTGGCGACCAAGAACTACCGCTTCCGCGACGCCAGTGAGGCTGTCCTGTCATGCAAGACCGCGCTCAAGGAAAAATCCGACGACAGGGAGGATCTCTGCCGCGATGCCATCGAGCAACACCGCAACGATGGACAGGCCCGCAACTACATGCTGGCGCTGGAGCGGTTGGCCTACCACTTGCGACGGCAGAGCCGCCTGACGGAATCCCGCGAACTGTTCGAGGAGGCCGCCCGCGCGGCGGCATCCGTGGAGGGTGGCCTGCCCTCCGACCAGACCCGGGCATTGCGGATGGCGTCCCTGGTGTGCGAGGAAGCGGGTGATTACCCCTCGGCGACGCAGCTCGCTCACGTAGCACTCGAGATCGATCTGGAGCAGGGCCACATGTTGTGGGAGGTCCGCGATCGTTCCCGGATCGGGTCGCTGGCCAGCAAGCAGGGGCACCCCACCGAGGCCATCGGCGAGCTGCGCCGGGCGCTGGAGCTGGCCCGCCTGCTCGAGAGCGACTACGACGAGAACAACGCCCTGCTGACGCTGGCGGAGGTGTACGAGGGGACGGGCCGCTACTCCAGGGCCCTGGCCTGCATGGAGGACGCCCGCCCGGCGGAGCCGTATGAATCCGGGACAAAGGGCTATCTCGCAGACACCTGGGCCAACTACTTCACCGCCTCCGGATGGCTCCAGCTGAAGGCCCGGCGGCGGGGACTGTTGGATATCCCGGCAGCCGAGGTGCGGGGCAACCTCAGCCAGGCGCTGGCCATCAACAGGGAACTTGGCTACGAGCTGCGTCAGGCCAACGACCTCATGAACCTCGCCCAGCTGGACATCCAGCTGCGGGATCCGTCCTCCGCCCGCAACCACCTGACAGCCTCTCGCCAGCTCCTGGAAACCAACGGCTCCTTCGAATACCGCAGCCACGCACTCGCCCTGGAGGGGGAATTGGCCCTGCTGGAGGGGGACGCCCCGGCGGCGCTGGAGCTCTTCGGCGAACTGGCCGAGGTGGAAGGCCGCTGGTCGGCCGGCTGGTGGGCCCACTACGGCCAGGCGCGGGCGCTGGCGGACCTGGGCCGTCCCGAGCAGGCGATCGAGGCGTACGAAGCCTCCCTGAGCCAGCTTGAAGGTGCCGCCGCTCTGCTGGATCCCCTGGTCGACCGCCCCTACTTCACCGGCGATCGCGACGAGGTCTACGACCAGTACCTGTTGTTGCTGCTGGATCACGGCCGGCAGGATGAGGCGTTCGCCGTGTCGGAGCGCTGCAGGGATCGCACCGCGCGTGCCCGCAAGGGCATCGTCGGCGAAGAACAGCACCTGCATCAGGCTTTGCAAGCCAAGGTTGCGGACGTCAAACGCCGGCTGGACCTGCACGAACAGGACGAGGCATTCCTGCGGCCGGCGGCCCGGCGGGCATGGACGGCCGAACGGGAAGGGCTGCTGGAAGAGCTGGTGGAGTCGCAGGCCGCGCTCGCCGCAGCGCTCCGTTTGCCCGCGGTCCCGGACCCCGTCGATCTGGGGACCCTTTGTGCTGTCATCCCGCGGGATGGCACGGTCCTGTACTACCACGCCACCGCGAACGAGCTCATCTTATTCGTCCTCCGCCGAGACGGCCCCCAGCTGTTCCGCACCGGCGTCGCCCAGCTCCAGCTGGCCACCTGGATCGCGGACCTTCAGAGGGGCCTCGGCGCCGGCGAAGGGCCGTTGGGACAGGCAGAACTGGTGGCCGCCGTCCTTCCCGGTGGACTGTCGCTGCACGCGGGCCAGCCACTCCTGGTCGTACCGCACGGCCCCCTGCATGCCCTGCCGTTTGCCGTCATCGGGCGGGATGGGCACCGGCTCGTGGAACAGCACGCCATCAGCTACGCCCCCGGCGCCGGCATACTGTCGGTCCAGAGCCGGCCGCCCCTCGACCTGGCCACGGCGCAGGCCACCGTGGTGGCCGATCCCACCGGCGATCTACAGGGTGCCCGCGAGGAAGGCCGCGAGGTGTCTGCGGTGGTGCCCGGCAGCACCTTACTGCTGGGTAGCCAGGCCACCGTGCCGTCGATCCAGCAGGCGCTCGCCCGCGATGAGCTCTTCCACTACGCCGGTCACGCGGTGGTGGACGCGGATCTGCCCCAGCACTCTCATCTGCGGCTGGCGGATGGGCAGCAGCTGACATGGCTCGACCTGCAGACCACCCGGGTCAAGCCATCCCTGGTGGTCCTCTCGGGCTGCGAGACCGGGCGCAGCCTGACCCCCGCCGCTGGCGAGGCATGGGGGCTCTCCACGGCATTCCTGCACGCCGGCGCAGGTTCCGTCGTTGCAGCCGGCTGGGAGGTCCCAGACGCGCCAACCCGCGTGATGATGGAGCGGCTGTACGAAGGCATCGGTGACGACAACGTTGCGGAATCGCTGCGCCAATCCCAGCTGGCGCTGTTGGGCGGCAAGGCCGGTCCGGAAGCCATGGATCCCCATATCTGGGGGGCCTTTGCCCACCATGGCCTCCCCTGGTAGCCCCGCCGCACCAGTCAACATTTCCCCATTTTCGGGTTTTTCTGGAATTCATTTGAAACCGCGGGGACCGATCTGGTAGCAATCGGGGCTGGGACCGGACGGATGGCTGGGGACATCCAGGGGAATCGCCGGGTAGAAAAAATACGACCTTCTTCCCGTGCCATGTAAGTCCACGTTCCGGGACCGTGTATTTCACTGCATACGAAGGCACAGGAGGATAGGTTCATGTTCCGTATGATCCAGAGGCAGATGTTGATCCTTGGGACCGCCGCACTATGCACCGGAGTCACGCTCGCCGGTCTGGCTCGGGGAGAAGAGGAAGAGCGGGAGGGGGAATGGCCGTACGCCATCGACTTCGACACGTGCGCCGATGACAAGCTGATCATCTCGTTCAATCCGGCCGGGCTTCCCTACGGCCTCACAGAGGCCCAGGACTACTTCAGGAACGACCCCCTCGTCACGTTCACACGCGTCTACGAGGACGCCTGGATCTGCGATCCGGTCCGGGATCCCACCGGCATGGCGGCCGTCTATTCGGTCACCGGATTTTCGGACCCCGCCGTCGAAATCCGGGACAAGCTGTCGCAATACCTGGGCAAGTACGCCGACGCCGTCGAGCTGAACTGCCCCGTGACCGCCCAGGCGACGCCTGCTGGGATGACCGACGGCTGGAACATTCAGGCCATCGACCTGGACCGGGAGATCGTGGACAAGATGGCTCTGGCTCCCGTCATCGCCCTGCTGGATACCGGAGTGGATACGTCCCATCCGGCCATCAAGGGAAACATCGATACCCAGCATCTCTACGATTTCGTCGAGGGCGTCCCCGAGATGAGCGATCCCCACGGCCACGGCACCTCCATGGCCGGGATCATCGTCAACATCGCCCCCGACGCCACCATCCTCCCGGTCCGGATCCTGGATGGACAGGGCGCCGGGAGCTGGGAAGCGTTCAGCCAGGGCCTCGCCTACGCCGCCTCACTGGGTGCGGACGTGGCCAACCTCAGCCTCGGCGCACCGGGCGAGGTCCCCGAGCTCGCACACCGGGGAATCGAGGACGCCGCCACCTGCTGGGACATGGTGATGATCGCCGCCGCGGGCAACCGTTGCGACCCCGGCTGGACATGCCCCGAGTCCTTCGGCCCGGCCAACCACGAACACATCATGTCGGTGGCGGCCGTCGACTCCTATGGCCGCGTCCACAACCGGGCTGCGGGCAACGAAGATGGTTTTGTCGACCTGCTGGCTCCGGGCGTTCTGGTCTGTTCCGCGTGGTCTCAGACGGCCGCGGACGTGGGTCCGTACAGTCCCTATCGCCGTTGGACCGGAAGCTCCATTGCCGCCGCCAACACCGCCGCTGTTGCCGGCCTGGTACGGGCCAACAAGCCCCATTCGTCCGCCCGCGACGTCGTCCAGAACCTGCTGGACAACGGGGTGATGCCCGATCCGTTCCACGACTGCGCCGGCGCCCTGGAGACCAGGGTACTGAATGCCTGTGGTTCGCTGGGCCAGTGGAACTGCCAGTCTCGCTGGGACGTGTTCGGGCCGGTGGACGGCCTGACCTGCGAGGGGGACGAAGGGGTCGTTCCCACCACGCTGACCACGGTCTATTACGACCTCCCGACCGCCGATAACAGCTGCTCCTTGACCGACTACAACACCGCCAACTGGCGTGGAGGCCGCTCCATGGAGATGTGCCCCGACATCAACACCGCACCCCACGGCTGCGCCACGACGCTCACACCCCAGCCGGCCACCCCCCCCTGCCCCGACTGCGATGCAGAGCTGGTGGACAACCCCCAAGCCCCCTTCATCGAGGTCACCCTGCGGCTCAAATCCATGGATCTGTCCAACATCGAAGGTCTGATCGTGCGGGTGCGCGACGGCAGGGAGATCTTCGGGTATCCACTGGGCAACCCGGGCCTCCCGGCCGGCACCACCCGTGCTAACCTGCAATACACGCTGGACATCGAACCCCAGCCCAACGGCCCGGACATCAGCGACGCCGAGGACGTGGTCGTGACCCTGGTAACCCGCATGACGATCGATGGCAAAACCGTCTTCACGGCCGATCCCTTGAATGTCTACTGAGGATCCCCCCGGCGGTCGCCCCTCGGATGGTGACCTGGATCGCCTCCTGGGCCAGCTGGGCCAGCTTTCGCCGGCCGCCGATCCCCTCCCCTCCTCCGGCTCCCCGGACCATGCGCCGCCCATCGATGAACTGCTCCTGGAGCGTCTGCGCCAGGGCCGGCTGGGGGACGAGCAGCGGGCTGAGCTGATGGCGCGCCTGGCGGCTGATCCAGCCGCTCGCGATGCCTGGGTCGAGGGGGCGGAAGAACGGTCACCGCTGGAGCCGGAGGCTGTAGACCACATCGTCGGTGCCATAGCCGAACAGAGGGAACGAGAAGACCTACCGGCGGCCCCGACGAGGGCGGCCATGCACCCTGGATTACGCGTGACCACATGGGTCGCGCTGGCGGCCACCATCGCGTTGCTCTTGCTGTGGGGCGGGAGTGTCTATCGCCATCGGTCCGCGACGACGCCCCCCTCCTACCAGCTGACCCTGGCCGGGCAACTGGTAGACACCCGGGGCACCGGGGCCGAGGCACCGGACCAATCCACGCCACCGGTGTTCGCGCAGGCCGGGACCCTGGAGATCACGCTCCGGCCGGAAGGGGCCGCTGAAGCCCCGGCCATGGCCCTGCAGCTTGCCGCCATGCCACCGGACGGCGACGCCCGCCTGTTCACGGAGGACGACGGGCTGGCCATCGAGCAACGCAACGGCGTGTTCGTGGCCCGCGCGCCCATCGCCGAGCTGTTTGGCGATCAGACGGGCCGAAGGATCCTGCTGCTGGTGCTAGGGCCCGAGGAGAGCCGCTGGAGCGAGGGGCGCCTGCTCCGCTGGGCAAGCGAGTCAGCGGCGGGAGCGCTGGCATCCCCGGATCGATCGGCGACCGGCCCGGGTGGGCACCGGCTGGTGGTCCAGGAGATCGATCTTCAGCCCTGAGAAGCCCCCGTCCCCCTACTCGGCGCGCCAGCCAATCACCCAGGTTGCTCCTTTGTCTGCCCAACCGATATCACCGCCTGCATTGATGAAGTCGCCGGATTCCGCGGAGCACTTCCAACGAGCGTGACAGTTGGGTAGGGTTTGGAATTCGAACCGAACCATCGTAGGGGTAATTTGGCCCCATGGGAGAAACAGATGACCGAGAAGATGCAAGTGTACAAGTGTGAGATCTGCGGGAACATGGTCGAGGTGGTGGGAGCCGGCGGCGGCACATTGGTGTGCTGCGGCAAGCCGATGAGCCACGTGGTCGAGAACTCCACCGACGCCGCGGCCGAGAAACATATCCCCGTCATCGAGAAGGTTGACGGGGGCTATCAGGTCACCGTCGGCGCCGTGCTGCACCCCAACGTGGAGGAACACAACATCCCGTGGATCGAGCTGATGGCCGGCGGCGCCGTGTACCGTCAGGATCTCCCCGTGGGGACCGAACCCCGGGTCACGTTCGCGGTGGACGCCAAGGAGGTCACCGCCCGCGCCTACTGCAACCTCCACGGATTGTGGAAGGGATGACCGCGACGTTCTGAATCGTCGTATCCACCGCCCATCACTCCCGGCCATTTCCGTTTGGCCTCCAATTCTTCGCCCAACCCGTTGACAATAAATTAGCTATGCCTATTTTTGCTATATGCAACTATTTCAAGACGAGCGCGGCACCTCGCCATACTCGACCCCCGGTCCATGACAGGCGCCGATGAGAGGCCCCGACATGACATCTCGTGAATCCAGGAAGGGGGGTAGACGGTTAGCGCCTCCACCCCCTACATGTTGTGGTCACCAC
>CAZDDH010000037.1:15293-50426 GCA_964504165.1 uncultured Rickettsiales bacterium | reverse complement strand
CGACCGCGCCGAGTCCACCGACACCATCCGGCTGGGTACCCTTGAGGGGATCGCCTCGTGCACCATTGCCGACAACCCGGGCGACGCCTACACGGACATCCTGGTCCGCTACTGAACGGCAAGCCATGAGCCAGGACAACTCCCTCACCGGTAACTACAAGCTCCTCGAGATGATCGGCCATGGCGGCATGGGCGAGGTGTGGCGGGCCGAGCACCGCATGCTGGGGCGGGAGGCGGCGGTCAAGCTGATCCGGCCGGAGGCGCTGGGGGCCGAGTCCAGCGCCAAGGCCAAGGTGACCTTGCGGCGCTTCGAAAAGGAGGCCCGGGCCACCGCCAAGCTGCGCTCACCCCACACCATCGAGCTGTACGACTTCGGCACCACCGGCGACGGCACGTTCTTCTACGTGATGGAGCTGCTCGAAGGGGTGGACCTGCAGTTCATGGTGAACCGGTTCGGACCCCAGCCCCCACAGCGGGTGATCCACCTGCTGGGCCAGGTCTGCGAGTCACTGGCCGAAGCCCATCACAACGGGCTGATCCACCGGGACATCAAGCCGGCGAACATTTTTTGTTGCCGGCTGGGGCTCAAGCTGGACGTGGCCAAGGTGCTGGATTTCGGGCTGGTCAAGGGGGTGCCGGGGTCGGAGGAGGACTCGGGGCTGACCGTGGACGGGGCCGTGCCCGGCTCGCCGGCGTTCATGGCCCCCGAGGCGATCCGCGGCGACGTGACCACCGACGAGCGCATGGACATCTACTCCCTGGGGTGCGTGGCCTACTGGCTGCTCACCGGCGAGCGGGTGTTCGCCGGCCGGACGGCGCTGGAGCTGGTGCTGGGGCACCTGCAAAAACAGCCCAAGGCCATGACGGAACGCACGGACCGGTCCATCCCCGCCGCCCTCGAAGAGCTGGTGATGTCCTGCCTGGCCAAGGATCCGGCCGAACGCCCGCAGACGGTCACCGGCCTGTCCCGGGCGCTCAGGGACAGCTGCCCGCAGGAGCCCTGGAGCGAGGACGACGCCGAGGGCTGGTGGGACGGCCACGATCCGGTGCGCGTTCGCCAGGAGGCCCGCGACGAGGAATCCCCGCTCCAGCCGGATGGCAGCCGCACCCAGCCGACGATCGGTGACTCTCCCGAGCCCAGTGTCATCACCGCCGAGGTGGTCGGGGAGACCCTCGACTCGATGGTGGACGGGGACGTGGATCTGTCCCGCGAGCGGGTCGTCAGCGTGCTGCAGGAGCAGTTCGAACATAGCCGCATCGACGTGCACGACTACGACCGCCGATCGCGCCTGGCTCAGCTGGCCGAATCCCCCGACGACCTCAAGGCCGCCGTCACCGGGCTGGCCATCCCCCGCATGGACCACCCGCCGGTGCCCGCCGAGCCCATCGCCCCCGCAGCCCCCGCCGCCGAGGAAGCCGAGCTGCCGGCCGTCTCCGAGGAAACCGAGGGGTACACCTCGATGATCTCGGTGTTCAGCGCCGCCATCCGCAAGGGCAGCTGGCGACCAGCCCCCAAGACACGGGTGGTGTCGGTGTTCGGCGGTGCCGAGCTCGACTTCCGCAACGCGGTGCTGCAGCCGGGGGAGAACCACTTCAAGTTCGTGTCGGTGTTCGGTGGCGCCGCCGTCATCGTGCCGCCCGACCTCTACGTGGAGGTGAACGGGCTGGGCGTGTTCGGCGCCTTCTCGGAGAGTGGCACGGCCCTGGACCGGCCGGCCCGCGAGGGGGATCCCTGGCTGAAGATCACCGGCGTGGCTGTCTTTGGTGGGGTGGATATCAAAGTCAAGGCGGGTTCTAGCGTGCCCGAGCCGGACCGGAAGCGGCTCCCGTCACCGTAGGTCGTTGAAGAGGGCCTCCAGCTCGTCGTCCTCGTCTTCGCCCCAGCACTCCCCCTCGTCGCCGTACTCGTCGCCGTACTCGTCGCCGTATTCGTCCTCGAACTCGTCCCAGCACAACTCCAGCTCCTCGAGGATCATCTCGCAGGCGGGGTCTTCGTGTTCCAGGTCCTCGTCGCAGACCTCGTAGTCCTTGTCGAGATCGAATCAGTCCTCGTCTTCTTCGTCGCCCCAGTCTTCCGATTACTCATCCAGGCTCTCCCAGCACTCCTCTTCCATCTCCATCAGCTCCCAGCACTCGGGATCCTCTTCACCCAGTTCTTCGAAACACTCCTCGACCATCTCGGCGAGCTCGATACACTCCTCCTCCAGCTCGTCATAGTCGCCCCAGTCGTCCTCGTCGCAGTCCTCGTCGCAGTGCTCGTCGCCCCTGTCGTCCTCGTCGCAATCCTCGTCTTCACCTTCACCATCTTCGTCCGGATCCCCGTCCTCGCCGGCGTCATCTTCTTCGCCCTGAGTGGCCGGCATCACCACGCCGGATTTTTCCCAGCAGCCCATCCCTACCAGGGGGATCACCAGTAGCAAGAAAACGGTCTGGATCGCGATCGAAAGCGTACGGTTCCAATGGATGGTGAACATGTCTATCTCCTTGAAGTGCGCCCCGCAGGCAGCCCGTTGAGTTCGAAAACAAGGCACATACGCCCCCCGGGTAGGAACGGGGGCGGGTTTTTTTGGTCCAGACGCGCCCCACGACGCCCAGCCGGCCGGCCGGCTGGGGGAAGAACCGGGTAGCCCCGTCCACGCGGACCATCAGCACCCGCACGGTCGTACCGATCTCGAGGGCGGCCGAGGGCCCCAGCGGGAACTGCACGGCCGCGGCCAGGGAGACGCCCGGGCTGGCCTGGTAGCGGCGGGTATTCCCCTCCACGAACTCCAGGTGGTCCCCGTCCGAGTCGGCGAGGCTTTCCCACTCGGCCTGCTGGATATGGAAGGCGCCGCTGAAGCCTGCCCCGACGGCGATATCGGCTACCGGCTTCTGCCACAGGTACATGAAGATCATGTCCAGGCCGATCTGATGCAGCTGGACATCCACGTTCTCGATGTCCCGGCGACCACCTCCGTAGGAGACCCGGGGGGAGAGCAGCCAGTGGCGCGACAGGCGCAGCTGCAGGGCCAGCTCACCGCCCATCAGCACCGGGGACTCGGCCGTGGGTGGGCCCTGAACCGCCACGTGCAGGCCAAATCCCTGGCGAGCGCCGTACCAACCGCCGCGAGCTAGCGCGTCCCCCAGGGGGACGGAGGCCATCTCGCTATCAGCCAGCCATCGGTTGCCGCCCCAGATCAGGTCCACCTCCCCTACCAGCACGTCCGTACGCCGTACCTTGCGCACCACGTAGCGCCCGGCGGGCAACCCGATGCGATTGACCTCTCCCGGCTGCTTGTCGATGCGGGCGACGAGTTCGCCGCTGCCCAGAGCGACCACCGCATAGGTGCCCTCCTGCTCTTCGGCAAAAACCAGCGAGGCGGCGCGCTCGGCCAGCCTGGTCAACACCACCTCGCCGGTGCCCCGCAGGTCAAAGTTGTGCTCTGGACGCTGGATCGCCTCGCCGGTGGCCACCGACTCGCGGATGGTCTCTGCAAAGGCGTGACGATAAGCCTCGTACAGCGTGATGCTGCCATCCTCGTCCATGTCCGCAGCACCACGCAGGCCGGTGATGAGGGACCGGGAGAAGATGCTGCCCCCCAGCCGATCCGACTCCCGGGCCAGCTCGGTAGGGCCCGTGGAAGTGATGATCGCGGTGCCGGTCACCGTCAGCTCCTCGTCGAAGCCCACCGCGATCGGTTCGGCAAAGGTGCCCCCCTTGGCGCGAGCCATCGTCCCGCTCTGGCAGGCGTCGATGAAGCACACCTTGACCTGGGCCGGCAGCCTCACGATCCAGTTCTTGAGTAGATCCACGGGTAGCTCGGTGCCACTGAGGTGCAGGGAATCCTCTGCGGCGTGGCCCGAGTAGTAGAAGACGACCATCACGTCGTCGCCCCGGTCGACCCCCTCCTGGACCCGTCCTTCGGTGACCGCCAGGCGGTCTAGCACAGCGTCGGCGGTCTGCCCCAGCAACACCTCGGCCCGGGAGCGCTCGATGCCGCCGTGGGTTCGGAACAGGCGGGCCATCTCCTCGGCCTCGCTCTCGGCGTGGTGCAGCAGCGTCTCCGGACCCAGCCCCACGTTGTTGCCCACGAAGATGCCCAGCCGCACCGTGGCAGCGGCGGCAGGATGCACTGCTGCCATCAGGAACAAGGCGACCAAGGCCAGGGCAAGGCGAAGGGAATTCACCGGGCGGACTCCTTGTAAATCAGCACGCTGCGCTGATCGGCGCCCAGCGTGGCCGGCAGCGGCAGGTCGTCGATCTCTTCCAGCGGCCGGGCCAGGAGCGTGTCCCGGATCCCAGCCTGAATCAGAACGGAGTCCACCGGCTCGGGGCTCCACACGAAGAAGATGCGCTCCCGGCCATGGAAATCATCGAGCTCGACGCTGAAGTTCAGCCTGTCCTTCGCAGCCGACACCGGCGTGGGCGGTAGGTACGGCTGCACCTGGCCATCATCCTGCACGTTGACGATGGACAGGAAGCCATGATCGGGCAGTTCGGGTTCGAATTGCAGGCGGTCGCCCGGACGGCAGACCGCTACCGGGCCCAGCCGCTCCACATCCGAGCCGCGGCCACGGATCACCTGCACCGCGAAGGTTCCCTTGGTCCGGGTCCCGGCCTCGATGGCCGCCTCCGGCTCGGTAAAGCTGGGTTCGCTCGTCCAGGGGGCCCACAGCCACAGCAAACACGCCGCCGCTGCCCAGCCACCGGCCGCTGCCAGCCAGGGCACCGCCCGGCTCCGTTCCCGCTGCTCGCGCGCACGGAACGCCTCCACTGGGGCCTGCTGCGGGATCGCCCGCTGGGCCCTGGACTGCTCCTGACGGATGCGCCACAGCCTCTCGCGGCACGGGGTGCAATCGGCCAGGTGCTCGTTGATCCGGCGCTCGTGGTCGTCCGGCAGATCGCCGATGGCCAGCAGCTCCAGGTCCATCCGCGGGGGATGGTGTTCGGACAGTACCGGTGATGCGCTCATGCGGCCTCCACGGCCAGGATGGCCCTCGTGCGCTTCATCAGCCGCTCCAGGCGGCGACGCACGGTACGCGGCGAGGTGCCCAGGATCATGGCGAGCTCCTCCACCGTGTGTTCTTCCACGTGACGCAAGCGCAGCAACGCCGCGTCCTTGGGTGAGATGCGGTCCAGCAGCTGGGCCACCGAGTGGCAGGCCGCCGGGTCCACGGTCGTGGGATCGGCGATGCTGAGCCACACCAGCGGATCGGTCCGCCAGGGACGCCGATGCCGCAGCTGGTTGATCGCCTCGTTGCGAGCGATGGTGTACAGGTAGCCCAGCGGCGAGCGCTCCTGGACGATGCGACGGCGGGCCTTCCAGGCGCGATAGAAGGTCTCCTGGAAGGCCTCTTCAGCCTCCTCGGCACGGCCGGTGATCGCCACACAGCGAGCGTATACCGCCGGCCCGTAGCGACGGTAGAGTTCCTGGAACTCGGCCTCGGTCCAGCTCATCACTCCACCGCTTCCGGATCCTGGAACCAGAAGTACCAGGCCCAGGAAAAGTAGTCGGCCAGCCCGCCGGGGAACCCGGTCTCCACGTCGGCGCCGCTCTCCACCAGCAGGGCGCCGCTGTGGTCGCTGGAGTTCACGTCATCGAGGTCCGGCCACAGGATGGGCTCGTCCCAATCCTCTTCCCACTCCTCTTCCCAGTCGTCCTCCCCCATGTCCTCGTCCATCCACCAATCGTAGGAGGACAGTACATCCAGGTTGACCCACACATTTTGCAATCCGTCCTCGATCTCCACGGAACAGTCGCAGTCCTCGGACCACTCCTCTTCAGCCACCGGCTGCTGATCGAAGAAGACAGCCAGATCGCCTTCCACAAAGAGGTATGCCGTCTCCATGGCTACCCCCCACAGCTCTCCGGGGCCGTCCTCGTCGGGTGGTTCGTGCTCGCCGTCCCCGTCGTTGTCGTCCAGCAACATGGGCAGGCCGATGGCGTAGCGATAGGCATCGGTGGGTTCTCCCCGGATGGCGTCGTCGGGGGGCGCCGACAGGTCCGGAGCGGTGACCTCCAGGTAGTTCTGGTAGTGGTACCAGGTGTCCGTGTCGTCCAGGAATTCGACAAACACGTCATCGACATCGAGCTCCATGAGCGGGCCGTCGAAGGTCTCCTCGTCCAGCATCCAGCGCATCATCCAGGCCGGTTCCTGGGGCAGCTCGAGGTCATCGAGGCCGGTGAGGGACTGGACCCCGTCGGCGCCCAGCAGACCGTCCCCACAGCCCATGACTGCAAACGCCAGCAAGGGCATGGCGGCTGCGATGGCACGCTGAACGATCCGCTGGGTCACCTGAAACATCCGGCTCCTTTTCCGCCAGACTCGCTGTCCGGGGGCTACCTGTTCCAACCTGATACGGTGGGCGTGGGGAAATGGGGCGCTTTTTTTACCTGCCCTCCACCCTCTCCAAAGAAGTGTAAACCACCGCCTCGGGCTGGACGGCTCCAAAATTGCCGTTCAGCCGTCACTCTCCCGACGGGACCGCGTGGCCATCCTCCCAGATGACTGGAATAGCGGCGCGTACCTGGTCGAGCAGCTGGTCATAAGGCTGGACGTAGATGGACAGGTCCCACGACAGGTGCCCGCCGGTGTTGGATACCGCGTAGAGGGTGTGGTCATGAAGCATCATGGAGATGGCGGAGCCTTGGAGGCGTCGGGACGCGACAGGCACGGCCTTGTCGATGTTCCACAATCCGATGACGCCATCCCAGTGGGCGACTACCGCGATGCCGGGTGGACCCTCGATGACCTGAATCACCGGTTCCGGCGACAGCTCGGAGTCGAGCGTTCGGGACTGACCATCCGCGCCCGTCGCGTGCAGTTCCACCACGCCCTCCCCCGAACCCATGGCGAGCCAAGACCCGACCCATGCCACCGAACGGGCTGGGTTGGCGACGGGGATCTCCCCGGTCTGCTCTCCCGTCGGTGTGAGCAATACGACCCGGTCGGACAGGCCCAACAAAATGCGCGTCGACTCCCCCCCGAGAGCCTTGACCTCTTTCCAGTCGGTCGCCCGGCTTCCCTCCTCGGACAGGAGGTGAAGCTGGCCGGCCGCCACCACGGCACACCCGTCTTCGGTGGCCATGACCCGCTCGATATCGGCGTACGAATGGGACGCCACCGGAGCCGCGCCGTCCAGCTCGAAGAGTTCGACGGCCGTTCGCCACGTGGTGGCGCAGAGGTGGCCAGCGGCCACATCAACCCGATCCGCCCCGGCGGACGCCTGTACCCCGGCCGGCCAGGAAGAACCATCGAGCGGTATCGTACTCCCGGGGACGTGCCAGCCCCGTTGGGTATGGACGATAGGAGGCCCGTCCCCGGCTGGGACCAGGCCGTTGGCCGTCCACATCGGCATACCCGTTTGCACGTCCCACATGAAGGGCGATGCAAACTGGTTCAGCCCCAGCAAGCGCATGCCGTCCGCGCTGAAATCGAGGCGCGGGGTGACCGACGGCTCGCCGCCGAACCACCGAATCTGCCCGGTATTCAGATCGTACATACCCGTGCCGCGTCGATCGACAGAGACAGCCAGGAGGTCCTCGGTGGGGTGAAACTTGAGCGACCAGACGCTGTGTTCGACCTGCTCTTCGGCGAGAACCTGGCCGTCCGGGATGGCGAGGATCCGGAATCCACCCTCGGCGTTGCGTACGGCGACCCGGTCGCCGGTGGGATGAATGGCCACCTGCTCGGTCCACCAGCAGCTGCCGGGTGTCTCCAGCACCATGTCCCAGCTCACCGTGCTCCAAACCCGGACCTCGGCCGATCCGCAGGCCGCCAGGAGTCGTCCGTCGGGGCTGAACGCCGTCGCATGAATCAACCCGATCTCCGTCGGGAAGGTCTGGAGCTGCTCGCCACTGGCGGTGTCCCAGATGCGGACCAAGCTGTCCAGGCCGACCGTCGCCATCACGGTGCCGTCCGGGTGATACGCAAAGGTCTTCGAAGGGCTCCAGGTGTCGTCGTATCGCAGCCAGCGGGTCCGAGATTCCAGCTCCCACACGGACATCGCGGAGGTCGAGGAGACCGCCAGGCGTTCGCCAGCGGGATCGACCTCCAGATCGTAGATGACCTGATCGTCCACCCGCCAACTTGCGACCGGATCCCCGCTGGACACGTCCCACAACAGGACCCGGCCGCCGTAGTCTCCGGAAGCCAGGCGTTGGCCATCGGGCATCAGATCCGTACTCCAGACCTCGTGTTCGTGGGGTTCGACCTGCGCAGCCCCCCGGATCCGGGGATAATTCCACATACGGATCGTCTTATCCCAGCTCCCGGAAGCCACGTACCGACCGTCCGGACTCATGGCGGCGCTCGGGATCTCCGAGTCGTGCGCTTCGATGGTCCGCAACAGGATCGGTTCGGCGGCCAGGTCCCACAGCCTCACCTGGTTGACGCCACTGGTGAGCAGCGTCTCGGTGTCCGGATCAAACGCCATGGAGAACACCACCCGATCCAGACCCGCATCGGCGTTGAGAGGCAGCGGCGGTCCCGGTTGCTCCAGGTCCCACATCAGGATGCCGCTCTCGATGCTGGTCCCCAGCAGCCGCCGACCGGTCTTGTCAAAGGTGACGCCCCAGACCTTGCCTTCCACGTCGGACAGCACCCGCCGCAGTTCGCCGCTGGAGACGTCCCAGATACGGATGGTGCCCTCCAGGCCCCCGGCGGCGACCAGCTTTCCTTCCGGATGTAGGGCGACGGCGTGGATCCCCTCGGGTTGACCATCCAGGCTCCGCAACGGCCGCCCCGATTCCAGCTCCCAGAGCCGGACCGTCCCGTCGGCGCCACCGGACGCCAACACCTGTCCGGACGGATCGATGGCAATATCCATCACCATGCCGGTGTGACCCTGGAGGCGATGGTGTAGCTGGCCGTCGAGGTCCAGCAGCTGGATCTCTCCCTCTGACGACCCGGCCACCAGCGTAGAACCATCCGGCGAGATGGCGATGGAGTGGAAAGGCCCCCCGTCCAGGTGAAGCAACTCCACCATCTGTGAATCGGTGTCGTAGACATGGAGGTAACGTGTGACGGCGGTCGTGGCAAACAGCGACTCACCATCCGGAGTAAAGGCCAAATCCTCGGCGGTTGCAGGGATGGGGGCGGACCACAACATCTCGGATTGGGCCAGATCGGCCCAGATCGCCCGTCCGATCATGGAGTCGTTGATTTCGAGCGAGGACCGCAGCTTGGCCCTTGCCTCCAACATGTTGCGCCGCTCGAGGGCGGTGAGAGCTCCCTCCAGGAGGGCCTCGGCGCCCCGATGCTCGGCGACCTCGGCCCGCTTGCTGGCCAGGATCGCCAACCAGGCAAACACCACGGCGACCACGGCCAGGGCAGCGACACTGGAACCCCACATCGCGCGGTTGCGCCGTGCACGCCCCTGCTGCTCGCGCAGCCCCGCCTCCACGAACTCCTTCACCACGGAGGGGGCACCGGTGAACCGCTCCAACTTCCTCCGAGCGTCAGCCAAGGCATCTCCGCCCCAGACCTCCTCGATGGGACGACCTCGACGCTCCCACAGGCCAGCTGCCTGACCGATCTCGTTGAGAAACGCGATCTCCTCCTTGCTCTCGTCGAGCCAGTCCGCCAAACGGCGCCAGTTGCGGATCAGCGACTCGTGGACCAGCTCCACCTCGGCGGCCGCCCGCTCCTTCTTTCGGGCGCGGTGGACCAGCACCACCCGCTCCTGCACCAGCCGATCGAGTACCCCCTCCGCGACGGCGTCCAGGCCCTCCAGCAGGGGTCGGATGCCCATCACCCGTCGCGTGTTATCCGGGGTGACCAGACGCAGGAGCAAGGCGCGCGCCAGGCTCGCCCGATCGGGCGGCAACGCGCCGATGACTCCGTCCGCGTGGTTGGCCAGGGCGCCCTCCACCCCGCCGATGGCAACATAGGCCCCGCGGGTGAGCCGGTGCAGCTCCCGGTCCCGACGATCCCACAGCTGGCTGCAGGTGAACTGGAGCAGCGGCAGACAGGCCGGCTCTCCCCGCACCGCCGCGATCATCTCGTCGACCATCGCGGCGTCCTCGTACTCGTGCCCCGCCCGCTGGACCGGCAACGTCAGGATCTCGCGGAGGGACTCCTCTCCGGGACTGCGCAGCACTCTCAGGTGTTCGAACGCCGCCTGGGCCTCGGGGGTCTCGGCCAGCCGGACCAGGAAATCGTCACGCAAGGTGAACACCACCCGCACCGGCCCCTCTGGGTCGTCGGCGGCGGCGCAGATGGCGGCCATGTAGTTACGGCGGACCTCCTCGTCCGCCGTCAACGTGTACAGCTCTTCGAGTTGATCGACCAGCAGTAGCACCCGGGTCGGTTCAACCGCGTCGTCGTCTCCGAGTGCCAGCTGGTTCAAGGCGTAAGCCAGGAAGGCAGGGGAAGCGCAAAGTTGCTCGTGGATGTCCACCCCATCCGCCTGGAGGTTGGGGCTCGACGACGTGAACTCCGACGTCCTCGTCGTCGTGGGCCCCGATGGCCCGACCTCGCCCCGCTGCAGCCTCGACGCCAGCGCCCGAAATGGATCGGCGCCTGGGCGAACCCGCAAGATGATCCAGCGGCCCTGCTCCCGCAGGCGAGGCACGACCCCAGCTAGCACGAAGGAGCTCTTGCCAGCTCCTGACGGACCCACGACCGGGAGGACGGGGACCTCCCGCAACCGCTCGACGAACGCCGTGACCTCGGCCTCTCGGCCCAGGAACAGGTTGGCGTGCCGCTCATCAAAGGGCAACAGGCCGCGAAAAGGGCTCTGATCGGCTGGGGTAGTCGGCCGCTGGACGATGTGTTGCTGGAGTACATCTGCGACCTGCGCGGCCGTCGGCCGGCTGTCCGGATCCTTGTCGATGCAACGGGCCACCAGCTTGACGATGGCCTGGGGGACTTCGGCTCCAACCGTCATACCAGGGAGCGGATCGGGGGAACAGACGCTGGCGCACAGGACCACAGGGGCGCCAGCTGGGATAGGCCGGGTGCCGCTGAGCAGCTCGTACACGATCAGACCCAGCGCCCATACGTCGGCGGCCCCAGTGAGATCACCATCCGCCCATTGCTCGGGGGCCATGAAGGCCGGTGTTCCCGCGATGACACCTTCACGCGTCACGAACGGATCCAGGGCTTGCAACGGTGCCATACCGTCGTCGGGCAACACCTCGTCTTCGCCTTGGATGACCTGCTGCCGCGAAACGGATTTGGCCAGGCCAAAATCCACCACCCGGACCCGGCCGTCGCGGGGAATCAACACATTGCCCGGTTTGAGATCCCGATGCAGGACGTCGCGCCGGTGCGCCTCGGTCAATGCCTCCGCGATGGACAACGCGATGCGCAGAGACTCGCGCACCCCTGGGCGTCCCTCCTTCATGCGGTCGCGCAGGGACTGTCCCTCAAGGTACTCCAGGGCGACGTAGGGCATCCCCTCGACTTCACCGACGTGGTGAATTGCCACGATGTTGGGATGGGAAAAACGGGCCGTGACCTTGGCCTCGAACAGGAACCTTCGGATCGCCTGATCGTCCCCCAGCGCCTGGGGCCGCACCACCTTGAGGGCTACTTTGCGGCCCAGGCGGGTGTCCCGGGCCAGGTAGACCTCCCCCATGCCACCCCGACCCACCAGCCGGATGACCTCGAAGTGATCGACCCGCGCGTGGCGCGTGAGTAATGGACGGGGTGTCGTGTTGATGTCAGCCGCACGAGACGGTGCTTGGCCGGCAACCCGCGTGGACGGCTGGGATCCATCGAACTCGGTCGCATCACCGCCGTCGAACTCCCGCGTGTCGTCAAACTCCGACAATGGCCCGGTGCCCCTCTCCTGAGCTTCCGCAGATTATAGGGGAAGCGGGGCCTCAATCCGGTATAACCGGGCATGTCTACCGCGGGGAGTTCCAGATGCGCCTGTGTGTACCTTTCATCGCCCTCACCTGTGCCCTGTGCTGTCCCCTGGCCGTCGAGGCGGCCGTCGGAGCATCACTGAAGCGCCTGGAGGCCAGTAATCCGGCCGCCCTGCGTCTGATCGATGACGGCCCCGGGAGAACGCTGCGCGCGTTCCATGCCGGCCCATACCCGGGCTCGCCGGAGCAGGCTGCCCGGGCCTTTGTGGCGGAGCACGGCGGCGCGCTGGTGGCGGAGGGAACGATGCCCGAGCTGGCGCACGAACGCACGGTGAGCTGGCACGGCCGCTCGATGGTGCACCTGCGTCAGCTCCACCGGGGAATCCCGGTGTTGGGAGCGGGGGTGATGGTCAAGCTAGAGGGGGACGGGGCCGCGGTGATGGCGACGTCACACCTGCGGCCGGGGCTGACCACCGATACCGAACCAACCCTGGATCGTCAGAACGCGCAGGCGCGAGGCCTGGCAACCGTGCCCGAAGGCGAGCTGGCGACCACACCGTCCCTGTTCGTACTCGACCGTCCGTCGAGCGGGCGGCTGGTGTACCGAGTGCCGGTCTTCGCATCCTCCCCGCCCGCCTCCTGGATGGTCACTCTCGACGCCCACACCGGCGAGGTGCTGGATGTCTCCGACCTGCGGCTCAGCGCCGAGGGGGACGTCTATCCAGGCAGCCCGGCCACGTCGGAGGTGACGACGGTCACGCTGACGGATCTGGCGGGGGACGAGACGTGGATGAACGGCACCTATGCTCTGGTGCGCTCCACGGTGTTCGACGGCGATGTCTCGGGCGTGGAGCACCTTGCGGAAGCGGACGCGGACGGGAACTTCTTCTACGAGCCGGCGCCGGACTCGGCCAGCGACCCCTTCGTCGAGGTCCACACCTATCACCACGTCACCGACGTGAGCCGCTGGCTGGAGGACAGCCAGGGCCACGTCTTCGACGGCCCGGCCATCGTCACCACCAACTACCGCGGCAGCGAGGGGGCGGGCTACGACAACGCCTACTTCACCAACGGGCCGCAAGGTGAGGTGCTGCTGGTCTTCGGGCAGGGATTCATCGACTTCGCCTACGACGCCGACATCGTGACCCATGAATTCGGCCACTCCATCATCCAGGACCGCACCCAGATGCTGCTGGACCAGCTGGTGATCTACGACCGGTACGGCTGGAACATGGCCCCGGGCGCTCTGCACGAGGGCATCGCCGACTACTACGCCGGGTCCCGCTTCGATGACCCCTGTATGGCGGAGTATGCGATCGACCCGTGCATGCGGGAACTGGACAACGCCCACACCTGCCCCGAGGACCTGTACGGCGAGGTGCACTACGACGGGCTGATCCCCGGCGCGGCCAGCTGGGACATCCACGAGATCGTCGGTGGCGAGGTGACCGATGATCTGGTCTACGGCGCCCTGGGAATGATCGGCCAGACCCCCACCTTTGCGGGGTACGCCGAGGCGATCTCCGAGCTGGCCGGGGACCTGGCCGACGACGGCGTGCTGACCGCGGCGGACGTCGAGGCCATCGACGAGGCCCTGGAAGCGCGGGGCATGTTCCGCTGCGGCCGGACGCTGACGCTGGAGCCGGGCAGCCCCCTGTCCTTCGAGATCCGCCACATGCTGGGGTTCGAGTCCTTCGACCCCGACACCTGCGATTTCATCCGCGGCCTGGACGTGCAGTTCACCGCGCCGTTCCAGTTTGGCGTGACCATCCCGGCGGACATGACCGATCCCGTCGACCGCGTCGAGCTGACCGTCGAGCTGGAGCGTCTGGACGGCGAACCGATGGGCATCGACGACCTGCAGTACGCGATGTACGCCCGAGCGGACGACATGGTGACCCTGGAGTTCGACGTCCTGGAGATCGCCTACTTCGGGGATTTCGCCATCCCCCACGCCCTGGAGTACGACCTGGCCGTGGAAGACGAGCCCACCACGGTGGTGGTGGCCGCTGACGATGTGGCCCTGGAGCCGGGCAGCACGGTCTACTTCTCCATGATCCACATGAACTGCCCCGGGGTGACCATCACGGTCAGTGGCACCATCGTCCCGGGGGAGCCGGTGGAGGAGGACGGGTGTAAGTGCACGGCGCAGGGCACCAGCGGATCGTCCACCGCGGTGGGATTGTTGCTGGCCCTGGCGGCCGCATGGATCAGCCGCAGGGGTCGTCCGGATGGCACGGCGAGACGACGAGCAGGTACTCGCCACTGAGCGGGCTGCCCCCATCCGTCCAGCTGTCCAACGCCAGATGGTAGACACCCGGGTCCAGCGTGGCCTCGACGTAGTGGTGATCGCGGTGCAGGCAGCCCTCTTCGGTCGCCGTCTCGTCCAGCAAGTGGATGTCGATGTCCACCCCCTCGAGGTCCAGCACGAAGGCCCGTAGCGATGTGGTCTCGCTGAGCTCCAGGCGGTAGAGCAGTTCGGGCCCGGACTCATCGGCGTCGCTGTCGCAGCCGGTGTAGAGATCCAGGTTGGAGTGGGGTGATTGGCCGGTGTCGCTCAGGTCTGCGAAGGGCAGCGCAGGGATCTCGTAGGGGGCCTCAGGGGATCCGTCACCAACCAGCAACGCCTCGGTGGGATCCAACGATGGTTCGCCGTCCACTACCACCGCCGCCGCCCGGTCCAGGGCCGCCAGCCAGGCCAGGTTGCGCACGTTGTTGCCGTGCTCCAGACCCTCGGCAGTCATCTGGCAGGAACCGTCCGGGTTGGTGCTCAGATGCACGCCGTCGCCGGCGAGGCCGCTGTCGGGGAGATGCTCCAGGGCCAGGTACAGGTCGATGAAGGGGATCTGCCGGGTCTGGGCCATGCCGCGGATGACGTCGTTGTAGGGCCAGACCCACCAGCCGGCCTCGGTGAGGTCGCCCCGGTGGGGGATGCCCATCAGCACCGGGACGATGCCGGCGGCGAGGCACTGGTCGAGCAGGGCGGCCATGTCTTCGTAAAAGCCCCACATGGCGCTGGCGTAGGTGTTGCCCATCTGCATGTCGTTGGTGCCGTACTGGATCAACGCGAAACGCGGGTTCAGGGCGTCGATCTCCAGCTCCAGCGGCGACGGTTCGCCGCCGATGACCCAGCCGGTGCTCATGCCCCCCAGCGCCGCCTCGCTGGCCCTGTCGAAGGGGGTGGCGCCGGCAGCGTCGCCGCCCAGGAAGTGGTCCAGGGTTGGTTCCAGATCGCCGTATGCACCCAGATCCACGCTGTCGCCAGCAAAGCAGAACAGGGCCGACGACGACTCGGTGTGGGAGTCCCCGACCTTGATGAAGACGTCCTGGGCCGCCTCCGGGCCGTCGGCCGCGATGTCATGCAGCGTATCCGCGACGTATTGCGTGATGGGCGAGTGCACCTGGTCGGCGGGGTATAGCGCCGGGCCATGGGCCGTGTCATCGTCGTCGCCCGTGGTGTCGTCGTCGTCCTGGGCGCTGTCGTCATCCGCGGGGGCGGCGTCGTCGTCGCCGGGGTCGTCGCAGGCAATCCACCACGCTGCAGCAGCCAGCAACGGCAGCAGGACCAAGACGCGACGCTCTGTTCCCATCGGCGCCCCTTACTCCAGGTGGATCCGCGCCAGGTGATTGCCCAGCGCCGAGCGCAGGTTGACCAGCAGATCGCCATCGGGTGTGGGGGCGACGAGGATCGGGACCGTGTACTCGTCGAAGGCCACCGACAGGGTGCCGTCTGCGTCCCGACGGCGGATCTCCCCCGAATCGGTCTCGGCGATCCAAAGGGTACCGCGGTCGTCCAGGGCCAGGCCTTCCGGGTTGGGCCACTCCCCGGCGATCTCCTCTATCAGCGTGCCGTCCAGGGCCCAGCGGGCGACCCGGCCTTCGCCGTAGGTCCCCTCCCCTTGCTCGCTGATCCACAGGCTGTCGGCGGTGGCCGGATCCAGGTCGAAAGGCAACGCCAGGCCGTTGAACAACAACTCGGTTGTACCGCCGTCTTCCAGCCGGTACAGGCCCTGGTCGTAGGTGATGACGAGCAGGTCGCCGCCGGGCATGGCACGCACGTTCCACGGGTAATGGACGCCCCAGCTCTGTACGATTTCGAGGGCCGCGTCCAGGCGGACGACCCGGGAACCGTTCAGATCGCAGAGGACCAGATCCCCTTCGATGAATCGCATCCCCGCTGGCTGCTCGACGTCCACGGAGGCCACCTGGTGCTCGCCGTCGTACGGGGGCGCCACGGTGTAGACCTCCTGAGCAGCGCTTGCGTTGCCGAAGGTGTCGCCGTACCACAACGTCCCGTCGTCGGACACGGCCATGCCGTGCACCCCCGCGGGGAGGTCGCCCACGATCTCGAGGGTCGCCGCGTAGGGCTGAGCGGGAGCGGAGTCGTCATCGTCGTCGGCCGCCCCTGCGGAGTCGTCGTCGGCCGAGTCGTCGTCGGCAGGGGCATCGCAACTGGCCATGGCCAGCAGCAGGAACATCAGGGCTGGGGCGTAACGCATGTCCATCGATCCTCTCGCCGGAGAGGGCGGAGTGTATCGCACGCGGATTCGATGAACCATCGGGCCCGTGGTTCACGGGCCATCCGCGAGCCAGGCGCAGTACCGATCGAAGATCTCCTGAAGCGAGCGGGACACGAGCCCCGTCTGCAAGAGGAGCCTCGTCGCGCTGGGCCCTGTCCGCCGGGGCCTGAGCTTGCTCGACCGATAGGGCCAGGACGACATCCTGAGCATCAAAACCCAGGACGCGGATGGTGGTGACGTAGGTCTGCCCTGGCTCGAACTCGTCGGTCACGGCGATGATCGCCTGGATGACGACCTGCTCACCCGCTTCCAACGAGGCGCGGTACGGCTCGAACTTGACGTAGGTGGCCTCGAGCGAGCGGCCCGTGGCCGACAACAGCGCCGTGGCCTCGAATCCCACGGTGACCTCGCGGTCGTAGTGGTTGTGCACCAGGAACGGGGCGACGACCACCTCGCCGATGTGGCCCTTGACTTGTAGATCAATGCGCTGGACCGGCGCGGCTTCCGCGGCCTCGGAGCCGACCACTGCATTCTGAGCCGCGGAGACGAGGCCGTGGGCCATCGAAAGCGCGTGCTTGCTGACGATGGCGTACGACCTCAGCTGGTAGTCGAGCCAGCGATTCAGCAGCTGGGTCGTGTCCGCCGGCTCGCGGCCGGATTCGGCGACCGCCTGGGCCGCGTCCTTCACCAGATCATTGACGCGAGCTGCCAGCTTGACGCTCTGCGAGGCATTGTCCGACAGCAGAGCCTTGAACTCGTCGGCCAGCTCCTCGGGCGATTTTTGGATTCGTTCTCTGGACGTCATTTCGTCCTCTCAATGGCGGAACGTCCTGTGCAATGAGGGCTCCGCGAAATCAGTCGTTAGCGATGGATTCGGATCACGATTTCTGGCGCACTTCCGTGGCCACCTCGACGCGCACGTCAGGCCGCTTGGGCGATTCTTTCTTCTGGGGTGCTGGCTCGAAGCAGGGCTCGACGCACTGGAAGTGGTCGTACCACCGATGCGCGCGGATCCTCGTGGGGATGTCGCCCTGGACCACGTGGCAGGCGCAGCGCTGCTGGGCACGCACATCGAGGGTGACGTTGACGCATTGCTCGTAGGCCCCCGTGACCGTGATCTCGGTGCGGTAGGTGCCGGCCGCCAGCCCCTGAGGGACCACGTGCTTGGCCGTCACCAGCTGGCTCTTGCCGGCTGCGAGATTGAACACCTCTGGATCCACATAGGGCGTCCCGGCACCACCCCTCCTGGACCAGCGTGCTGGCTTCCAGCCGTGTCCATCTACCTGTCCTGCGCCAGAATACCCCTGAGATTTCCCATTCGCGCGGAGGACTTTATTGGAGTGCCTGAACCAGTACAAGGTGGGGAACGCGAATTATTGCCAGGGAACAGGCCCCCCGGATTGGACTGTCTTGCGGGGGCTATTTGTCTATTCTATCTAAAGTCGGCAGAATTCCATTCAGTCGATTGAAACCCCGGATCGTCATATGTTGTGGCGGCGAATAGTATCGAGCTTCGGCATCCCCTTCAGCCGGACGCGCGCCACCGCCAATCCCACCCCGATGACCAGCCAGCCCGCGGCAATACCACAGGTGGCCAGGAAGGCGGGGTTATTGTGCATCCCGGTCAACTGCAGGGCCGCCGTTCCTATATAACCAGCGAGGGCGGCGGCCACGCCAAGGGCGACGAGGCGGGTCCCCACGCGGGGCAGGAACATGCCGCAGGCCAGTGGCAAGAACGAGGCGGTGAACAGCAGGTAGACCCCGTACTGGGCAAAGATGGCCACCGAGCCACCGGTGGGGTGGGCCAGTTGGTGGCGGGCCAACCCGATCGTCAGCACGGCCACCAGCACCATGGCGGCACGGCCAAAGCGCAGCGCTGAGCGCTCCGAAGTAGCGCTGCGGAATCCCGGAATCCCGGACAGGGCCGGATAGACATCGATGGAGAAGATGCTGGCCAGCGCCAGCAGGATCCCCTCCAGTGTGGAGAATCCCGCGCAGAGCATGCCGATGCCGATCAGCACCTGCATCAGCGGCGGGAAGGCCTGGAAGATGTACAGCGGCACCACCTGGTCCACCGGCGTCGCCGCCGGCACCACGGTGCGCGCGTACAACCCCACCACCAGCACGGACAAGAACACCATGCCCGCTGCGACGGCCACCCCCAGGTAGCTGCGCAGCTGCCGGTCGTCGTCCAGATACAGCGCCTTGCTGACGATGTGGGGCTGGCAGACCAGGGCCACGCCGACGATGAAGTTGCAGCCGAACACCTCGAACAGGTTCCGGAAATACAGGGAGGAGGGGTTGGTGATCGTCACGAGGTTGGGATCGGTGCGGGCCAGGGTGGCCAGCAGTCCACCGTCGCGCCACAGAAGCGGCAAACCGCTACCCACCAGCACCAGGGCCACCACCAGCATGACCACCGCCTGGATGGCGTTGGTGTAGGCGTGGGTGTTGGCGCCCCCGATCATCACGTAGACCACCACGAAGGCGGTGATCACGACCACGAGCGCTGCCGGAGGTAGGCCCAGCAGCCCGCCGAGCACCAGCGACAGCGCGACCACGATCAGCACCGCGTAGGCCACCAGCCCCAGGGACAGCACGGAAAACAGGGACCGCAGCCCGCCGGAGCGGTAGCGGTTGCCGATCCACTGGGGCACCGTCAGCGCCGCCACCTGGGATCCCATCTTGCGGAACCGGGCCGAGAAGAACAGCAGCCCGACGGTGATCCCCAGCGCCGCCGCCAGCCCCAGCCCGGCCAGGCCCGAGACGCCGTAGTGGAACACCAACCCGGGATTGATCACGAAGGTGGCCACGCTGGTCAGCTGGGCGGTCAGCGAGAGGCCCACCAGGGCGGCGGGAATGTCCCGGTTGCCCACAGCGTAGCCCGACAGCGAGCGGGTTCGCAGCGCCCCGCGCACGGTGAGCACGACGGTGATCAGGACGTATATTGCGATTGCACACCAAGGGAGAATTGCAGAGGACATGTTCCAAAACTCCTGTTACGGAGTCAGGATATGTGCGCCTGCACAAATGTCAAGACGGATTGTTGCGTTGCAGCATTCTGTTCATCCTGGGCCAACGGTCTCTGGGCGCTGTCTGCTCCAGAGGGTCAGGGTGTGACGCTGATTAATTATACAACAAACGATCTGACCCCTTACGGTCTTGCACCCTACGACTCAGCTGGGAATCGAGTCTTGTTGGACCGTGTTGGAGGAGTTGTCGTAGTGTTTTATTCGCACACCGATCGTCTCTAGGAAAGGGCTCCCATGGCTACGCGACATGACGCGTAGCATTACAGGCCAGGTGACTCCATTGCTGGGTGAGGGCGAGCAGATCAGGCACACTGCCTTCATGGTCCAGCAGCCGGGCCTCTTCTGGCAGCTGCTGCTCGTAGGTGGGCTGCTGCTGTTCCTGATGACCAAGGCCTACTTCGTGGCTGTGACCACCCGCAAGTTGATCATCATTCGCACCAGGCAGGGGTTGTTCAGCCCGGCGATGGAAAACCACGGTATCGAAGAAATTCCGATCTCGCACATCAGCGAGGTGTCCATCGGCGGGTTCGCCAGAAACCGCTCGATGATCTTCGCCATCACCGACGGCTCCTTCCGCACGTTGCGCCTCGCGCCCTGGTCCGTGTACGTGAGCGGCAACGAGGCCATGCTCAAGGAATTCCCAGACGAATTGAACCACAAGAGATCCACCTTCGCTCCGCCCGACGAGGGCGCATCCAGCGCCGACCGTCGCGAGTGCCCGTACTGCGGCACCACCACCGCGATACCTGCCTGTGAACAGTGCGCGCGCGACGTTACTGCGCCCCGTCGTCTTTGCGAGGCCTGCCAGAAATGGACGCCCATGGAAGAGGCCGAATGTATCCATTGCCACAACCGCCCTGTCCAGGAATGGGTGCGCAAGATCCCACTGGTGATCCTTTTCCTGATCGCGATTGTGGCCCTCCCCATTTTCCTCGGCTTGTACGTGTTCTGAAGCACGGTACGTTTGCCAGCTTGATGTTCGTCCAACCTGGCTTCCCCACCGGAGCGGGACAGGTCGCGGCGCCATGATCTGACCGAGGTCACCCTGCCGCGGGATCGGCGGTTTATTCCTGTAGCGGGGTACCATCGCGGGCAGAATGGGGAACCTTTGCGAATCCGCAATCTCTTGATGGCAACGGGCACGCTCTTGTGGATGACCGGGTGTGCGATTCCGCTGGGCGGCGCTCCAGGCGGAGCGGACGAGACGATGGGCGACGACGATACGGGTGATGACGACCCGTCGGACGACCGGCTCGCGACCAGTAACTACGTTACCGCCCCCTCCGTCATGGGGGCATTCGAGAGCATATTGCCCTCCTGCGACAGGGTATGCAGCGGCGATTTCGACGTGGAAACCGCCGAGGAGCTCAAGTCGCTGGAAGGATGCGAGACGGTCACCGGCAATCTGATCATCAAGACGCTCATGGACGCCGAGGACCTGGACTCTCTGGCGTGCCTCTCCTCCATCGAGGGGATGCTTTACCTGTACAGTAATCCATCGCTGCGGGACATCGACGGATTACGCAATCTCACCTCGGTAAACGGCAGCTTCTACATCTCTCAGAACGCCTCGTTGGACAACCTTGACGGGCTGGAAAAACTCCACTCAGTCTGGGGGAACTTGCATGTCTCCCAGAGCCCGTCGCTGACAGACCTCGACGGCCTCTCCGGCCTGACCATGGTGGGCGATGGTGTGGCCATCATGGACAACGGGGCACTGGCCACGATTCATCTGCCGAGCCTGGGGTACAGCGGTGGGGACCTGTCGATCGAAGAGAACGGCAGCCTGATATATGCATCCCTACCCAATTTCGTGAACATGAGCGGCGACCTGACCTTGCGGCAGAATGGGTCGCTAGACAGCGTCGAAGCAGAGAACCTGGTTTTCATCGGCGGCGCCCTAGTGATCGCGGACAACGACGTCCTCGTCGATCTCGACGGGATGAGTAGCCTCAGCGATGTGGTGGGGGATTTGACCATCCGCCACAACGACAGCCTCAAGAATGTCGATGGGCTATCCGGCATCACCACCGTGGCCGGCGACCTGCTCATCGAGCACAACGACTGGCTGATGGACATCGATGGATTGGCCGGGATCACTGCCGTCGAGGGCAGCCTGCGCGTCGTCGAGAATGGCCTGGTGACTCGCCTCAACGGGTTGACCAACGTGGAGCACGTGGACGGTGACCTGGAGATCGCCGGCAACGCCCTGCTGGAAGACATCGAAGGGCTTTCCAACCTGAGTGCCGTGGGTGATCACGTCGAAATCCAGGGGAACGAAGCGCTTTGTGCCGATGACGTCTACGCTCTGGTGGCCGGCATCTCCGTCGGTGGGTATTCCTATATCTACAACAATTCGGGTGAGTGCTTGTAGGGACTCCCGTTCAGCCCAATCGACGTCCAAGCAGGTCCACCGGTTCACGCTCAGTTGGCCCGGTTCGTGCACACCTCCCAATGAACATCATATTCGTTGAGAGGATTCCATCATGTCGATTCGAACTACCGTTTTCCCATCGTTACTACTCACGGTCCTGCTATTGGCGACCTCGGCCCTACCTGGCCGGGCCGCCGCCGCATCGGCCACCACCGCGTCCGCCGATATCGAACTGCGGCAGCGCCACGGCCGGGCCATGCTCGGCATCGGGCTGGGTGTCCAGGCCATCGGGCTGGGCTGGACGATCTCCGCCACCATCGGCTGCGCCGCCCAGGGCCTGGACGGCTCGGCCTACGGCTCGGTGCCGGCGCTGTTCGTGTATGACGGCGTCAGCGCAGCCTTCGCGCCCGTGGCGGCCACGGGCTTCGCCATGGCGCTGGACGACGGGACCCGCCGCGGGCGCCAGCGGGCGGCGGCCATCGGCCTGCTCGAGGGGGCGGCCTACAGCGGGGTGACCTCGGCGCTGTACCTGGCCATGACCGGTGTCCTCAACGCCAAGGACGCCGAGCGGCGGGCGCCGATCTGCGCCGCAGATTCGAGCGATCCGGGCTGCTGGGAAGGCCCCGGGCCCGGCCTGTTCTCTGCCACCTCTGCGGGCATCCACCTGGGGGTAGGCGTGTGCATGCTCATCCCCGGGCTGATCACCGCGGCCGTCGCCACGACCGGCAACGGGACCCGGCTGGCCGGTCCCCCCACCTTCTACCCGATGATGCTGGCCGGGGGTGGGGGTGCCGGGGTGGTGCTCCGGTTCTAGCCGCTCCTTCTGCAATCACCCTGAAACCACCATCCGCGCTGCCTCCACCTACGCTGGCCCCCAACGACTGGCCCGCAGGCCGAAAGGTAGGAGGTAAGGGCGATGCGAAATCTGATCTGGCAGTTGTTCACCCTGGCGATCGTGGCGTCGATGGTGGCCATCCCCTCCACGGTGCAGGCCCTGGGCGACGAAGGCGCTCTGGCGACCGAGATCGTCTCCGTCTCCGATCCGGCGGTCCACGTGTTCGGCCTCGAGTGTGGAGGCAGCATAGGCGGCCACTACCTGATGCCCACCGGGGACGAAGAGAGCGGCGGGCTCGGGACGCTCGTGGCCTCCGGGCACTACCGAAGCGGGCTGATGTGGAAAGCCGAGCTGGGCAGCACCTTCAACCAGAGCGAGGCGGGCGACGAGGATCAGCAAAAGGCGATGGGGGGGCTCTACGGCGTGCGCGTCGCAATCCCGCTGGCCGGGTGGCAGCAGACCGTCACGGCCCGGGTGATCCACCGCGGCATGATCAGCAACACGGAGTACTTCACCCAACCCATCGCCTCCCACCGGTTCCTGTCGCTACACGTGGGCCACGAGGGGATGGTCATGACCACCCGCAGCCCCGGCGCCGAGACGATCTACAACCCCACCTTCGAGCTGGGCTTGCAGCTGCGCAGCGAGCGCCGGGAACGGTTCCACTACCTGGTGCACGGCGAGTCCAAGTTCCGGCGGCACTTCGTGACCTCGATGGTCTCTTTCGGCGTCGATGTGCGGCCGACCCGGCCCACCCTCGGTGGGTTCGTGGACTTGGATTTTTTCACCGCCGCCCACGGTGGGGGCGGTCGCGTCGGCGCCCGTTTCAGCGCCGGGCACGTGTTCGAGGCCGGGCGCTTCGAGGGCCCCGAGCCCGGGGACCTGGCCCCGTCGAACTACGTCAGCTTGACCCTGACCGCGGGGATCAGCCTCGGCGCCACTCCCGGGCCCAAGCGGGGGTGGAAGGTCACGGTGGAGTGACGACGAACAGCGACCCGCCCGTCCCCGCGACGATGAATCCGTCATCCGTGACCACAACGTGCTGGGCCCGCCCCGGTAGATCGATGGCCGCCCGGATGGGCTCGGCGGCCTGCGCCGGGTCGACCACGACGACCCCCTGACGCCCTAGGGCGACGGCGAGCCGCTCCCCGGCGGGGGCCACATCCCACGCTTCACGGGGGAGCTCGATCCGCTGCCTGGCGCCACCCACCGCATCCACGCCTTCGATCCCGATGCGGGGCATGGCAACCCAGAAGCGCCCATCCACGACGGCCGACCCCGCCGGCTCGAACCAGCCGTTCTCCATGCCCGCCGCGGCGCCGGCCAGCAGGACATCCCGGGTCGGCGGCGCCCCGGGCTCGCCGTACAGCTTGAGGCGGCCGTAGCTCCCGTAGGTCACGCCGGCCACGTCGTCGGAGAGTACGAGGTCGAGGGATTTGACGTCGGCACCCAGGGGCGAGATGCGGTCGATGACCCAGTGCCCCGGGCCCTCCCGGATCAACCACAGCAGGCCTCGGTCCCGGACCAGCGCCACCAGCCGGCCGTCCGGCTGCAGCTCCACGGCGTGGACGAGATCGTCCAGCAAAGGGAGCCGTTTTACCTGCGCCTCACCATTGTCCCCCCAGCGCACGCTGTACAGCCCGTATCCGGTGACGATCAGCTCGTCTCCGGATACCGGCTCTACGTCGGTGATCAGCGACGGCACCTCGGCCCGGCCACGTTCTCGTAGCTGGCCCGCCGGGTCGAGGCCGTGGACCACCACGGTACCGAGCTCGTCGAGGGCACTGAACGCCGACACCACGCGGTCCCCCCAGGGCTCCAGCGCCGTCATGTTCCCGCCGCGTGGGGCCCGCGGTTCGAGCTGCCACTCACCGGCCTGGAGGCTCGCCATGAAGGCTCCGGCATCGCCGCCGGCCACCAAGAAATCTCCGCCGCCGACCCCGGCGACCTGACGCACGGGGATCACGCCGGTGATCCCCGGCTGGTGGAGGGCCTGCAGGTTGCCCTCCGCGGCCCGCCCGTCCCAGGAGAACAGCCCACCTTCCCCCGCGGCGGCGACGACCCCGGCCTCGGTGGCCACCAGCTGTCGGATCCGCCGTTCCCGAGGCACGGCGTGCCTCTGCTGCGGCTGCCAGCAGATAACCTCCGTGTCGGAGATGACGTACAGCCGATCCCCGTGGGCGACCACGGCCCGGGCACCCCGGGGCTCGAAGGGAGGTGCATCCAACGCAAGGGTGCCGTCGTCGCGGAGCGCCACGGCGATCAACCCGCCGGCTCCCGCTGCGACCAGGGCGCCGTCCCCAAAGGGGACGATGTCCCCGGGCCACCCGTCGATGGCCAATATCTGGGCCAATTCTCCCGGGGCAGCGCAGCGCGGCAGGGTCAGGACGAACCCCCACCTGTCCGCCGCCCAGATCCGGTCATCGTCGCCGGCGATGGCCACGACGCAGTCCCCCGCCGGCCATTCGGTGACGACCGCGGCGTCCGGATCGCCGGGATTCTCGATGCGCGCGATCCCCCCCGAGCCGGCGGCGACCCACAGCTCATCCCCCAGGACCAGCAGCTCCCGCGGTTCACCGGCCGTGGTCAGGTGGCCCACCGAGCGGTTGTCTTCCCGCCGCCGGACATCGATGGAGGTGCGGGTGGCGACGAACAGATGCTCGCCATCGGCGGCAACCGCCCCCACGGGGCCCCCCGGATGGGCCTGATCCACGAGGGTCAGTCCCTGCCCGGCAGCCGGGCGTACCAGACGCTGAAGATCGGGAAGCTCCGAGTAGGGCTCGTCGGGCCGGGGGCAGCCCAGGAGCGCGAGGCACAGCACCGCGGTGAGCAGCCTCATGGGAGGTCCTCCTCTCCAGCACCGCCCAGGAAGGGCCGCAGCGCGGCGCCGAAGGATGCGGCGTCCTCGAAGCGCCCGGCCGGATCCCTCTCCATGCCCCGGTGGATCACCGTTGCCAGCTGGGGTGGGAGTCCGTCCACGAGCGTATCCAGGGGCACGGGATCGTGGAACAGCACGGCGTCGAGCATGCCCGCCGCCGTGTCCGCCCCGAAGGGCAGCTGGCCGCAAAGCGCCTCGTACAGCACGACCGCCAGCGAGTAGACATCCGAGCGAGGATCCGGCGCCAGCCCCCGCCATTGCTCGGGGGACAGGTACCCCACGGTGCCCAGCACCTGCCCGTGGGTCTGGGTGACCCACCCCTGGGGCCGCGCGGCGCCGAAGTCCATCAGCCGCACGCGGCCGCCGTCGTCGAGCATCAGGTTCTCGGGTTTCACGTCCCGGTGCACGATGCCGTGGTGGTGGATCGCCGTCAGGGCGGCGGCCACCTCGCAGCCCAGGGAGGCAGCGTCCCGCGGGGACATGGGGCCCGTGTCGTCCAGCCGCTGGCGTATTGTCTGGCCGGGCACCAACTCCATCACCAGGTAGACCGTGGGCCGGGGCCGCCCCCCGTCCATCAGGTCCCACTCGCCAAAACCCAGGATGCGCACCACGTGGTCATCGTCGATGCGCGATCCCAGCTCGGCCTCCCGCCGGAACAGCGCTCGGTCCTCGGGCCGGGCCAGGCGCTCGGGGTGCACGACCTTGATGGCCACCCGCCGGCCGGTCTCGGTCTCGACGGCCCGGTAAACCGTGCCCATCCCCCCACGGCCCAGCATCCCCGCCAGGCGATACCCGCCCACGTGTTCGGCCCGTCGCCGGCCGATGGCTCGCAGCTCCACAAGCAACGCGGCCAGCGCCAGCGGCGTGGCGAAGGCGGCGGTGGAGAACCTCCACGACATGGGCGCCTCGGCCAAGGTGAAGAACTCCAGCGCCGAGATCAGCCAGCACCCCGCCACCACACTCACCCGGCCGCAAAACAGCCGCGACCCGGCGCGGCGCGCCACGAACCACGCCAGCAGCCACGGTAGCAAGAAAGCGGCGGCCAGCGCGCCGTCCGGCAGCGGAGCCATCCAGGCCCACCGACGGGCGAGGGCGCTGCCCGCTGTGCCGGTGCCCTCCGCGGCGACCTCGGCCCCGCCCGACCCGCCGAGATTCTCCAGCAGCAGCTCGGGACCGTCGCGGAAGATCACCAGGTCGGTGTCGCCGTCGCCCCCCAGATCCAACGGCACCAGATCCAGCATCCCGGCCGTGTCCACGCCCAGCGCCCCGGGCACGACCGAGAACGTCCCTGCCGCGGATCCGAGCGCCAGCTGTAGCCCCTCGGACGGCGACCCGGCGACGATGTCCACCGCGCTATCCCCGTCCAGATCGGCGACCACGGCGCGGTACTCCATGGCCAGGTCGGTGCCGGGCAGTGCCCCCAGGCCCCAGTCCTGCGACCGATCGCGGAACACCAGCGAGTCCCCGCTCCAGGCCCGCATGCCCGAGCGGATATCCACGGTGATCAGATCCAACTGCCCATCGCCGTCCACGGGCACCAGCCACCCCTGCCATACATCAGAGAACGTCGCGTCGAGGCCGCTGCCGGCGGTGACATCGGCGAGCTGGTGCCCCGGGCGCCCGGCAAACACCGTGTGCCCCGCGGCCCAGCGGCTCAGCAGGACCAGATCGGTGAGCCCGTCGCCATCCAGATCCTCGGCCAGCACCTGCTGGACCCAGTCCGTCGATTTGCCGAGGCCCCGGGCGGGCAGATCGACGCGGCGCAGCCGGCCGGAGCCGATGTTCTCGTACAGGGCGACCCGCGGCCCGTTGGCAAAGATGGCACCGCCGCCGGTGACGAACATATCCAGGTCGCCGTCGCCATCCGCATCGACACAGCACAGGTTCCCGTTGCCGTCCACGACCACCGGCGAGCTGCGGTCGGCCACCGTCTCCGACACGTCCACGAACCGGCCTCCCAGGGCGCGGTAGTAGGCCAGCTCCACGGCGTCTTCACCCATCTGCCGGCGCATCAGCAGATCGTCGCGGCCGTTTTGATCCAGATCACACAACGCCACGTCCGGGCCCGCGACCCGTGCGTCCAGGCCCCACGGCCCGGTGGCATCGGTCCAGGCACGGGAGCGCTGCAACCACAGACGTAAGGCGCCGTCGTCCCCCGCCACCAGCAAATCATCGAGGCCGTCGCCGTCGATGTCGCCGGGCCAGGCACCGGCCCGGTCGGTGAGGTTGCCCATGCCCCACGCGGCAGCGGCCTCGCGCAGGGGCGGGGCGCGGCCCGGCGCGGTAACGTACAGCTGGCCGGAGCGGACCATCACCGCGAGGGAATCCCGGCCCCACGGAGCCATCACCGAGACCTCGCTGTTGGTGGGCAACGGCACGGGATGGCGCTGGTCGCCGACGACGACCTGGACCTCGCCTCCGGCCACGATCCACAGGGCCTCCGCCGTGCCCTGCAGGCGCTGGACCGGCCCGTCGAGCAGGGGGGGGTGGCCCTCGACGTCGAGCCTGACCGGGGGATCGCCGGCCATGCAGGGCCGGCCGGCGCCGTCCAGCTGTACGGCGCCCCACCCGGGCCGGGACGGCACGAGGGTGGCGGCACCGTCGCCGCGGACATGGACCAGCACGTCGCGGCCGTTGCTGGCCCACAGATCCCCGTGGCCATCGACCACGGCGCGCTCGATGGAGTGATCATGGGTCCGGCTGAAGGGCAGCTCGTCGATGACCGTCCAGGCGCCATCGTCCCTCACGGACACGTACCCGAACAGTCCCACAGCCCAGACCCGCCCGGCGGCGGAGACGGTCATATCGATCACTTCGCCGGCTGGCAGCGCCTCCGGCTCGCCCCACTCCCCGTCAAAACACACCGCGTAGGCCGACCGTTCGCGGGCCACCCAGATCCCATCGGGGCCGGGGGCCACGATGGTCGGGATCTCGGCCACGCCCGGGGGCGGGGGTGCCACGGCCGTCCATGTGCCATCGCGCCAGCGGCTCAGGGAGCCGTCGGCCAGCAACGCCACGATCCCCTCGGTGTCCCCACCCCAGTCGACGATGGCCACGCCAGGGGGCGGCACGGGCTCCCAGTGCACATCGGGAACGCCGACCACGCCGAGGACCGCGAGCAGGGGAAATAGGGCAATCGTATTCATCGTTCGACGTCAATCGTGGGCCATTGTAGTGTCGTCTGTACGCCGATGCATGCGGAGGAGCCCGGACGGATGAGAGGCAAGCGTCAGTATTGGCTCGAAGATGGACGAGGGCAGCGGGTCCGGGTGACCCCGGGCGGGCTGGTGCTGGGCCGCGACGGACAGTGCGCCATCGTCACCGCCAACCCCCAGGCCAGCCGCCGCCACGCCATCGTCCTGGCCACCGGCGACGGCCTGACGGTCCAGCCGCTCGGGCGCAACCCCACCTCGATCAACGGGACGCCTGCCACCGCGGTGGTGACGGTCTCCGAGGGCGATCGTGTCGAGATCCCCGGCATTCAGCTGATCGTACGGGAGGCCGCGGGGGAGGCCCCGCCGTCGTGGTGGTATCTCGAAGGCGCCCAGGAGGGGCTGTTGAGCATCGCCCACTCGCCGTACACCGTCGGCGGGGGGGACGACGACGACCTGCACGTCCCTGGGTGGCCCGCCGCAGCGCTGCGGTTCTATCGCACCGGGGATTCCCTGGTGCTCGAGGCCGTCCCCGGCCTGCTCCACAACGGCTACCTTTGCCCGGCCGACGATCTTCGCAGCGTCGCCCACGGGGACTCCCTGGCCCTCGATGATCATCAGCTGAGGGTCCTCGCAGTGGGCGGCGACATGGGCGGCACCACCGTGGTCTCCGGGCAGCCCGAGCTGCCGGCCCGCGCCGAGTTCCAGTTCCTGCCGCGGGGCGGCTTGCTGACCCTGGAGTTCGCTGCCGGGCCCATCGCCGTCTCCCTGTCCGAGCTGCGCGCCGACCTCGTCGCCACGTTGCTGGCACCGCCCACCGGATACCTGGCCGGCGGCCTGGTCCCCGACGAGCTACTGCTGGCGCGGGTGTGGCCGGGCCAGCCGGAGAAATCCCGCCGCGACCTCAACCTGCTAGTCTACTGGACCCGCAAGGCGCTGGTTCAGGCCGGTATCGACGGCAGCGCCCTCATCGAGCGTGCCCCAGGGGGCGGCGCGACACGGTTCACCCTGGCCACCGGCGCCGAGGTCCAGCTCCTCGACTGATCTGCAACCGCCCTGAAACCGGCTCCCGGCACCACCTGAACTACCTTGGGTTCACACACGACGTACCCAGCCCGCCGGGCGGCGGGTGGCGACCGGAGGAGTCCATGAAACGCGACCACCCCCTCGTGCGATACCTGGGCCTGATCTCCCTGTTCCTGGGATTACTGTGCTTCCTCGGTGCACTGGTGAACATCCTGGCGCCGCTGGTCATCGTGCCGTCGTTGATCCCCCTGGCCATCGGCGTGGCCGGTGCCATCCACAAACCGCGCAGGGCCGCCGTCGCCGGCGTCGTGCTGAGCTCGCTGGCCTTTGCCAACTGCATCTACTGGCTGATCGTGGAGTGACCCATGACTAGGTACCTGAAAAACGCTCTGTTCGTGATCCTCACCTCCGGCTTGATCCTGGCCGCCGCGGTGGCTCTCCCCTCCTGTGGCGAACCCTGCGTCCAGTGCTGCACCTGTAGCTGTGCAGGGGACGGCTGCTGGACCGACGGAGAGGTGGAGGCGCTGGGCGACCTGTGCCTGGACTGCGACCAGGAATGCGCCACGATGTGCAGCAATCAGGGGTGCCCGTTCGAGTCGGCGGCGGAGTGCGGGCTGGACGAGGACTGAGGGGGCGGCTGGTCTTTGGCGCGGGACGGTGATAGACCGCCCGGTCGAGGGAGGCTGCCATGACCCGTCTGAACCTGCTCCTCGTCGCGATGATGCTGAACCTTTGCGTGGGTTGCGATCCCGGGACCGAGCCACCACCTGCTGACGACGACGACGACGACGCCGGCGACGACGACGACGACACCAGCCACTGCGATGAGCCCTGGGGCGAAGACGCCCAGATCTCCCTCCCCGAAGCCGACGGCATCCAGGATGTCCCGCTGGAGTGGTTCTACTGCGTCGGCCACCTGCAGGACGACCAGGGCAGCTGGTACGGCTTCCAGCACGTCTTCTTCGTCACCGACATGGGTGGCTTCCGCAGCTACATGGGGCACCAGGCCGTCACGCTGATCGACCGCGAGGAGTTCTTCGACACCGAGGAGGTGGGCTTCTTTGGCGAGGACTGGGAGCCGGCGGTGGCCTCCATCGAGTTCGAGACCGACAGCCAGACGTCGTCGGGCGCCAACGGGTACGACTCGCTCTGGGGGGATCTGGAGGAGATCCAGTACCAGCTGGACATGACCCCCGGCGACAAGCGCCCCGTGCTCCACCACGAGGACGGGTACCACGAATACGACGCGGGTGGGCACACCTATTATTACTCCCGGGCACGCATGGACGCCGAGGGGGAGTTGGTCATCGACGGACAGAGCATCGCCGTCAGCGGCATCGCCTGGTTCGACCACCAGTACGGCGATCTGAGCCAGCAGGCCAACGCCGGCTGGGACTGGTTCGCCCTGCAGCTGGACGACTACCGCGAGGTGATGGTCTTCGACACCAGCGGCGACCAGGCCGGGGCACTGGTGGGCGCCACGGTGGTGGAAGCCGATTGCAGCACCCGGGAGGTCGCCCCCGCCGACGTTCACATCGAGGTCCTGGGCGAGTGGACCAGCCCCGAGTCCGGCTGCACCTGGCCTTCGGGCTGGACCCTCACCATCGAAGGGGAGAGCTACACGGTCACCCCGGCGCTGGAAGACCAGGAGCAGCTGCACATGCACACCCTCGACTACTGGGAGGGGGCCTGCACGGTGAGTGGGGATGCGACGGGGCGGGCTTATGTGGAGCTGGTGGGGTATTGCGACGTGTGAGAATTCAGCCCCCCTTCATAAGCGCCTTCACCGTCCTGTAATCCCCTTCAGAAACCGCCCCTACTCGAACACAGCGCACCTTATCCGATGGATCCACGAACACATGGATCGGGATCGCCGCCCCCCGGTCCAGGCCCAGGGCGGTCAGCCAGGGTTCGACGCTGGCCTGGTCCGCGACCCGGGGGCCGCCGGGGGCGTCGGGGTGCTTGTCGCGATAGGCCTTGAGGTCTTCGGCGGTGGCGTCCACCGATACATGCTGGACGGTGACCGCGGCTCCCTCGGTGTCCAGCTTCTTGTCCCAGCGCTCGATGAGGGGCATCTCCGCGATGCACGGCGTGCACCATGTGGCCCACAGGCTGACCCACCGCCACTCCTGCGTCGCTGCCGGGGTCGCGCCGTCCAGCTCGGGCCAGGTGAGCGCCTTGGCCTTGCCGGCGGCGGCGTGCACTTCGCAAAACGCATCCAGCTTGCTGGCCGAGTCATCCTCGGCGAGCACCGCATTGACCCGTGACGGCGCCGGGGCGGGGGCATCCGACGCGCCGCCGGCACAGCCCAGTCCGATCACACACGGAACCATCATCAGCCAAAGCCGAGTCCTCATCGTCACTCCCAACGCGCTAAATCTGGCAATCGATCCAGGCCATGAAGGCCGATCGGTTCAGGTCCTTGGTATGGCACTCGTCCTCTGCGCCGCTGCGCCGCCAGGTGCAGAACTGCTCGTCCAGCTGGGCGAACTCTTCCCCCAGCCACAGCAGCCCCACCTCCTTGTCCAGGTCCGGGTCGTCGAAGGTGGCGCGCAGGTGGGTCAGCACTGCCTCGCCCCGCTCCTGGGACAGCTCCTGGTTGCGCTTGGCCGACCCGTCGGGGGAGGCCCGGGCCACTACGAAGAAGTAGCTCGCCCCGCGCTGGTCCGCGAACAGCTCGTTGAGCAGCTCGATGTCTTGCAGGTCCAGCTCTGAGGAGTTGCTGTCGAACTGGATGATCCCCGCCCGGTCCGCCATGGGCATGAACAGGGCGTTGAAATCGGCTCCGGCGATGGTGGCCACCTTGCGGGCCTCCATGGGCTGGCAGCCGCGCACCTCGCCCGTGGCTTGCAGCCCACAGCTCTGCAGGACCCGGCGCAGGATCTTGCGCAGGTCCGCCGAGCAGTAGGACTCATCCGCCGCGGCCGCCACCGCCACCTCCGGGGCCGCGTTCGGATCCTCGGCGGCCAGCCGGATCTTGGCCGAATGCACCCAGCTCAGCATCAATGCCAGCGGCACCAGCAAGCAGATCGCTCCGATCCCCGCGTGGATTGCGTACCTCATCGGCCCACCTCCCTGTGCTCCGCTACTTCAGCCGGTGGCTCGTACTCCAGCAATCGCTTCAGGGCGTACTCCAGGCCCAGGTCCGAGTCCTCGTCGCAGAGCTTCACGCCATCGACGAAGACCTGGGGCATCATCACCGGCAGCTGGTTGGCCACCGCCCAGCGCATGGAGCGGTTGAGCTTAGCCTGCACCTCGTTGGACGAGATACAGCCCGCTAGATCCGGGAACGCCGCCGAGACCATCTTCTCGGCCGCCGCAGGATCCTCGGCCGCCGCCGCCCGGATCTCGTCCTGCTCCTCGAAGGCCCACTCGAGCACCGCTTCGGGGTGCCCCTCGGCGCACAGCACCGCCGCGGAGACCGCGCAGGCCCCGGGGTGCAGCGCCGAGTTGACCATCCAGTTGCACTGATCATCCAGGGGGAACATCAGCGCCTGGCGGTGGACCTGCTTGCTCAACCCCGACGCCGTGAACCGCCGTTCGAACCCGCGGCAGGCCGGGCACATGGGGTCCAGCACCTCGATCATCGGTGTACCGCCGGTGTTGTTGTCCAGCGGCACCAGGACGCCAGACGGATCGTCCGGCTTCACCAGCGAGCCGCAGCTGCCGACGTACTTGGAGTTGTCCGGCACCATCGCCGCGTACAGCACGACGGGGATCAGCACGAACAGCCCCAGTTCTGCGACCCCGATCCCCCATAGCATGGCCGGGGCCTCTTCCGCCTCCGGCTCACCGAACTCATCGGCCTCGTCATCGCGGTAGTCTGGATCATCCAGCGCCGGCTGCCCCGCCGACCGCGCATCCCAGTACGCCCACGCTGCCGCGCCGGCCGTGGCAAAGCTGGCGATGTAGATGGCCACGCAGACCTTGCACAGGGCCCCCAGCGCTATGATGGCGATGGCCCCCATCACGATAGAGGTGAGCACGGGCACGATGGACATCACCAGCAACAGCAGGGCGGCGTCCTTGCTTTGCTGCCGCCTCCCCAGCCACAGGTCCAGCCCCCGGAACAGCAAGAACGCGAACACCGCCATGCCCGGCAGCGCCAGGGGGATCCCGCCCCAGATCTGGCCGCGCAGCACCGACGAGTACGGGCTCATCAGCGCCAGGGAGCACCCGGAGGAGCCGGTGGCATCCAGGGCGCCCAGGCCCGGCACGAACGAGCAGTGCAGGCCGTGCAGCTGGCGGTCGAGGTGCTGGACGAAGTCGAAGGTCGAGATCGCCGCGAACAGCAGCCCCGCTGCTGACGCGATGATGAACAGGATCGTCGCCGGTCTCGGAGTCATCGTCTACCCAATCCAGCGCGGATCCGAGTCCACGCTGCGCGGCATGGTACCAACTGTCCCGGGTTTGTGCTCTGCGCGAGTGATTGAGACGAAACGCTCGATCTGCAATAAGTCATGAAGTAATGAGCGTCCCCTTTTCCCCTCTCCCGTTGCTGCTGGTCTTGCTCGCGGGTTGTACGCCACCGGATGAATCACCGGATCCCTGCGCCCACGACGGAGCACTGGCGGACTGCCTGGAACCCACCCAGACGGCCGAGTACTACGCCCAGACGTCGTCGATGTACTTCGACACCATGGACTACACCGTGGAGCTGGAGCAGTGGCCCCCGTACAGCGAGCGGGTCGCCCGCTGGGAGTGGCCGCCATGGCTCAAGCTGACGGCCTACGAGCGGGAGGTCATCGAGGCCACCGACACCCTGCTGCAGCTGTTCCCGTCCGTGGTCCCCGAGCGGGACTGCCAGGGGTTCGATACCCACCCCTTCGGGCGCTGCTACGTGGTGTTCTACTACGACGACCACGAGGGGCTGGGCTGCCCCATCTACGAGGAGTTCACCTTCAACGACGCCGGTGAGATCACCTGGATCGAGGCCTGGTCAGACGTGGACGGGCTGCGCCCGATGGCCGTAGACGACCGCTGGGCCGAGGACGGCATCGACCGGCTCTCGCCGCGCATTCCCGGGCTAGGCAACGCCGACGGCCTCATCGATCTGGATAGCGAGTGGATGTTGGCCGCGGCCGCTGATGACGCGGACGTGGCGGACTTCGTCGTCCGGGCCAACGACTGGTACACGACGTGGCTGGCCGAGCTCGACGCAGCCGGAGACGACTATTGGGACATCGGCTGTGGCTGGTGAATGATTGTCACATGTGACTTTGTACCCGTGACAAGCTGGCATTCGCAGACGGTCCCGAGGATCTCCAGACTCACAAGAACGGCAGATAGTCCCGCAAATACAGATACTTATGGTTTTCTTCCGCGGTTGGCACGGCGGTTGCTTTATTCACTGATCAGCAATCAACAATCGCCCAGGAGGGACATCATGGAACCCACGACACTGACTCTCGAGATTCCGGCCATCGTCAACGATACCCGCGACGCGACCACCCCCCCCGGGGGGGGGGGGGGGGGGCCCGCCACCACCGGCCGCCCCCCCCGCCGCCGCCAGCCCCGCGCC
>CAZDDH010000037.1:0-15283 GCA_964504165.1 uncultured Rickettsiales bacterium | reverse complement strand
TTTTCGGGGCCACCACCGATGTGCGTTCTTCGAGCCTGTTGTAGGTGGGATACGCCGTCGCCATCGCCGCCCACCTGGCCATCGGCGCTCTGTTGGCCAATGTGACCGTCCCCCTGCCGGTGGCGAGCGCCGCGGCAGCCGACGCCGGGCAGACCGCGGTGGTGGAAGTGACCGTCGAGTCCGTGAAGACGGTCCCAGCCGCGCGCTGACGCGACCGAGACCGCCACGATTCACGGGGCGGGCGACTGCCGCGCCTGATCGATGGCCTGATACATCTCCACCATGTTGCGTGGCGTCTCCTGCAGCATGCCGCCGATGCCCATCTTGAACATCTCCATGGCCTGCTCCAGCGGGATCCCCTCCGGAGCCTCCGTGCCCTCGATGACCTGCATGTTCGGGTAGGCCTCCTCGATGACGGCCTTGTACTTCTTCTTGAAGGGGCACAGGTTCATCACACACGACGACATGTGCAGGCGCTCCACCCCCACCTCGTTGAGCACTCCGATGCGCCGCAAGATCTTCTTGGGGGCCATCACGGTGGGGCACCCGGCGCAGTTGATCACGCCGGCGATCTCGATCTCCTCGTCTCCGTGAGCGGCGAAGGCTCCGGTGCCGTCGTTGAAGGCTCGCAGGCAGCCGGACGAGCTGCAGTCCAGGTTCTGGGTCGTGTTCGTACAGGTCAGGATTCCAATCTTCATCTCGTTCTCCCTTGGCGTCAGTAGACGACCGGTCTACTAGTCAAGTCGAAAGGAACCTTTTGACAGGAATAATCGACCGGTCTATGAACAGGGACAGGAGTACTCGGACGAGATGAGCCGGCAGGAGACCAAGCAGCGGATCCTCGAGGAAGGCGCGCGCCTGATCCACACCAAGGGATTCAACGACACCGGCATCCTCGACGTTCTCAAGGCCGCTGGCGTCCCCAAGGGCTCGTTCTACTTCTACTTCCAGAACAAAGAGGAGTTCGGCCTGGAGATCGTCGAGTACTTCCGCGGGCACTTCTGTTCGCTGGCCCAGCAACATATGGAGGCCAGCAGCGGCACGACGATGGAGCGCCTGGCCGCGCTGTTCATCGAGTTCGAGCAAATGTTCGAGGCCCAGGGATTCCGGCTGGGATGCCCCATCGGCAACCTGGCGTCGGAGCTGGGTGACGTCAACGATCGGTTCCAGGAGCGGCTGGCTTCGGTGTTCGCGGAGATGCGGGACTCCATCGCCACGTTCCTGGTCGCGGCCATCGAGGCCGGCGAGATCGACCGCCGGATCGATGCCCGCCGCACCGCCGACTATCTGTTGCAGGGCTGGGAAGGAGCGCTGGTGCTGATGAAGGTCAGCGGCGACGCCGGGCCGTTGTTCACCTTCCGCCAGACGACCTTCGAATTCATGGGCCTGGATCCCAAGGGCCGGCCCCTCGAATGAGCCGGCGAGGTGGAGTGATGAGCTACACGCGGCTCCTCGTACCGTGGCTGCTGGTGGTCTGTGTGTCTTGCCAGCGGGAAGAACCGGACGTTGATCCAGCAGCGGCTCCCACCACGGTTTCCACGGCGGAACCAGCGCCGGCAACGACGGCACCGGCACAGACAGTGGCCCTGCTCCCCCTCGGCGACTCCATCACCATCGGGGCTCCCCACACCTACCGCTGTGAGCTGCACAAGGCGCTGGCGGGGGCGTCGCCGCCCTACGATTTTGTGGGTTCGCTCCACCACAACCCGGCCCGCTGCCCGGGCACGTGGGACATGGATCACGAGGGCCACTCCGGCTGGACCACCGCGCAGATCGACGACAAACTCGACGGCTGGCTGGCGGGCTACACGCCCGATGTGGCCTTGATCCACCTGGGAACCAACGATGCGTTCCGCGCCAACCGCGGGGCCAGCGTGGACGCCTCGGAAGCCTCCATGCGCTCCATCGTGGCCAAGCTCAGGGCCGACAATCCCGAGGTGAAGATCTTCCTGGCCCAGATCCTGCCCCTGGGAGACATGGGCCGGGACAACCGCCGCGCCAACGCCTTCATCACCGATTGGAACGACCGGCTGGTGGATGTGGCGGCATCCATGGGCACGGGCGAATCACCGGTCACGCTGGTGGACATGCATGGTGGATTCGGTGCCGTGGACCTGGAGGACGGCATTCACCCCACGGCGGACGCGGCGGCCAGGATGGCGGCCATCTGGGCGGAGGCCGTCGGGGCTCCCTGATCGCCGCAGCGAACGGCGGAGGCTGTTCAGGCCTCGTCGCCGAGGTGGTAGCTGATCTCGTCGATGCTGTCGTCGTCGAGGGACTCCACGATCTCGTCGGGCTCATCGTCCGGGTCGAGAAAGAGCAAAATCCCCCGGGAGATGGCGTAGTCCCTCAGCCGCTGGTGGTGTGCGGCGTTGCCGTCGGTGAGCTGGTTCACCAGCGTGTCCAGCCCCGGATTGATATCCATCAACACAGAGCCCAGGAACATCTCCGTGTTGCTGGTCTCGAACATCAGCGCGGTGACCACACACTCGTCCAAGGTGGGAGGAATGTCGGGAGCGAGCGCCCGCCGGATCGACAGCAACAGCTGCTGGATGCCGATCCAGCTCACCTCGTCCGATTCCTCGATCAGCTGGCCCGGCTTCAGCAGCCCTTGCTGGAAGCGGATCAGCTCGGCGTGCTGACGTTCCTCGGCGGCGAGGAGGGAAAACAGCTCGCCAGCGTCGCGGTCCTCGCTGAGCCGCTGGGCGTAGTCCAGGTACAACTCCTCCAGCCCGCGCTCCACCTCGTACAACCCGCGCAACATCTTCTTGGCTTCGATCATGCGTTCCTCACAGGCCCGTCCCGCCAGTGGTCCATCACTAAGTACTTCTTTGCCCGTGTAAACGACGTACTTTTATTGTTTTTTTTCGAGACGGCGAGCGTGCAGCCGTTCACCGAGGCCAGTACGCCGCCCACCCGGGCCGGGCGAACACCGCGGTCCAGATACGCTACCCTGGGCCGGATGATGCCCGGATTGCCCACAACATCAACGAACAACCCATCCCGCCGGGCCTGGCTTCGGTTCACCGCGGCCCAGCCCCTGGTGTGGATCGTCCTGGGGCTGGCCTCGTACGCTATCGAGGCCCACCAGGTCGAAGCGGCGGAGCGCTGGATGGCCACGCTGCGGGCCTTGACCTGGGCAGGAAGCGGCGCGGGATTGTCGGTGCTGCTGGGCCTGCTGTGCCACCGCCTACAGCCCGAACAATGGCGCCGGTCGTGGACCGCAACAGCAGCCCTGGCGACGGGCCTGGCCGGCTCGTTCGTATGGTTCGCGCTGGCCCACGAGGCCAACGGACTGCTGGGCGCGGATCCGGACCACCAGCACCTCCACCAGCTGACCATGACGGCGGTCTTCCACGGCACCTTGCACCGGGTGGTGATGCTGCTGCTGTGGCTGGCGGCAGGGCTGGTCATGGCCCAGTCGGAGCTGACGGCCCGGGCCCGGGACCGAGCCCTCGAACTGCAGCAGGTGCTGCTCGAGGCGCGCATCGGCCGCCTCCGCGGCCAGCTCAACCCCCACTTCCTGTTCAACAGCCTCAACGCGGCGATGGCCCTGGTCGACGAGGATCGGGAGGCCGCCAAGACCGTGCTGCTGCGCCTATCCCAGCTGCTGCGGGATACGCTATCAGCCAGCGATCGGGACGACTGCTCCGTCGAGAGGGAGCTGGCCCTGGCGCGGCGATACCTAGACATCGAGCAGCTTCGGTTCGAGGACAACCTGGAGGTCCGGTGGGACGTGGACGGAGCAGCCAGCCGGCTACGGATCCCACCCTTTTTGTTGCTGCCGCTCGTGGAGAACGCCATCAAGCACGGCATGCTGACGGCCACGACGATGCCGCTACACGTCACCGTGAGCGCCGGATTGCACGGGGATCAGCTCGTCCTGGGCGTGTGCAACGACGGCCAGCTCACGGCTGCGGCGGATGCCGGCCCGCCCCCGGGGGAGCGCAAGGGGCTCGAGACGTTGCGCCAGCGGCTGGAGATGGAGATGGACGGCCAGGGGACGTTCACGCTGCGGCAGGATGGCCCGCAGGTCGTCGCCCGGTTGCGGCTGCCCGGCCCACCCGTTGCACCCGAGGAGACCACACCGTGACCAGGGACTCGCTGCGGGCGCTGGTGGTGGACGACGAGCGGCTGGCCCGTGTCCGCCTGCGCCAGTTGCTGGCGGACCATCCGGCGGTGACGATCGTCGCCGAGGCTGCCAGCGTGGACGAGGCCGCCCGGGCCATCGGGGACCACGCACCGGACGTGGTGTTCCTCGACGTGCAGATGCCCGGTGGCAGCGGCCTCACCCTGTTCGAGCGCTGCGCCATCGACGCAGACGTGGTGTTCGTCACCGCCTTCGACCAGTACGCCGTGCGCGCCTTTGACGCCGGCGCGCTGGACTACCTGCTCAAGCCCATCGACCCGGAGCGGCTGGCCGTGACCATCGAACGGCTGCAGGCCCGGGATGGACCACGGCCCATCACCGGAGCGCTGGCCGACGCCCAGCGCATCGCGCTGGTGACCACCCGCGGATTGATCGTGGTGACGCCGGCCCAGATCAGCCACATCGTCGGCGCCGACGACTACTCCGAACTGTTCCTCGCCGACGGCACCAGCCAGCTCTCCAACCACCGCCTCGCCGACTGGGAACAACGCCTGGAACCCGCCGGATTCCGCCGTGTGCACCGCCAGGCGATCGTCAACCTGGCGCGCATCGTGGCGCTGGAACGGGCCGGATCCTCGGTGGTGGTCAGGTTGCGGGGCGTGGGCCGGCCTCTGACGGTGGCCCGGCGGCGGGTCGCCGCTCTGCGGGCCGAACTCGACAAGCTACGTTAGCTCAAGGGGTAGGGATGCAGATGTCGGCGCCCGGCATCCACGTCTCGACGCACTCCTGGCCCGGGGGGCACGGCCCGTGGGCTCCTTCCCACAGGCACAGCACCGCGCAGTTCTCGCCCATACCCTCGCCGATGGCGCCCCCGGCGGCGAACATGCACGCGCCGGCGGCACCCCAGTCGCCGATGTCCTCACACAGGTGGTTCTGCGCCATGCCGTCACACTCGATGGCGCACACACCGAACCCCTCGCCCCCCTCGGGCACGATGCACTCGGTGCCGTCATCGCAGGCCTCGATGCCCGCCTCGCAGGTGCAGGGGTACCCGGAGTTGAGTGGGCAGTCGGCGTACATCTCCGTATCGTCATCGCCGGTGTCGTCGTCCGCTGCGTCGTCGTCCGCCGCGTCGTCGTCACCCGCGGTATCGTCGTCGTCCGCGGTTTGCTCGCAGCCGGCTGGAGCCAGCATCAACAGCAGGGCCAAGATCCACCATGTCCATCTCGATTCCATCTCGCTCTCCTTGAAAATTGGTTTCCTCGACCGCCACGGTATGCGGCCGGCGCACCCGGTTCACGTGGGTTCCGGTCAGCGGTATCCGGGCCGCGGTCAGCGGTCGTGCGGTGGCTAGATGGCAGGTATCCGAGTCTGACCAAGCAGGCGAACCGGGCGGCTACTTCCCCCCGAAACGCCCCTGACGCATCCGATCCCCCAGCTCCTGGGTCGCCTCCTCCCCGATGAGCTCGATGAGGGCGTCCTCCGTCTCCTGACGGGACGTCTTGTAGTCCTCCATCGCCTGCTCCTCGGTACGATCGCCTTCGCTCACATCGACCTTGAGCTGGGAGGTGTGGTGCACCTCGCGGAGCATCAGCGCGACAACCTGCTCCTCCAGATGGGCGGAGAACAGCTGCTCGTCCACCGCCTCCCCCACCACCCGCTCGATACGGTCGGCGGCATAATCGGCCCAGCGCTCCGCCTTCTGGACGGTGCGGTCCTGGTCCCGGCGCTCCAGCGCCTCCTCCACCGCCACGGCCAGCATCGCCTCGGCTTCTCCCCGCCCCAGGACCTCCGGGTCACCCCCCACGTCCTGGTCGCTGCGGATCTCCTCCATGTGGACACCCGCCGCCCCCACCGAGGCCACAGGCGTGTCCCGGCTCCCCGCGCTGACGGATTCCACGGTGCCGTCCCGCTGCTCCAGGCCGGCCACCCTACGCTTCAGCTCGGCGATCGTCAGGGTCTGCCACCCCAGCGCGGCGAGGACTACGATGGCGAGGCCCCAGCCCAGAATCGGTTGCCATCGTCGCTCCATACCTGTCGCCCTCCCGGAGATCGAATCCCTACCCTGTTGGTACCACAGTATGAGTCATCAGAACCGCTCCATCAGGCGCCAGACCTTGCCCACCCCGTCCCGGGCGTCGCAGGCCTCGAACAGGGCCAGCCCCTGGGATAGATACTTGCGCCCCACATCGGCCTCGATCCCGGCCTCGACAAGGCATCGGCCCTCCTCGAAGTAGGCCTCTGCCAGCCAGATCTGGGCGCCCTGAGCGCGGGCCACCGTCCGGGCAGCCTTGAAGCTCTGGCGGGCCGCCGATATCTTGCCCGATTTCCAGTGCAGCAGCGCCTGGCTCAGCAGGGCCAGCGAACGGTAATTGGGGTGCCGGCGGCGGGTCAATGCCAGGCTCTTGCGCACCAGGGTACGGTCTGTGCGCCCGGGGAGGCCGGCCAGCCCCACCAGCCTCGCGCGGGCCAGCTGGGGGTACGCGCCCACGTCGTAGTCCAGCCGCTGCCCCCCCTGCTCTCGCAGCGTGATCACCCGCTCCAGCAAGGTGACGGCCTCCCCAAGGTCGCCGTCATTGAGGTACAGATCTCCCAGCAACGTCAGCAGGGAGGTCGTGCCCAGCAGGTCCTCGGCCTCCTCGCAGGCGGCGACGGTCCGGTCGAACTCCTCCCGCGCCGCCCCCAGCCCCATCTTGCCCCGCTTGACGGCCAGGTAGACCGCCTGGGCCCGGGCACCCCGATCGAGGAACTTCTTGTCCCCGGTACGCTCCAGGAATTCCTGATGATCGGCCGCCTGTTCGGCCGCCTGTTCCAGCCGGCCGAGGTTCACCAGGGCCGCGAAGATGTGGGTGTAGCACCCACCGAGCTCGAACATGTCACCACAGCGTCGGAAGCCATCCCGGGCGGCCTCCATCTCCTCCAGCGCCGCGACCCACTGGCTGGCCAGGTAGCGGCTGATACCCAGGCGCGCGCGGGCCACGGCGCTGTGCCAGGGGGAGTCGAGCTCGACGGCCATCTCCAGGGCCCGGTCGCCGTACTTCTCGGACGCAACGAAGCGCTGGACGACGGCATACAGGTGGCACAGCGTGGCGGTGGCGTGGCACAGCTCGGCGGTGAGGGGCTGGCGTTCGAGCAGGGCCACGGCGCGGAACAGCGGCAGCAGCATCTGGCCCGGTTCGTGGAAGTAGTAGACGTAGGCCAGGCGCAGGTACGCGGCGCCCAGCTCGCGGCGGCGTTCATCCGGCTCACCGCCCACCCGCGTCCCCGTCGGACGGACGAACTGCCGCAGCAGGTGGGCGGCCAGGTGAACCACGGTGGCCAGCTGGTAACGGCGGGGCCCACCGGGCCGTGAACCACCCAGCAACTCGACGGCGTACCACAGCTGTTCGGCCCCCTCCCGAAGCTCGTCGTTCTGGAGCAGGACTTCCCCGATCTTGCGGGCCAGCCGGGCGCGATCGATGGCCCCTTCGGTGCGCTGGAACACACGCTGGTAGTGGTCGCGACCGCGCCGGAGTTCCCCCTGTAGAGCCAGGCAGCCGGCGATGCTCTCCTGCAGGGGGAGGAGCCGAGCTGAGCCGGGATCGGTCTCCTGCAGGATCGCCACGGCCCGGCCCAGGAGTTCGACGGCCAGCTCGTTGGCGTATTGCTTGCGCGCCTGTTCGCCGGCGGCCAGGCTGTACTCCAGGGCCTTGGCTCGGTCGCCGGCCTGGTCGAAATGGTGGGCCAGAGCGACCCGATGCTCCTCCAGATCGCCCTGGTGGATGGCCTCGGTGGCCCGCGCTAGGCCCAGGTGGGTCCGGGCCCGCTCGGGCGCCGCCAGGGCACCGGCGACGGTCTCGCGCAAGCCCGTGTGTTCGATGGCCATGGGCTGGCCATCCGCCCCCGAACGCCGGACCAGACGCTTGCGCTCCAGCACGCCGAGGGCGGCCACCGTGGTGGCGGCGTCGAGCCCGCTGGCGTGCAGCAGGACCTCCATGGACAGGGATCGCGTCCCCAACGCCAGCAGCTCCAGCAACCGGCGTTCGGCCCCGCCGAGTACAGACACTCGTTGGCGCAGCGCGTCGAGGATGCTGTGGGGGAACACCACCTCGCCGATCTCCCGGGCCGTGGTCCAGCGCCCCTCCTCCAGGTACACCGCGCCATCGTCCACCAGGGCCTGCATCAGCTCCTCGGCATAGTAGGGATTGCCGGCGGCCTCCTTTGCCAGACGCTCCAGGAAGGGCCCGGGGAGCTCGCCGATACCCAGCATCGAGCAAACCTGGTCACCGATGTCGGCGTCCGAAAGCGGTGCCAAGGGCACCGGCAGCACCTGCCCGCGCTGGTGCAGCGTCTCCAGCAGCGGCGCCACCGGCCGGCCGGCCGTCTCGCCGTCGCGGCAATCCCCCAGCAGGATCAGGTGCACCGTGTGCCCCGCCTCCTCGCGGGCGGCGATGGCCCGCAGCAGGTAGTCGAGCAAGGCCACCGTGCCGGCCCGAACGTGATGCAGGTCCGCCAGATGCACGATCAGCGGCTGCCGGCCCGTCAGCTCGATGAGGAAGCTGCACAGCTGGTCCAGTTGACGCAGGCGATCGGCCTCGGCGTCCTGGAATTCTTCGGCTGGCTCGATGCCGCGCTCCCGGCCCCAGGAGGGACAGAGGCGCGCCAGGTACGGGCCGTACGCTTCCAGCAGATCCTCGGCGTCGCGAACCTCGGCCAGCACGATGGCGTGCTCCACGAGTTGCACGACGGGCCCCAGCTCCTGGAGCGAACCGGCGAAGCATGGGGCTTCGATGAACGGCGTGCCCCCCAGCTGGGAGACGTAGCGCACCTCGCGCAGCAGGCGGGTCCGGCCGACCCCGGCGTCACCCGACACCAGCACGAAGGGCGGGCCAAGGGACTCTCCGGCCGTACGCCCACGCACGGTCTCCACCAGCTGGGCCAGCGAGGCGTCGCGGCCCACGAACCGGCTGCTGAGAATGTAGCCCTCCGAGGTCTCGGCGGTCTCGACGGGGTAGTTCAGCCCCCCGGCCCGGTTGATGGCCTCGATGACCGCCCCGGCCGACCGGTACCGATCGGCAGCACGCGGGGCACACAGGCGGCGGACCACAGACAGCAGCCAGGGGGGCGCCAGGTCCCGCACTGCGGGCCCGAACTCCACCGGCCGGGCCTGCTGCGAGGCCTCCATGATGAGGAGCGAATGGGTATCAAAGGGCGGCTTCCGGCACAGCAGGTAATACAGGGTGACGCCCAGGCTGTACAGGTCCACGCGGTGGTCGACGGACTGCCCGAAGCGCTGCTCCGGGGCCATGAACATCGGGGTGCCCATGCGTGCCCCCGCGTGGGCACCCGCCAGCCCGAAATCCAGCACCTTGACGGTCCCCTCCCCGTCCACCAGGACGTTGCCCGGCTTGAGGTCGCGGTGCAGCACGTGGCGGCTGTGTACGTAGGCCAGCGCCCGGCAAATCTGCACCGTCATGTCCAGGATGATGGGCCAGCGCGTGCCCTCGGTGGCGTGCAGGATGTTGGGGCCGTCCACGTACTCCATGGTGAACAGGTGGCCGTCCGTGCCCTCCAGCGCTTCGAAGTCGTATACCTGGGCCACGTTGGGGTGGCGGAAGGCAGCCATGGCGGTGAACTCGGCCTCGAACAGCTCGATACGTCCGGGGCGGCCGGCCAGCCCGTAGACGCTCTTGAGGGCCAGCTTCCGTTGGGGATCGAGGTCGTCGGTGACCCGGTACACGACCCCCATCCCGCCCTTTCCGAGGACACCGTCGATGCGGTAACGGCCGTTGAGCTTGGAGCCGACAGGCTGGTAGTTGAGGTCAGCGTCCTCGGCCGAGCTCTCCAGCTGGGCGAATGGATCGGGCTCGGTATCCGCCGATCCTCGTACGGTGGCGTCGATATCGATGCTGGTTGGATTGCCTGGCATGACCCTCACGGATCAGGATACCAGCGGCGGTCCTGCCGATGCTGCTGCTCGCGCGGGGAGCCGTGGTACCGTACCGGTCAGGGAGGAACCTCCATGCGACCGAGGTACGGGTATCTGGCAGGGATCCTGGGGCTGGTGACGCTGCTGCTGACCGGCTGCCCGGCCAATCCGGACGGCACCCCGCAAGATGATGACGTGGGCGACGACGACGACGACGACAGCGGCGATGACGACGACATCACTCCCGGCTCGACGCTGGTGTCCCTGACCGTCGCCGAACCGGCGGGAGTCGCACGAACAGCCGCTCCGATCCGCACGGGCGTGCCGTTCCCCCGTGGCCTGCTCGCCGCGGATGAGCCCATCGGCCTGTATGACGGGGACGATCACGGCCTGCCGCTGCAGAACCGCCCGCTGTCGGTGTGGGACGACGGCTCCGTGCGCTGGCTGCTGGTGGACACGCAGCTGGACCTGGAGGCGGGCCAGGAACAGGCCCTGTACCTTGCGCGCACGGAGCAGACAGCGGACATCGGCGACCCGCTGGTCATCACCGAGGACAGTGAGTTCATCACCGTCGACACCGGGCCTCTGCGACTCGAGATTCCCCTGCAGTACGGCGGCGTGATCCATCGCGCATGGATCGATGACGAGCTGCTCATCGATGCCCCCGCAGACGCCGCCGACCGTGGCTCCTGGGTCCGGCTGGGCGGCGCGGAGTATTTGGGTGCGCGGCTCACCCCCGGTTCGTCTCCTGTCGCCGGTGACCCCATCGCGCTGTATCAACAATACGTGGATGACCACGGGCTCGAGGGCGGCTTCAACCTCTTCGAGCCCTGGCCGCTGAGCGTCACCGTGGAAGAGGAGGGCCCGCTGCACGGAGTCGTCCGCATCTCCGGCGCCCATCTGGACGGTTCGGGGAACAGCTTCTGCACCTTTGTCGTGCGCCTGCACGCCTACCGCGGCAGCGGCACCGTCCGGCTGGACCACACCGTGGTGTTCACCGGGGACGAGGACGACCGCATCGAGGGCTACGGCCTGCGCCTGCCCTTCAGCGGCGGCAGCACGGTCGTCGAGGGCACCGCCATGGCCGAGGGCTCGGTGGCGCACCTTCAATACGGCAGCCACGAGATCACCGGCGCGGGCGAGCAGTCGGGCCAGGCGCTGGGGACCGTGGGCCGGGACAACGGGACCGTCCACCTGGGGCTGGCCCTGCGGGACATGGCCGAGAGCTTCCCCAAGGCGCTGGTGGCCACGGCCGACGGCCTGGAAGCGCAGCTGTACCCGCTGGCGGCGTCGCCATGGGATCTGTCCCGCTACTCCGACTCCATCGACACCAGCAACGGCGAGACCGGTGACGCGGACAATCGGGGGGCCCAGGGCCTGTCCAAGACCGAGACGCTGTTGCTGCTGTTCGGCACCGGTGGGCTGGACGAGGGGGCACTGGAGGATGCTGCGGCCGCCCTCGATGGCGGCGATCTGCTGCTGCTGGCCGACCCCCAGTGGGCCTCGGACGCCGCGGTGATGGGGCTGGGGCCTTTTGCCTTCGACGGGTCCGGCGGATCCGAGGTGCATTACCGCATCGATCGCGTGCTGCACGTCATGGCCGACTTCATGCGCTACAACCAGCGGGAGCAGTTCGGCTGGTACGGCATCGAGGACTACGGGGATATCCGCGGCCGCTTCGACGGCGGCGACGCCAGCTTCACCTGGTGGGAGCTGGGCCGCTATGGCTGGTCGGGGAACTCGGGCGAGCCCAGCAACCAGCTGTGGACGCAGTTCTTGAGGGCTCCTTCCCAACAGGTCTACCTAGATGCGGAAGCGCTGGCCCGGCACACCCTGGACGTACAGACCGTGCACTTCGGCAACGCCGCCAGCCTCGGTGCCGCCGACTGGGGCGGCCACAACCGGGAGTTCGCCGTGGGGTCACTCCACCGTCACGGCCGCCAGGCCTGGTCCGGCTATGCCGGTCTACCGGAGTACAGCCACCTATCGGGGGTAGAGACCTACTACTACCTCACCGGAGACGGGCGGGCCCGGGAAGTAATGTTCGAGGGGGCTCAATTCATGATGCGCTACGGCGTGGACAACCCCGAGTACACCGCCACGGTCAACGGCCTGGATCTGCTCAGCCGCGCCGCCGCTGTGTTCCACGACGAGCCGGCCCACGCCACCCGCTTCGAGGATCGGGCCGCCCTGCTGGTCGACCACCTGGCCAGCGGCTCTCCCAACGCCGTCGTCGCCGAGCTGGACGGGGCTGACGTGGGCAGCTCCTTCAGCTTCTTCGTCCGTGGCGCGCCGGGCCTGCTGTACCACCACGAGCGCACCGGGGATGCCTCCGTCGCCGGCTTGATCCTCGACGCCGCCGACATCCTGGTGGCCGGCGGGGATCCATGGGGCCTGGCCACCGACGGGGAGGCGGGCAGCGTGATGTATTACCTCAACACCCTGACCTACGCGGCCCTGGTCGCCGACGCCCAAGGCCTGGACTCCCAGCCCTACCGCGACCTGGCCCGCAACGTCGTGGAGTGGAACTGCCACGCCGCCGACTCCCCCGGCACCGGCGCCATCTCCCAGGCCTCCTGGGACGCCATCCCCGCCGACTGGCGCGACTGGGCCTGGACATGGGACGAGGATCCGCTGGACGCAGGCGCACCGGGCATCCTGTGGATCGATCGCCAGCTGACGTTCCGCAACGACTTCATGCAGGACTACCACTCCTACCGCGCGTTCGTGCACCTGGCGGTGGGGGCGGCGGCGCTGGAGCCAGGGGATGGGCAGCCGCGGTAACGCGGCTACTGCCGCACGGGATTGAAGTCGTTAGAATCAAGCCATGTTGACCCTGCTGATCATCGTGCTCGCCGCCCTGGTCCTGTTCTTCACCGAATGGGTGGAGGTGGAGCTTACCGCCATCTTGGTGATGGCCGCCTTGATGGTCACCGGCATCCTGGAGCCCTCGGAGGCCATCAGCGGGTTCTCGTCCGAGGCCACGATGGTGGTGGCCGGCCTGCTGATCATGAGCTCGGCCATCGAGCGCACCGGGGCGCTGCAGCTGGTGGCCAACAAGTTCCTGGCGTGGTCGCGGGGCAATCCCCACCTCATCGGCACCACCTCGATGATCGCCACGAGCTTCGTGTCCATGTTCCTCAACAACACGCCGGCGGTGGCGGTGCAGCTGCCCATCGCCCTGTCCGTGGCCCGGCGCACCGGCGTGGCGGTGAGCAAGCTGCTGATGCCCATCTCCTTCGCCGCCATCTTGGGCGGCACCTGCACCATGCTGGGCACCTCCACCAATATCCTGGTGCGCACCATCGCCGCCGACCACGACTGGACCATCGGGGTGTTCGACATCACGCCGATGGGGCTGATCTACCTGGGGGTCGGGCTGGCCTACCTGTTGTTGATCGGCCGGCGGCTGGTGCCGGATCGCCACGCCGGTGAGAACCTCGCCGAGCGGTTCCACCTGCGGGAGTACGTCACCGAGCTGGAGGTGATGCCCGAGTGCAAGCTGGTGGGCCAGACGGCGGGCGCCGAGATGGTGCTGGAGCGCCAGGAGCAGCACGGCATCGAGATCATCGAGGTGCTGCGGGGCGAGGAGAAGCTGTTCCCCGTGCACCGCCCCGTGCTGCAGGCAGGGGACCTGCTGCTGGTGCGGGGCGAGGTCCACAGCCTCATGGAGATGAAGCTGGTGCAGGGCCTGCGCGTCGTGAGGGACTACGTCCCCCGTGCCAAGGATCTGCAAGGTGGCGACATCGAGCTGGTGGAGGCGGTGCTCGCGCCCTCTTCCCGGCTGCTGGGTTCGACGCTACAGGAGGCCCACTGTGAGGCGCAGCATGGGGTCAAGGCGCTGGCGTTGCGCCGCCACGGCCGATACCTGCGCGGCGGCCTGGATCAGGTGAAGCTGGATTTCGGCGACTCATTGCTGCTGCAGGGCACCGCCGAGGCCGTCGAGCAACTCAATTCGTCCACGGATTTCCTGCTACTGGAGAAGGTCCGCCTTGCCAGCCCGCGCCGGGACAAGATCCCCATCGCCCTGGGCATCCTGCTCATCACCGTCGTGGCCATGGGCGCCGGCTGGGTGCCGATGGTCACCGGTGTGGTGGTGGGCTCGCTGGCCATGGTGTTGACCCGCTGCGTGAGCCTGCGGGAGGTCTACGGTTCGTTCCCGTTCAAGGTCATCGTGCTGCTGGGCTGCCTGATCCCGATGGGGCTGGCGGTGGAGAAGACCGGCGCCGCCGACTTCGTGGCCACCCAGATGGTGAACCTGCCGCTGCTGGATTCGCCGCGCCTGGTGCTGCTGGTGCTGGCGCTGCTGACCATCGGCCTCACCGAGGTGATGTCCAACAACGCCACGGCGGTGCTGGTGGTCCCCATCGCTTTTGCCATCGCCGAGCGGCTTGGGGTGTCCCCGCAGCCGCTGGTGCTGGGGGTGATGTTCACCGCGTCGTTCTCGTTCCTGACGCCGGTGGGCTACCAGACCAACACGATGATCTATGGCCCCGGGGGGTACCGTTTTTCGGACTACGCGCGGGTGGGTGCGCCACTTACAGCCATGTTGTTGTTGCTCACCACGCTGGTGGTGCCGTTGATCTGGCCGTTCTGATACGCGGTGGCCGCGTTACTCCCCCCGTTACTCCCCGCGTTCGCCCAGCCAGGCCTCGGCTTCGAGCCGTTCATCGGACCAGATCCCCTGCGGCGCCTCCGTCCAGGTCTCCCGGGCCTGCCCCGCCAGCCGGAGGGCGCGTCCCCTACCCCGCCCGGACGCCCACAATGCCCGCGCCAGCGCGAAACGAGTCCGGGCCGTCTCGTTGGGATCCCCCTGGCTCTCCGCTCGGATCTCCAGAGCACGCTCGAGTGGCTCGATGGCCCGGCCGTATTCGCGCCTCCCTAGATGGCATTGGCCCAGCCCCGTCAGCGGATAGGCGTTGTACGGATGCTCCTCGCCGAGTGTCTTTTCGAAGATCGCCAGGGCCTCCGAGTAGTGGGCTTCGGCCTCGTCCAGCGCCCCCTGGAGCTCGCACAGGTCCCCGATGTTGTTGAGCGAGATGGCCACGCGTTGATGCTCGCGGCCATGGGTCTTCTCCTTGATGGAGAGGGCTCGGTCATAGTACCGCCGTGCCTTGTAGTATCGCCCCTCCCCCTTGAGCACTTCCCCCATATTATTGAGTGAGATAGCGACACTGGGATGGTTGGGGCCCAGTGTCATCTCCTTGATCGTCAGGGCCCGTTGATAGTAGGCCTCAACGTTGCAGACCGTCACACATAAAGCATGATCGCCAGTGTGCTCCGGG
>CAZDDH010000036.1:0-51747 GCA_964504165.1 uncultured Rickettsiales bacterium | reverse complement strand
TGACGTCGCCGAAATCCACCGTCCACGGGTCCACGTCGATGTCGGGCTGCGGGGTGGGCGCGGCAATCAGTTCCACTTCTACGGTGGGCTCGTCCGGGTCGTTGCTGGCGATGGTCAGCGTGTCGTAGTCCGCCGTGTTGTCCACCGGGGTGTAGGTGACGTCGATGTACTCGACGCCGCCGGGCACGATGATGCCGGGCAGCGTGAGGCAGTTGAATGAGAACTCTCCGCCGGTGGCCAGCGTCAGGCTGGTGACGTCCAGGTCGGCGGTGCCCACGTTGGCTACCTCGACCTGTTCGGTGGCGGAGGTGCCCACCACCACGGTGCCGAAGTCGATGGTGAGCGGCCAGACGTCGATGTCGGGCAGCGGTAGATCGGAGCCGGTGAGGTTGAGGTAGACGATGGGCTCGTCTGGATCATTGCTCGGGATCTCCACCACACCCGTGTCCGTACCTCCATCCACCGGGGTGTAGGTGACCTCCACGACCGTGAAATCGCTGGGGACCAAGGTGGTGTAGGACGGATCGACCGTCAGCGTGTACTCGGCGGTCATGGAGTCGAGGAACAGCTCGCCCAGATCCAGGTCGGCGCCGCCCACGTTGCTGATGGTGGCCTGCAGCGACAGGTAGGAGCCCACCTGCACCTGGCCGAAGTCCAAGGTGGTGGGGTTGAGGTCGATGTCCGGCACCGGCGTCTCGGCGATGAGCATCAGGTAGGCGGTGGGCTCGTCCGGGTCGTTGCTGGGGATGGCGACCTCACCCGTGTCCGGGGTCATGTCCACCGGGGTGTAGGTGACGGTCACGGTGGTGCTCTGGCCCACCGGCAGCGACTCGTTGGAGGGGTCCAGATCCAAGGTGAACTCGGCCCCGGCGTTCAGGGATAGCTGGCCCAGTTCCAGGACGTCGTCGCCGACGCTCCAGATCTCGGCGCTGAGGGTCAGCGACGAGCCGATGTCCACCTGGCCGAAGTCCAGGGTGGAGGGCACCAGGTCGATGTCCGGGGCGGGCTGCAGCTCGCCGGTGAGGGGAATCAGCACCTCGGGGTTGTTGGGGTCGTTGCTTTCGACCACCAGCGTGCCGGCGTCTGCGGTGTTGTCCGAGGGAGCGTAGGCCACGAAGATCTCGGAGTCGTCGGACGGGTCCAGGACGGTAGGCGCTTCGTGCTCAGTGATATAGAAATCGGACGATGAACCGACCGCCAATGAGATGTTCGACACCTGCAGGGGGGCTGTGCCGATGCTCTGAATGACCACCAACTCGATGACCTCGCCGCCACTGGGCACGGGGCCATAGTCGATGGAGGTGGGGGACCACGCAATGGCTGGTTCGGGACCCTCGGTCACGTCCAGGGCATAGATCGGCACCTCGACGATGGGTTCGTCCGGATCGTTACTGTCGATCAGGATCACATCCTCGGCCGGACCCAGATCGAGGGGCTCGAAGGTGACGAGGATGTCCTGCAGATTGTCGGGGACGATCTCCCCCGAATAGCTCTGAACGGTGAATGGCCCGTTGCCGTTTTGCAGAGTCACCGAGTTGACCGTCAGTGTGCCACCACCGACGTTGTGGATCGTGACATTGGCCGTGTTGGCCGTGTTGACGATCACGCTGCCAAAGCTGACCTCTTCCGGGTCAACCCAAATATTTGGATCCAGCTGATCTAGCTCGTAAACGCTACACGCCGTCCCCAACGTGAAGATCATCGCGATGGCGATTAAACAGCCCCCTGTTTTCCGCATCATTTCTTTGGCCTTTCGTGTGTCCAAAATCCTTCTTCTTCCCCGTGTGAGGGATACTCCCTCGATCCGCATCTTACATAGACTTGACAACCCGGTCTAGGGTGAATCGGAACGTTTTTTTCAAGTCCTTCAAATCCGGTTGAATTCCGTTCATCCAGATGAGGGCTGGAGACGCCTCGCGTGCGAGCCAAATTAGCGCGGAATCTTTTAAGAATCAGGGGGGGAATGTCATGAGATTGTTCCTCATCGCAGGGAGAACGGGAGCCCGTTTCGCAGCCCACAGAAAAGACGGCGCCCGAGCCGGTTTCGGGGACAATTTTTTTCAAGCTGAGAACCACGGTGCCGGCGACGGTCACCTTGCCCGGGTGAGGATCCCTCACGTCCCACGCACGGATGGGTTGCGAGAGCCATCGGAACATTGACCCACCGGCGGGGTTCCGGACAGAATTCGCAGGGAGCAACGGAGGCACATCCATGAAGCTGAAGCCGGTCTTGAAGGAATCGGATGTCCGTTACCCCGAATACGGGGACTACGATCCGGCTCGACGCCGGCTGATCCAGGTACTGATCGCAGGCGGTGCGGCGGTGGGTACGGGAGCGCTGCTGGGCTGTAACCAGGTGCGCGACCTCCTCGGCGTGGGGCCCCAGCCTGTGCCGCTTGACGGCGAGATCGCCTGTCCCAAACCTCCTGTGCCTCCGCCCCAAGATGATGATGATAGCGCCGAGAGCCACGGCGATGACGATAGCGCTGGGCGGCATCCCGCCGGCGCGCAGCAGGCCAGGCCCATGGCGCTGCCCCCCGGCGAGCCGCCGGCCGTCGAACCCGCCTCCTCCGAGGTCCCCGAGAAGGTGGACCCGAGCAAGACGCGTGGGCGTATCCGATCCCCGAAGGCCAAACCACACCAATAGACAGATCGGGCGATCATGGACATCACACTCGGGCTGACTCACGACTGCAATCTGGCATGTGTCTATTGCTACGCAGGGGAAAAACGGCGTGCCTCCATGCCCTGGGAGATCGTCGAGCAGTCGCTCTCGTTTGCCCGCCAGCACACGGGGGCCGACGAGAAGGTGCAGCTGTCGTTCTTCGGGGGCGAGCCGCTGCTGGAATGGGACACCCTTTGCCGCGCCACCGACCTCGTGCGCGCCGCAGCTGAGGAGGACGGCTTCGAGCTGCAACTCACCGTCACCACCAATGGAACGCTGCTGACCCCCGAGCGTGCCCGCTGGCTGGCGGATGCCGGGTTTGCCGTGGGGATCAGCATCGATGGCAACCGCGCCGGGCACGACGCGACGCGGCCCAACAGGGGAGGGCGCTCCTCCTTTGATGCGGTGATGGCCGGCATCCACTCCGCCCTGCCGCTGCTACCCAACCTGGAGACGATCCTGGTCGTCGATCCGTCCAACGTGGAGGAGGTGGATCGATCCACCCGCTTCCTCGCCGGGGAGGGGGTGCGCTGTATCTCCCTCAATCCCAACTTCTACACCGAGTGGACCGACGAGAAGGGGCAGATCTGGGACCGGCAATACACCCGGGTGGCCGATTTCTTCGTCGAGCGTTTCCGCGCTGGTGAGGATCTCTACATCAACTTCATCGACGGGAAGATCATCACGCGCCTCAAGGGGGGCTTCGCATGCGGGGACCGCTGCGATTTTGGCGAACACGAGGTGGCGGTGGCCCCCTCGGGGCGGCTGTACCCCTGCGAACGCCTGGTCGGGGAGGACACGGGGGAGGTGAGCATCGGCCACGTGGCCACCGGCTTCGACGAGGAACAGCGGCAGCCGCTGCTGACCTGCCGGGGCAACACCAATCCCGAGTGCTTTGCCTGCGCGGTGAAGGCCCGCTGCATGAACTGGTGCGGATGCATCAACTACGCCACCACGGGCCAGATCGACCGCGTGGCTGGTGATCTTTGCTTCCACGAGCAGCTCTGCATCCGTGAAGCGGATCGGGCAGCCGAGCTGTTGTGGTCGGAGCAGAATCCCCTGTTCTTGCGCAAGTACTACCACGACAGCGAGGTATAAAACCCGGCACTCATTCGTCGTCGAGCAGCGTCTCCAGGGTGGTCTTGCGCAGGCTGTCAGCGACGGCCTTGCGGGTATCGTGCAGCAGCTCGGCCAGCTCGCTGCCCGCCTGGCCCGGTTCGGTGTCCGTCACCGGGACCTCCAGCGAGTCACGGGCCACGGCGATGGCCACCTGGGCGATGTCGATCTGGCCCGCTGGTCGGCAAGGCTCCAGGTTTTCCCAGTGGCTCGAACCGGTCTGGCGCAGCAGCCGGCCGTCGGCCAGGGCGTCCGCGAGCCGGTCGGTGAGGTAGGCGGCTAACCCCAGCTCCCGCGCCACCAGCGACACCGGTATCGGGGTCCGCCCCTCCTGCTCGGCGCGGTAGACGGCCAGCAGGATGCGCGTCGCGTAGTAGGTCTGGTACCGCTCCCCCAGCAGCTTGCGCTGCTCCCGCCCAGCCAGGTGTTCGTAGTTCTGCAACACGAACGCCAGCACCGCTCCCAGCAGCACCACGAACCAGGCCACGTAGACCCACAGCAGCATCATGAACAGGGTGCCCAGTACGCCGTAGATCTGAGCGTAGGTCTCGCTCCAGCTGGCGTAGATCAGGAATCCCAGCTTGGCCAACGAGAACAGCAGCGACGCGGCGCCGGCGGCGATGGCGGCAGAGCCGGTCTGGACCCAGGTGCTGGGCACCAGCTTGTACATGGCGAAGAAGATGAACCAGGCCACGGCCATTCCGGTGAAGAAGGAGCGCACACCGGGGGTCACCAGGGGTGCCTGATCCAGGAAGGACAGCACGGACTGGAAGGGCTCGGAGGTGATGACACCCGCCAGCAGGCCGCCGAGGAACAGGATGCCCACCATGCCGAAGGCCCCCAGCCGCTGGAACCAGCTCACCCGGCGGGGGCGGATGTTCCAGATGCTGTTGATGGTGGAGTCCAGCGTGATCACCAGGATCACCGTCCCGTAGACCAGCACGACGATGCCGAACAGGGAGAAGACCTGCGCGTTGGCGATGAACTCCTCGATCTGGGCCAGCATCATCTCCCGGTCGGTGGGCAGGAACTCGTCCACGGCGAAGGTGATGATCCGATCCCGCTCCGGGGACAGGCCCGGCAGCAGCGCCAGCAACGACAGCACCAGCGTCATGGCCGGCACAAGGCAGAACAGCAGCTGGAAGGCCAGCGCCATTGCCTTGGTGGAGATGTCCTTGTTCCAGACCTCGCGGATGAGGAACGCAGTGAACAGCAGGGGATTACGCGCCGCTCCCGGTAGACCGCTGTCCACCACCACCTTGCGATAGGCAGCCATCGCACGGAGTTTCAGGGGGCGTATCCAGCGGGCTAACTTGTGTTCCACGTTGGGTTCCTGCAACCGGATTCGTGCATGCCGCGGGGGGACGATCGTGCCCCGTGGCGAGGTCGAGCCGATGATACTCCGATTCGGATGGTATATTCTCTACTCGAACGGGAGAGTAGGGTAGCTGATGAGTTCATCTGACGAAGACGTCCTGTGCCAGCCCGAGTACGACTCGACCGATGACGTGGACGAGGAAAGCTTCAACTCGATGCTGGAGGAGATGGAGCAGCGGCTGAGCCGGGAGGTGGATTCGGCGGACTTCAGCGAGACGGGGGACACGGACGAGATCACCGAGGACCTGGACGAGGATGATATCTCTCGCGATGCCGCCATCGCCTACGAACAGGCGCGGCGCGTGGAAGAGACCGCGACCCAGGAGACCGGGCCGCTGGACCAGACGGGAACCATCCGCGTCCCTGCCTTCCCGACCAATGCGACGCTGATGGCTCAATTCTCCGTGCAGGTGGCGGGCGGCCAGGGGAACTTCATCGCCACGGCCGCCCAGGGCCAGCTATCCGGTTCCAATTCTTACCCGTTCCGGGTGCTGGATGACTTCGATTTTGGCTTCAATCCGCACCGAAACACCTACGAGATCGTGCTGGACCAGACCTCGGCGGCCGTGGAGCTCAAGGAGTTCCGCGGGGACGGGGAGTTCACCCTGCTGTGCGACAAGGACGGGCAGATCAAGGTGAACAAGCCGGCGGGTGTGCGGCTGGACGTCTATCGCATCGTGCGCACCCCCGCCGGAGCCCAGAATTCGACGAAGATTACATCCAGCCCGACGTTGGAGCCGGACCTGGTCATCCTGCCCACGGATCCCGCCGCTCGCCTGGTGGAGTACTCCGAATTCATGCTGGGATTCGGCCTCACCGACGAGGACCTGCTGTGCTACGCCTTCTCCGTGTACCTGGCGGTGAAGCTCGATCGTCCCCTCCCGCCATCTGAAGAAGAGTAGTCAGTCCGCCGCGCGCAGGCAGGGCCACAGATCCTCACGAATATCGGCCAGGAACGGCATCTGCTCGCGGGTGTGGTCCACCTGCCGCGGGTCCAGATCGGCCACCAGCGCCGTCTCCACATCGATGGCAGTCTCCAGCACCTGGCCCATGGGATCGATGATGGCCGAGCAGCCGTTGTAGTCCAGGCCCCCGCCGCGCCCTACCCGGTTGACTCCGACGACGTAGCACTGGTTCTCGATGGCCCGGGAGACCAGCAGGTGGGACCAGGCGCTGGAGCGGACCGTGGGCCAGTTGGCGACGACGACCATCAGGGTGGCTCCCCGCAGCGTCAGCGAGCGGAACAGCTCGGGGAAGCGCAGGTCGTAGCAGATGGCGATGCCCAGCTGGAATGGGCCCACGGGTGAGAGTTGCTGGCGGGCCCCGGGCTCGAAATGTTCGTGCTCGTTGGCGAAGCTGAACGGGTGGAGCTTGGCCTGGCGTGCCACCAGCGAGCCGTCGGGGGCGTGGAGCAGGGCCTCGTTGCGGGGCTTGGTCCGTCCCCGTACAGCCCGGGTCCCCAGCAGGTATATGCCGTGTTCCCGTGCCTGGCCCGAAAGGTAGCGCTCCACCGGGCCGTCGGGATCCTCGGCAGCAGACGCCGCGTTCATGGAAAATCCGGTACAGAACATCTCGGGGAGGATGGCCAGCTCGGCCCCTTGCTCGGCGGCACCGGCCAGCAGCCGGCTCGCCCGCCGTTGATTCTCCGCCGGGTCTTCCCAGGCGATGTCCATCTGCAGGGCCGCGATCTTCATGCTCCCGCCCTCCCCAGCTGCTGGAGCCGCTCACCGGCCTGTTCCAGCACGGCGCGTTGCTTGCAAAACGCGAAGCGGACCAGGTTCCTGCCGCCGCCCCGCTCCCGGTAGAACGCCGATACGGGGATCGCCGCCACACCCACCTCCCCGGGGAGCCAGCGGCAGAACTCGTAGTCGTCGTCGAACCCCAGCGGCGTGATGTCCGCCATCACGTAGTAGGTCCCCTCCGGCTCGATGACGTCGAAGCCGGCCCGGCGCAGGTAGGGCAGGAACAGCTCCCTGCGGGCGTCGTACCCCCGGAGCAGCTCCCGGTAGTAGCGGTCGTCGCTGGCCAGGGCCAGGGCCATGGCGTGCTGCAGTGGCGTGGCGGTGGCGAAGGTGACGAACTGGTGGGACATGCGGATGGCGTGGGAGATGGGCTCCGGTGCCACCGCGTAGCCGATCTTCCAGCCGGTCATGGAGAAGGTCTTGGCCGTCGAGGAGAGGGTCAGCGTGCGCTCCCACATGCCCTCCAGCGTGGCCAGCGGCACATGGGGCCGCCCGTCGTAGGTGAGGTGCTCGTAGACCTCGTCGCACAGCACATACAGGTCGTGGCGGGTGGCCACGCGGGCGATGATCTCCAGCTCCCCGCGGGTGAACACCTTGCCGGTGGGGTTCATCGGGGTGTTGAGCACGATCAGCTTGGTGCGCGGGCCGACGGCAGCTTCCAGGTCCTCCTCGTGGAGGTGGAATCCGGGATGGAGCAGCCGTACGTAGCGGGGCGAGCCGCCAGCCATGGTCACGCAGGGGGCGTAGGAGTCGTAGGTGGGCTCGAACAGCACCACCTCGTCGCCAGGATCCAGCAGCCCCATGACCGACGAGAACAGCGCCTCGGTGGCCCCGGAGAAGACCGTGACCTCGGCGTCCACATCGGGGGTCAGGCCGTAGAGGCGCTCGGCCTTGGCGGCGATGGCCTGCCGCAGCGGCTCGACGCCGTGGCTGGGGGCGTACTGATTGTGGCCGTCGGCCATGGCCTGGCGGGCGGCGTCCATCAGCGACTCGGGCCCGTCGAAGCTGGGGAATCCCTGTGAGAGGTTGATGGCCTGGGTACGGTTGGCCAAGGCGGTGAACTCCGAGAAGACGGAGACGCCGAACGGTTCGAGGTTGCGTCGGCCTGGGGGCTTCATGTGTTTTCTCCGGTGCCCAACAGGTCGGGCGTTCCGAGCAGGGTACACCGATCGGCGTGATAAACTCTGCTGCTCGAAAGGATCACACATGAAGTGCGAATGGAGCCAAGCCCTGTGGATGGTGTTGACCTGTGCGGGCATGCTGTTCGCCGCAGCGGCCTGCGACGAAGATCCGGCCACGGACGACGACGATGACGACGACTCAACGCCGTTCGTCCCTCAGCTTGCGACGGGAGGCTGCGGAGCGCCGGCCTACGACTGGCTGTCCACCGAACGCATGGGGGAGATCGTCGAGTGGGAGGAGCAGGACGGGCTCACCGCCGCCGCCATCGACATGTTGCTCGAGAACTACGGCATCGAGGTCTTCTCCCCCGTCCCCTACGACGTGGAGCTGTACCGCGTCCGCTACATCACCCAGGACCGGGGCGTGGAGGTGGAGACCACGGGGTTCGTGTCCTTCCCCATCGTGGACGAACCCACCGTGGTGCCCACCGTAGCCTGGCTGCACGGCACCACCGGCTTCGCCGACGCCTGCGCGCCCACGGCGCTGGGGCTGGAGGGGGCGGCGGGCAACCTGATCCTGTCGTCGCTGGGGTACGCCGTCACGGCCCCCGACTACCTGGGGATGAACGGCTGGGGCGAGGCCTCCACCTTCGTGCACCCCTACGTGGTGGCCGAGCCCACGGCCGTGGCCTCCCTGGACTCCATCCGCGCCATCCATCGCTTCCACGGCGAGGTGGCCGGCGCCTGGGTGGACGCCGAACCGTCGGACCAGACCATCCTATGGGGAGGCTCCGAGGGGGGCTTCGCCTCGTTCTTTGCCGACCGCTACGCCCCGGGCTACGCCCCCGAGTTCGACGTCGTCGCCGATGTGTCGCTGGTGCCCCCCACCGACCCCCTGGGGCTCACCACCCACGGCGTCACCGTCTTCGGCCCCACCACCGGCGCCCTGGCCGCGGTCCTGGTGGCCGGCAACGACTGGTACGGCCTGCAGGGCTCCATGGACGAGGTGCTCACCGACGAGGATCCCCACTATCTGGCGTCGGTGCTGCCCGGCATGATGGCCGACGGCTGTGACTCCGGGGACGCCTTCGACGACATCACCACCGTGGAGGAGGTCTACACGCCCGAGTTCATCGCCGCCGCAGCGATCGCGGACTGGGACGCCATCGAGCCGTGGTCGTGCTACCTGGGCCAGTCCACCCTCCATGACAGCGCCATCCCCCACGGCAACGACACCCCGACGCTGTACGTCATTTCCGCTGAAGACACCTTGGTGGCCGCGGACGTGGTGCGGGATGATTTCCCTGTGCTGTGCGACCAGGGCTACCGGCTGGACTATCTGGAGTGCGAGGGCGCGTCCCACTCGGAGGGGGCCGTGCAGACGCTGCCCTACCAGTGGGCCTGGGTGGAGCGGCAGCTGGCGGGGGAGGGGATGGACGATCCTTGCGTGGCCAAGGAGCCGGTGGATTGTTCGGAGTTCGGGGTGGATCTCTAGGGGACTACCCCTCCGCGCTGTCGTCGTCGTCCCCTGGGCTGTCGTCGTCCTCCTCTGCGCTGTCGTCGTCCGAAGGATCGGTCACCTCGGATCCCTGGGGATCCAGCGGCCAGACCTCCAGCGTCACCCGGCAGGTGTCGGCGTAGAACGATTCGAGGGCAGCGACGTCCTTGGCGGCGAGCCCCTGGGCGTCCGGGTAGATGGCCTTCAGTCCGATCTGCTGGAATTGTGCGCAGCGCTGCCGTACCTCCAGCAACCCGTCGCAGTCTGCCGCCACCCTCTCCGGCGTGTAGAAGACCAGCGCGTCCTCCTCGGTGAAGTCGGGGGTCATGGAGGCCATGGTGAGGGCCGCGTCCCGGTGTGAACCGATGTCGTGCAGGGCGCAGGCGCGGCGCTGGGTCGTGTAGAGGGCCGCCAGCTGCTCCAGGTCCGGTTCGGTCAGGTAGACGGATGGATCATCCTGGTGCGGGTTCTCGTACCCCCCGTATTGCGAAGCGAACTGCTGGGCCCATAGCTTCGAGGAGGCTGGCGGGAACAGGGCCAGAGCGATGCATGCCAGGGCCGCCGCGCCGCCCACGAGCCCCATGATCACGTCCGCCGTCCCCGGCACCACCGTGCGGCCGCGGGCCCTGGCCGGGAGCAGGTAGCCCAGCACCCCACCACCGAGGAAACCGGCGGCGTGGGCCACGTTGTTGGCGCCGATGAAGAAGCCGAAGATCATCACGTAGACGGCCCACTTGAGCATGCGGTTGCGGACCTGACGGCCCTGGGTGGTGCCGTCCCGGTGGCCCCAGCCGGAGGCCAGGCCGATGAGGCCCATGATGGCACCGGAGGCGCCGATGCCGACGCCGGCGATGAACAGGTCGCTCACCGCCGAGGCGATGATGCCCGTGGCCATGAACAAAAACAGCATCTTGGCGCGGCCGTAGAGGTCCTCGATGGCCGGGCCCAGCTGCCACAGGGCGAAGACATTGAAGCCGATGTGCCACAGGCCGGCGTGGAGGAAGACGGAGGTGCCCAGCCGCCACCACTGGCCGTCGTGTACGGCGGGGGTCCACTGGCCGCCGTGAAGGACCAGGTGGTAGGTGGGGAGACTCCACAGCCCTCCCGCGTCCGGTCCCAGGGCGATCCTCAGGTAGATCACCACCATGGTCACGCACAGGGCCGCGCTGACGGTGAGCGCCTCGGGCACGGACAGCCCCAGCCGCCCCACCATCTGCATGTTGCGTGAGCCGAGCTTGGCCTGGCAGGCGGTGCAGACGGTGGCGTCCTTGTCGTTGACGGCGCCGCACTCGGAGCAGGTTTTGTGCTCGTAGCGGATGTGGCGGGCCTTGCCGGCGGCGTCCACACCGGCGGCCTTGGTTCGATCGCGCCACCGCATCAGCTTCCAGCGCACGCGGACCTTGTTGAAGCCCATCAGGGCGAGCAGGCCCACGATCAGCTCGATCCAGTCGAAGCCCTCGGACTGCTTGTCGGCCATCTCCGCCTTCCCGGTGCTGGTGTGGTGACGGGTACCGTCGCCTCAACGGCTCAGCCGTAGTCCTATTCCATCCGGGCGATGGATACCAGTGCGGTTCTTGACAGACGAGCCCAGCCCGCATAGTCAGGGTCCATGACCTTCGACGGCTCCTACCCACTCGCTCGCTGGGGATTCGTGGTGCTCGGCTCCAACCTGCCGCTGGACGATGACCTGCGCAAGGAGCTGCTGGTGATGGCTATCCGCGCCTACATGGACGACACGCCGCGGGTGGACTTCGACTGGGAGAACGCCTCCGGCCGGCTGACCACCGATGGCGACGCCGCCATGCTCGGCGCCTTCGTGGGCCAGAAGTTCGTCGCCGACATCGAGATCGCCGACTCCCGTGGCCGCGTGGAGTTCCTGGTGACCGAGGCCCAGCTCCAGTGGGCGACCCAGGCGGCCGAGGCGGAGAACGAGCTGGTCAACTGAATCCGGAACCCCCTCGAGAGTCGCTCAGGGCGAACACTGCCCGTAGCCGTCGCTACCCCAGCAGGTGATGGCCCCCCCTGCGCCCATGCCGCAGCTGTGGAAACCGCCGGCGGCGACGTGGGTGAACGGGCCGCCGGGGGTGTCGAGCTGGCCGTCGTCGTTGTTGCCCCAGCAGGCCGCGCTGCCGTCCTCGCCGGCGGCACAGGAGTGCTGATAGCCGGCGGAGACGCGGAGGTAGGTGCCGGCAGGGGGGACGTAGGCCCCTTCATTGTCGTTGCCCCAGCACAACAGCTGGCCATCCATCAGCACGCCGCAGGTGTGGTTGGCCCCGGCGTCGATGCGGGCGAACTCGGCGTTGGCCGGAACGACGCACTGGCCGTAATCCAGCGGGATGCCTTCACAGCCCCAGCACTCGACGCTGTGGTCGGCCTTGAGGCCGCAGGTATGGTAGTCGCCGGCGTGGACGCGGGTGAAGGTGCCCCCGGGGGGCGAGGCCTGGCCGGCGTCGTCGCTGCCCCAGCACAGCACGGCTCCGTCGGTGGCCACGCCGCAGCTGTGGTACCCGCCGGCGGTGACCTGGACGAAGGTGTCGGCGGGGGCGTCGCACTGGCTGTTGAGGTTGAACCCCCAGCAGACGGCCTGCCCGTCCTCCAGCACCCCGCAGTTGTGCAGGTGGTTGGTGTCCAGCTGGCTGAAAACCCCTTCGGGCACCTCGGTCTGCCCGAACAGCCAGTCTTCACCCTGGCAGCCCCAGCAGGTGACGGCGCCGGAGTCGTCCAGCGCACAGCTGTGGTAATCGCCGGCGGTCACGGTGGCGCCCAGATCGTCCACCGTGTCGTCGTCGCCGGTGTCGTCGTCATCGTCGTCGCCGGCCGTGTCGTCGTCGTCGCCTGCCGAGGTGTCGTCATCCGGCTCCTCCTCGGGGCAGCCGAACATCAGCAACAGGGCGCTCATCAAGGGGATCAGCAAGGGGTTGCGCATTGGGGGTCCTCCCGATCGGTGAGGGACTCAGGATACCAGTTGGGGGTCACAACGTGTCCCCGGGCCACCGCCGGGATGATATCCTGATGAGGGGCAAACGCATCGTGGTTGGACGGGGAGAACGGTGTCCGCACCACCGATCGATACGGAAGAATTCCGCCGTTCCACAGCCTTCTCCAGGCTGCTGCGGTGGAGCTTGCGCCGCACGCTGTTGCCCCGTTTCGACGCGGCCAAGCGGGAGGCCTACGACGCCCAGTTCGACGACGCGAGCCGCAACGTGGAGATCACCGTCAGCGGCCTGGGCCGTCTGCTCAACCGCCACGCCATCAAGTCGGCCTTCATCCTGGGGGGCCTAGGCAGCTGGGCGTCCAACTACTTCGGCGCCCAGCGGGACACGGTGGATCAGGACCGGTATCTGGTCTACACGGAGCAGGACGTGGGGATCCCGTTCCAGCCCGACTACGATCTGCTGTACTCGTACATCATCTCCCACATTGCCCACGTGGCGAACGCCATGCTGGACAGCCTGCCCCTGGGGGAGGTGAGGCTGTTTTGCGGATGCTTCAACGCCCTCAATCGTATGGGGGCCGAGGCGTTCCACGCCCACCCCACGGTGATGCCCCGCCTCCACGATCACGATCGCCTGGGGCTTCGCGTCATCCAGGCGCTGGACCGGCCGCTGAACTGCTGCCCCAGCCTGCACATCGCCTATTCGCTGCTGCTGTACAACGCCATCTCCTCGCAGGTGATGCCCCATTGCGACGATCCCGAGGTCCTGGAATCCACCCGCTACGTCACGGCGGGCATGTTCAACTCCGTGCTGTACACCAAGCAGCACTCGATCCTGGATGTGGCCTTCGGCATGGCCGCCGCCAAGATGGTGTACGAGGAGACCTACGAGGCGCCGTTCCACGATTTTTCGGAGGAGCTGGCCATCTTGCAGCGAGACCACCCGATCCCCTACGACGAGGCCGTGGAGATCTACCATCAGGTCGGGCAGCTCGTGGAGCACCACGGCGGTATGGCCGGGGCGCTGGGGGTGTATCTCCAGCAGGCCGGTTACCAGGTGGTCGCGCCGGGCGACGACATCAACGGCTGGCATTTCGATACGAGAACGCGGAAGATCGTCCGCGACTGAACCATCCTTCAGGAGTTGTGCCGTGACCTACGATCTGGAACCGATCCACACCCCCCGTATGGCCGGCGCCTCCCTGCGCCTGCTCATCGCCCTGATCGAGAGTGGTCTCACCCGCTGGGCTCTGCTGCCGACGCTGATGAAGAGCGCGGGCATGCCCAAGCTGCGCCAGGCCCAGCTGACCGAGGTCCCCTCCGTGCGGCCGCCCATCCCGGGGCGGGGCGCTCTGGACGGCGGGGAAGCGGTGGAGATCGACCTGGTGCCGGTGCTGGATTCCGCTCGCAAACCGGCGGACTGCCCCTTCGAGACCGTCGCCGATTTTGCCGCCGCCTACCGGGACGGGACCACGACCCCCGAACAGGTGGCCCGCAAGCTGGCGGACGCGCTGGCGGCCACGGACGAGCTCGACCCGCCCATGCGCACGATGATTGCCTGGGACGAGGGCGATCTGCTGCAGCAGGCGCAGGAGTCCACAGCGCGCTTTGCGGCTGGGGCGCCGCTGGGGCCGCTGGACGGCGTGCCGATCATCGTCAAGGACGAGCTGGACCAGGTGCCCTACCGCACCACGGTGGGGACGCGATTCCTTGGGACCGCGCCGGCCGAGGAGGACGCCACGGTGGTCGCCCGGCTGCGGGCCGCCGGCGCCCTGCTGCCGGGCAAGGCCAACATGCACGAGGTGGGCCTGGGGGTGACCGGCCTCAACCTCAACCACGGCACGCCCCGCAACGCGTATGACCCGGGCCATCACACCGGCGGGTCCTCCAGCGGCGCGGCGGCGGCCGCCGCGTCCGGGCTGTGCCCCGTGGCCGTCGGCGCGGACGGCGGCGGTTCGATCCGTATCCCCGCCTCCCTCAACGGCATGGTGGGCCTCAAGGCCACCTTCGGGCGCATCAGCGAGCACGGCGCCGCCCCCCTGTGCTGGAGTGTGGCCCACGTGGGGCCCATCGGCGCCACCGCCACCGACGTGGCGCTGGCCTACGCGGCGATGGCCGGCCCGGACCAGGCCGATCCGGGCACCGCGTCCCAGCCGGCGCCGGATCTGGAGGGCTACCTGGACGACGACCTGCAGGGGCTGCGCATCGGCATCTACGAGCCCTGGTTCGAGGACGCCGAGCCGGATATCGTCGCCGCCTGCCGGGCCGTGGTGGACGGCTTCGTGGAGCGGGGCGCCACCACCGTCGCCATCGACATCGAGGAGCTGGACCTCACCCGCATCGCCCACACCATCACCATCGTGTCGGAGATGCTCACCTCCCTGTCGGACCACCTGGACGCCCATCGCCACGAGATGGGCACGGACGTGCGCTCCAATCTGTCGCTGGCCGCCGCGCTGACGGCCCAGGACTACGTGCGGGCCCAGCGCATGCGGACCCGGGTCTGGAACCGCTTCGAGCGCATCTACCGCGATGTGGACATCATCGCCACCCCCACCAACGGCATCGTCGCTCCGGCCATCGCCCCGGACGCCCTCAAGGCCGGGGAGTCCAACCTGCCCATGCTCAGCGCGTTGATGCGGTTCATCATCCCCGCCAACCTCATCGGTCTGCCGGCCATCACCTTCCCCGCGGGGTTCGACAGCCAGGGCCTGCCCATCGGTTTCCACGCCATGGGGCGGGCCTGGGAGGAGGCGCTGCTGCTGCGGCTGGCCCGGATCTCCGAGCAGTTCGTGGCCCGGCGGCCGCCCAAGGTGCACTTCCCGCTGATGGGGGGCTGACCATGGGCTGGACGACCATTCGGGGTGGCGTGTACCTGGTGGCCTTGGCCCTGGGGGCACCGGCCGGTGCCGCGACCGTGAACGTGGCCGCCGGCGAGGATTGGTGCGCGGCCGTCAACGCCATGGGCGCCGGGGACGAGGTGGTGCTGGGGGCCGGGGACCACGCCGGCCCCTGCTGGATCCAGACCTCGGGGGCCGAGGGGGACCCGCTGGTGATCCGCGGCGAGGACGGGCCCCACCCCCAGATCGTCTACGAGGGGGGCGGGGACAACGTCATCAACGTGTTCGGCAGCCACCTGGTGCTGCGCCACCTGGCCTTCGGCCCCACCCAGACCAGCATCACGGCCATCAAGGTCCGCGAGGAGGTCGGGGGCGTGGCCATCGAGGACTGCGAGTTCGTGCAGGTGGGGGGCGTGGCCATCGCGGCCAACAGCGGCGACAGCTGGGATCTGGTGGTCCGCGACTGCCGGTTCACCGACCTGCAGGCCACCGGGCTGTACTTCGGCTGCCACACCGGCGCGGGGGACTGCTCGTCGTCGGATGTCCTGGTGGAAGGCAACCTGTTCGACGGCGTCACGTCGAGCGGCGTGGGCTACGGCCTGGAGATCAAGGTCGATTCCTTCGGCGTCGTCCGCGACAACGTCATCCACGACACCCAGGGGCCGGGCATCGAGATCTTCGGCTCCTACGACGACAGCCGCGTCAGCTACGTGACGGGCAACCTGGTGATGGGCTCCCGGGCCAACGCCTCCCTGGAGATCGGTGGCGGGCCCTGCATCGTCCACAGCAACATCGTCGTGGGTGGCGTGGAGGGGGCGATCTACGCCTACGACTACGACGGCCGGGGCCTGCAACGGGGCGTCACCATCGCCGGCAATACGGCGGTGGGGGTGGACGAGCGGGCGATCCGCATCTCCAGCTGGGACGGGGACGACCTGACGCTGGCCAACAACGCCCTGTGGCGGGAAGGTGGCGCCGAGCTACCCCAGCTGGGCGGCAACGTGGTCGTGCAGGGCAACGTGCTGTGCCCCACCGCCGGGGACTGCTTCGCGGACGCCTCGCAGCTGGATTACTGGCCCGCCGAGGGCGGCCCCCTGGTGGATGGCAGCGCGGGCGTGCTGGCCGACGCGGCGGCCCACGATTTTTGTGATCAGGCCCCGCTGGATCCGCCGCACGCCGGCGCGTTCCAGCGCACGGAGGAGCAGGACCCCGGCGGCTTGAGCGTGGATTTCAAGGCCACCTTCGACTGCCCCCAGCCCGCCGGCGACGACGATGACGCCGCCGACGATGACGATGACGACGCGAGTGGAGACGACGACCAAACGGACGACGATGATTCGGCCGGAGGTGCCGGGGGATGCAGCTGCTCGCTGGAGACGGATCCGGCGCGGGCGGGGGGGATGTTGCTCGCCTGGCTGGCGATCAGCGGGATAGGGCGATGGCTTCTTCGAGGGTATCGAAGTAGGAATCTGCGTTCAGGATCAAGACCATGTCCTCGTCCAGCAGAACCATCGACGGGTAGCCCTCCAGCATGATGTGGCCCGGCGCGTCCTGGTCCAGGTCGGCGATGACCGGCACCTTCTCGTTGGGATAGTCCTCGTCCCATTGGGCGCAGTCTTCCTGCTCCGGCTCTTCCATGTCGTTGTTCTGGGAGAGGAAGGTCACCCACTGGAGCTTGCCATCGGAGACCAGGCCCGGCAGCTCGCCGAGGGTGTCGTCGTAGCTGTCGAAGTAGGACTCCATGCCCGCCAGGTACGCGGCCATCTCCTTGCAGTATCCGCACCAGACGGTGGAGACGTCGACGATGGTGTACTTGCCCTGGCCGGCAAAGTCGTACAGGTCCACCTCGTCGCCCCACTGGTCCGGGCCGATGAAGTGGCCGAAGACCTCTCCCTCGTGGACCCGCGACATAGAGGCGATGGGCGTGCCCTCGATGTCCCCCTTGTCGGGGTTGTAGGGCCAGTAGCCGATGTAGATGCGGCTGTCCGGGTCGGCGGGGTCCGTGCCCTCCACCACCTCGTCATAGTCGCCGTAGGTGTCGCCGTCGCTGTCCCACTCGGTGCCGTCGCTGCCCAGGTCGTACTCCTCCAGGTCGGTCAGCCCGTCGCCGTCCGTGTCCTCCATGTTGGGGTCGGTGCCGAACTCGGCCTCGTCCGCGTCGCTGAGTCCGTCGCCGTCCGTGTCCACGGCCTCTTCTTCGTCGTCGTCGTCCGTCGACTCGCAGCCCAGGGCCAGGACGAGGGACAGGGCGCAGGCCAGGATCCACAGAGTTCTGAGATGGTGCATGGGTTCTCCTCCCGAGGAGCGCCGGTTAGCATATGCGGGCTATCGGCGCGTTGTTCGTTGCCTTCAACCCGAATGTGCCATTGTACGGCCGAAACAGATGTGCCTTTTTTATCTATCCCGCGGAGAAAACCGACGCTAGGGAGATGCCATGGCCAAGCCCTGTGAGTCCCACGACCAGAACTGCAAGGTCTGCAACTGTACCTACCCCGGCTGCCCACGCCACGGGCGTTGCTGCGACTGCCTGACCTACCACAGGACCAAGAACCAGCTGCCGGCGTGCTACTTCGACACGGCGGCCGAGGCAACCTGGGACCGGTCCATCGCGCACTTCGTGCGACTCCAGAAGCGATAAGACGGTATCCTGCTTCGACGACAGGGCCTGACGGGGTCCAGCAGGGAGCACGGAGACCATGGGGAACGCCGCTGTCACCTATTCCTCCGGCCTGCGCCTGGCGCGCATCGCGCTGGGGCTGGTCGAACGACCGCTGGGCTGGACCTACGAGTCCATCGCCGAGACGCTGGGTGTGGGCCACCGCACGGTGCAGCGCTACGCCCGCATCCTGCAGACCGAGTTCGTCGCCGACAACGGCGAGCCGCTGGTGGAGCGCACCATGCGCGGGACCAAGCCGGCGCTGCGCCTGCGTAGCTCCGTGGCGCCGGTGCAAGCGGGGCTCTACCAGTACGCCTCGGTGATGGCGGCGCTGCGCTACCTGCCGCTGGCCCACGGCACGGTGGTGGGGGACGGCATCGACGACGTGCTCCGCAGTATCGGAAAGGACTCGGGGCTGGAGCGGCACACGGCGGGTCCGGCCGGGCTCTCCCTGTCCTTCTACCACGCCACCCGCGGCGCGCGGAGCTACGGGGAGCAAGACGACGTGCTGGACGAGCTGTTCCTGGCGGTGGTCCGGCGCCACGTCCTGGAGCTGGAGTACAAACCGCCCGGCCGCGACCCCTTCCGTTGCCGGTTCTGCCCTTACACGATGGTGCTGTACGACGATGGCCTGTACCTGCACGGTCAGGCGACGTTCGAGGCGCGGGAGGGATCGTTCACCCGGCTGCTGGCGGTGGAACGCATCCGGGACGCCCGGGCGTTGCGCAAGGAGCGGTTCCACCATCCCCAAGGCTACGATCCGGCCCAGGTCTTCGGCGACCGGCTGGGGGTCTGGGGCGGCCAACCCGAACCGGTGGTGCTGCGCTTCACCGCTACCGTGGCCCACCTGGTCGAGGAGCGGCGCTGGCCAGGGGACGCCACCAGCGAACGCCAGGATGACGGCTCCATCGAGCTGCGCATGGCCGTGCCGGTGACCCCGGAGCTGGTCTCCTTCGTGATGTCCTACGGCACGGAGGTGGAGGTCCTGGCGCCCGGCAGCTTGCGGGGCCACGTCGCCGAGCAAGTGCAGAAGCTGGCCACCTTGTACGCACAGGAGAACAACGACGATGAGTGACACCCCCAAGCGGGTCGTGATCGAGTCGGTGGAGCTGAGCCTCTGCCACCCCGACGAGCTGGAAATCCAATGGGTTGGCCAGGAGCAGCCCCTCAATCAGGTGCTGGCCGCCTGGTTCGTGCTGGACGAGCGGGACATGCCCCTCAACCCTCGCCTGCTGGGCAAGCCCGGAGTGGGCAAGACCACGCTGGCGTATGCCGCGGGCAAGGCGCTGGGCCGGGACGTGTACATCTACCAGGCCACCATGGACACTCGCCCCGAGGACCTGCTGGTAACCCCGGTGGTGGCGGCCCAGGGGGACATCCGCTACGTGGCCAGCCCGCTGGTGACGGCCATGCTGCGTGGCGGCGTGTGTGTGCTGGACGAGGGCAATCGCATGAGCGAGAAGTCCTGGGCCTCGCTGGCGCCCCTGCTGGACAACCGGCGCTACGTGGAGTCCATCGTGGCGGGCATCAAGATCCAGGCCCACGCCGACTTCCGGCTGGTGGCGACGATGAACGACGACGCCTCCACCTTCGAGCTACCCGAGTACATCCACTCCCGACTCCAACCGCAGATCTACCTGGAGTTCCCCGAGCGGGACGAGGAGCTGTTGATCCTGCAGGAGAACTTGCCCTTCGTGGAGGAGCAGATCCTGGCCTACGTGGTGGACTTCCTGCAGCGGGCCCACGGCCACAACGAGCAGTACACCGTGCGGGATGGCATCAACATCGCCCGCTATGCGGCCAAGGTGGCCCGGAAGCGGGGCGAGGAGGTGGATGGGGAGCTGCTCGAGCAGTCGATCAAGATGGTGCTGGGGGAGGAGGCGCTGCCTTACGTGGAGTAGGTGTTTCTGTCGTCAAAATGCGCAACATGCTTGATGAGGGCCATGCCATGAAATTCGATCCGGACATTCTGTTGATCCCCCTGTTCATTGCCGCGCTGCTTTCGATACATGCCGCCGCTGCGCGGCCAGATGATCCGGCGCCTTCCGAAGAAACTGCTGTCCGCCAGGCAGCCCTCGACTACATCGAAGGTTGGTACGAGGCGGATACAGAGCGCATGAGCCGCGCGTTGCACCCGGATCTGGTCAAACGCAAACTCCAATGCATGCCCGACGGGAGCTGCTTCCTGCGGACCGTTTCCAAGGAGGCCATGGTCGCATTCACGCGCAATGGGGGTGGGGCGGATGTGCCAGTGGATCAGAGACAAATCGAGGTAATCGTCCTGGACATCAGCCCGACCACCGCAAGCGTAAAAACAACCTGTAAGGAATACATCGACCACCTGCATCTGTCCAAGGTCGATGGGCATTGGTTGATCACCAATGTGTTGTGGGAAACGCGCGAAGTTTCAAAGGAATGACGATTTCCCGGCACCTCATGCACCTCGAACGTGACCTCCGGACCGAAGAATAGGGCCCCCAACAGCATATTAGAGACTGCTTCCCTCGCCAGGGTGGATGCCCCACCCAGTGATGTTCATGTCGTTCCCACGGACGACCGTGCACCCCCCGATCGGTACACAAAGGAACAAGACTCGAAGAATATGGGCCAGGTTTCGGGATCTCATGGCGGCCTCCTTGTCCGTTCTCGATGGGTCAAGGCTGCCTGGTACGTACTTTCGCAACGACTACGTGGCCGGCCGCTGGCATCGAGCAGCGGGTGAATTCAGAACTCGACGTGACAGTGCCCCTCGCCGTCGATGTGGCCGAGGGTGCGGGTCAGGTGGGAGACGAAGGTCCACAGATCGGTGACCTCGCTGTACTGGCCCACGCCGTAGCCGGTCGTCGCCAGATCGACCGCCTCCAGCTCCGCTCGGGTGATCTCCCCGTCCCCGTCCCCGTCCCCGTCCGCGTCGGCCAGCGCCTGGAAGGCGACCCCCGCGTCCGGATCCTCCAGGTCGTCGTAGAACAGGTGGTCGCCGTGGATCGTCAGCTGGGTGCTGCCCTCGCCGCCGTCGGCGATGGTCAGGTCCGGCTCACAGGCGTAGTGGGTGGAGGTGTCGAAGTCCCAGGCGAAGGTGAAGGTGTCACCGCCCAGGGTCGCCGACCCGGAGGCCGAGACGGACAGCCCGTTGTCGTTCATCCACGCCAGCTGGGCGTCGGTAGCGTTGCCGGCGACGGCATCGCTGGCCGGCGAGAGGACCATGTCCACGTGATCGTAGAAGGTGGCCGGGACGTCGGCGTCGCCCACCGCGTGGGGGCCGGCCTGGGCCATGTCGAAGACCTGCTGGCTGTCGATGGTGGCCACCTCGTCGCCGTTGCCGTCCACCAGCGCCACGCCGCTCATCGCAACGAGGAACTCGTCGAAGACGATGGTGTAGCCGTCGTCCACGTCGGCGGCGGGGATCTCCTCTTCGATGTACTCCTCGCCCCAGGTCTCGACGGCCCAGGTGCCGCTGCCGGTGCAGCCGGAGGTCCACAGGATCGGGGTGAGCAGGAACAGGAACTTGCGCATGGGTTTCTCCCAGATGTTGGTTTGATTCAGTTGATCTCGAATGCGTACGCCAGGGTGCTCTCCACCCCGAACATGAGCGGATTGGACGCGTTCTCGTCGTCCTGGGTGATCTGGCCGTCGCCGTCGTCGTCGAGGTCGGCGAAGGCAAGGTGGCCCAGGATCTCGGCCGGGTCCACGAGCAGGGTCACGGTCGGGGCGTCACCCTGGGCCACGGTGGCCTCGAACGGGAGGCCGAGGATCGTCTTGGTGTGATCCACCACGAACTCGAAGGGGATCGACCCGTTGCCGTCGTCGGCGGTGCCGGAGAGGTACAGCGTGTGGCCCGCCGCCGGGTGGGCCGCCTCCAGGCCGGCGTCACCGTCCACGCCGTCTTGCAGCAGGTCCAGACTGGCGGTCTCGTAGCTGCCCTCGTAGAAGCTGCCGTCGCCCACGATGGCCGGCGGCGCGAGCAGATCCACGAAGGTGGTCCCGGCCCATTCGCCCTGGACATCGCCGGCCATGTCGTGCCCGGGGTGGGCGTGGGCTACTGCGGGGGCGAATAGCTGCCACGGGCGGCGCGGGGCGGATGCCACCTCTGCCGGCTCGTTGAACAACAGGGCTCCCAGCACGACCACGCCTTCGTCCAACTCTACGTCGTACCCGGCGGCCGTCTGGAAGGCCGCGGGCTGGGCGGAGGCGGCCTCGATGGGGATGGAGATCAGCACCGGCTCCTCGCCACCGAGGCAACTGTTGAGCGACAGCAGCGCCGCCGCGGCCAGCAACGCGGCGAGGAATCGGATCGGATCGGAGGTCATGGTGGTTGGACTCCTCATGGCACGTGAATCCCGGCGGTCATACGCAGCGCCCAGGGCGTCCCCGCCGTCACGTGGCGCACCGGCAAGGCCGAGCAGGGGGAGGTGGGGTCGAAGCAGGACGGGAAGACGAACTCGCCGTCCCGCCACTTGCGGGCGAACAGGTTGTCCACGTGCAGCCCCACGAAAGTTGACCCGACCTGCAACCCGGCCACCAGATCGGTGACCCAGGCGCTGTGGGAGGTCGCCCCCCCGGGCAGCGGGCGGGGGCCCAGCACCCACGAGCGCAGGCCGGCGGAGGCGGCGCAGGGGAGGCCGGTCTTGCCGGTGGCCTTGCGCTGCGCCGTCCAGGCGTGGTCCAGGTACAGCCCGCCGGAGACGAGCCAGCGCGGCGCGTAGGGGATGGGCTCGGCCGTGGCGGTGTAGCGGCCGTCGGCGTAGGTCACATCGGCCTCGATGCGCAGCCATCGCACCGGCCGCAGCTCGGCCATCAGCTCACCGCCCAGGCGCCGCGTGGAGCCGGACGCCAGGAACTTGGCAGCCACGTGGTCGAAGACGATCTCCGAGGCCACGAAGGTGTAGAAGAAGGCCCCCCGCAGGTCGAGGCCGCGGACCCGGTAGAGGTGGGTCCCGATCTCCACGGTGTCCGCCTTGCCGATGGGGGCCTCCTCGCTGCGCACCTGTGGCGAGCGGAATCCCCGGCCGTAGGACAGGTACCAGCGCCAGCCCTCGGCCGCGATGAACTCGGCGGCGGCCTTGGGAGACAGGGCCCAGGCGTGGGGGGTGGCGGCCGTCGAATCGGCGATCACCTGACCCTCGGCGTCCAGCCGGTTGACCACCTGCCAGGCGAACAGGTCCGCCCGCATCGCCGGGACCAGGCGCACCCGCTCGAAGAGCCCCACGTCGGCTTTCAGCCAGGCCGCCGGATTGATCTGGGTGATGTCGGCGTCCCCGTAGGTGACCCACGGCGCGCCATCGGAATCCAGGCCTTGCTCCCCCTGGGTCAGGTGATCGCCGCGCACCGACAGCCCGGCCTCGATGGTGGACACATCGCGAGCCAGTTCGAGGCCACGGGTGTAGCGAGCGGTGGCGCCCCAGGAGTGGGCCTCCTGCTCCTGGCGCCGGGTGTCGCCCGTGCCTGGATGCATCGACCAGCCGGTGTAGTTGCGGGTCAGCGCCAGCTGCCGCCAGCCGCCCCACAGCAGCAGCGAGAACTGGTCCCATTCCCCCGTCACGTCGAGGATCCCGCCGGTCAGCAGGCGATGGGAGCTGCCCCCGCCGTCGTCCGTGTAGGCGTCGTAGAACCCGACAGTGCCGGCGTCGAGGTCGTCCTCGCGCAGTACTCCGGGCGACTCGAAGCGGCCGCTGTAGGCCGCCCCGATCCACCGCAGGTGGCCGCCGCCCACGTCGCCGCCCACGCCGCCCAGCACCCGCGCCGACCGGTACCCCCGCTGCTGGCCCACCCCCTCGGACCACTCGGCGTCCCCGGCCACGAAGGTGTCCTCGCCGGCCGTGGGCGGGCGGAACGCGGTCTTCGCCCGCAGCGACTGGTCGGTGCCTCCGCCGATCCCGACCCGCAGGCCCGGCTCGGCTAGCCCCACGTGGTAGTCCGCCGAGGCGGCGATGGCGAAGTCCCCCCGGTCTGCTCGCACCGCCCCCTTGGCCAGGTCCAGGCCGATGACCGCTTCCGAGGGGATGAAGTGCAGGTCCAGGTACCCCTGGCCGTGGATGTGCGACGCCTCGTTGAGGGGGATGCCCTCCAGCGACGCGGCCACGTCCGAGCCGTGCACCGCGTCGAAGCCGCGCACGAAGATCTGGTACGCCTTGCCGCGGCCTCCGTGGGCCGACAGGTGCAGCCCCGGCGACAGCTTCAGCAGCTCCTCTGCGTCCCGGTGGGGGAAGGTCTCGATCTGCTCCCGCTCCACCGTCTCCTCGGTGGCGCCCTCCTTGGGACGCTGGGCCTGGACCTCGACGACCTCGTCGTCCTTTTCTGGCGCGTCCTCCTCGTCGGGGTCGGTCTCGTCTTCCGTGGGTTCGTCGTCGGCGGGTGGATCACTCTGCTGGGCGGTTGCCAGGCCGGTGAACGCGAGCGTGACCAACATCGGTGGCAGCGTTAGCCATGGTCGGAAGGCGTTCGGCACGATGAGATGATATATATGAAAACAAAATATGTATATACAACAGGCGTATTGATTCGAAGTTCATGCGCGCAGGTGCGCTTTCCCGTACCGCCGCCGGTTCCCCGCTTTGAGGATCGGCGGGACATCCCGGATTATCCAGGGGAGGGTTCTCACGAAACGGCGGCAAGTGCGGTCCCCTTTGCAAGTCTTGACAGCGTCCATTTGCGGAGCCATATGTACGGTCCCGGCGCGCAGCAACGCGCGCGCGGCGCTTTAGGAGACGAGGCATGGAACAGGCTGGCTTTAACCCCTTCGAGATGGCCCGGACGCAGTTCGACAAGATCGCCGACATGTTGGGGCTCGACGAGGCGCCCCGGGAGCTGCTGCGCAGCCCCCTGCGGGAATTCCACTTCAGCATCCCCGTGCGGATGGACGACGGCAGCGTCAAGGTGTTCCAGGGCTTCCGGGTCCAGCACAACGATGCCCGCGGGCCGTGCAAGGGTGGCATCCGCTTCCATCCGCAGGAGACCGTCGATACCGTGCGCGCCTTGTCCATGTGGATGACGTGGAAGTGCGCCGTGGTCGATATCCCACTGGGCGGCGCCAAGGGTGGCGTCATCTGCGATCCGCACAACCTCAGCCAGCACGAGCAGGAGCAGATCTGCCGCGGCTTCATGCGGCAGCTTTCCCGCAACGTGGGCCCCGTGCAGGACGTTCCGGCGCCGGACGTGATGACCAACGCACAGCACATGCTGTGGATGCTGGACGAGTACGAGGTCCTCACCGGCGGGCGTTACCCCGGCCTGATCACCGGCAAGCCCGTGGGTATGGGCGGATCGCTGGGCCGCACCCAGGCCACGGGCTATGGCGTTGTCTACACCATCCGCGAGGCCCTCAAGCAGCTGGACCTGCGTCCCAGCGATACGACGGCCAGTGTGCAGGGCTTCGGCAACGTGGCCCAGTACGCCATCGAGCTGTACGAGCAGATCGGCGGCAAGGTCATCTGCGTGTCTTCGTGGGACCAGGAGGACCAGACGTCCTACTCGTTCAAGAAGGCCGACGGCGTCAAGCTCGAGGAGCTGCGTGGCATCACCGACCGCTTTGGCGGCATCCAGAAGGACAAGGCCGCGGAGCTGGGCTACGAGGTGCTGCCCGGTGACGTCTGGATCGATCAGGACGTGGACATCCTCATCCCCGCCGCCCTGGAGAACCAGATCAACCAGAGCAACGTCGAGCGGATCCAGAAGCGGGTCAAGATCATCGCCGAAGGCGCGAACGGGCCCACCACTCCCAAGGCCGACAAGGTCATCGCCGAGCGCGGCATCTTCGTGATCCCCGACTTCCTGTGTAACGCGGGCGGCGTCACCTGCAGCTACTTCGAGCAGGTGCAGTCCAACATGGGGTACTACTGGGAGATGGACGAGGTTCTCGGTAAGCTCGACATCAAGATGACGGCCGCTTTCATCGCGGTGAGTGATCTGGCGCGCAAGAAGAAGCTCTTCATGCGCGACGCTGCATACGTCATCTCGATCAATCGCGTGGCCACAGCGTGCCACGAACGAGGTTGGGTATAGTCACCCCCCAGCACGTGGGTGGGGCCTGCCTCGCAGGGAGGCAAGGATGAACACGTCCTCGACGACGGTTGTTCCACACCTGGATCGGGCCCACCTGGATCGTTCTCCGACCATCACGCGCATCGGCGACGGCTCCCTGGGGGGCAAGGCGTCGAGTCTTCAGCTGGTCCAGACGTCCATCCTGGGGGCGTTCGACTCGGAAGCATTCCTTGGCTTCGAGATCGACGTTCCAGTCATGACGGTGATCACCACCGACGTGTTCGATGCCTTCATGGCCCACAACCGGCTGGCGGACATCGCGTTTTCCGACGAGCCGGACGACCGCATCGCCCACGCCTTCCAGCGAGCCGAGTTCCCCGCCGCGTTCGTGGGGGACCTCAGAGCGTTGCTGGGCCACCGGCGCGTGCCGCTCGCCGTGCGTTCGTCCAGCCTGCTCGAGGACGACCTGCACCACCCGTTTGCCGGGGTCTACGGCACCAAGATGATCCCCAACAACCAGGCGGACACGGACACCCGTTTCCGCAAGCTGGTGGAGGCGATCAAGTTTGTCTATGCCTCCACATTCTTTCGCTCGGCCAAGGCGTATGCCGCGTCCGTGAACCAGGACATCGAGCGGGAGAAGATGGCGGTCATCGTGCAAGACCTGGTGGGCTTGAGGGTCGGAGAGCGCTACTACCCCACCCTGTCCGGCGTGGCACGTTCGTTCAACTATTATCCCACCGGCCGCGCCCTGCCGGAGCAAGGGGTGGTCAACCTGGCTTTGGGCCTGGGCAAGACCATCGTCGATGGCGGGCTCTCGTGGACCTACTCCCCCGCCTATCCGCAGAAGCCGCCACCACTGGGCGGCGTCCGGGAGTTGCTCAAGAATACGCAGAATCGTTTCTGGACAGTCCACATGGGCCGTCCGCCGCTCCCGGATCCGATGCGCGAAACGGAGTACATGGTGCACGCCAAGCTGAGCGACGCCGAATACGACGATTCGCTGCGTTTCGTCGCGTCAACGTTTGATGGCGCCTCCGGCCGGATCGTTCCCGGTGTCGGCAACAAGGGGCCGCGGGTCATCGATTTTGCCCCCATCCTGACCTTCAGCGACATCAAGCTGAACGGCCTGCTCAAGAAGCTGCTCGCCGTCTCCGAAGAGGCGCTCGGCGCACCGGTGGAGATGGAGTTTGCGGTGAACCTGGGCAAGAAGTACGGCCAGATCGCCCGCTTCGGGTACCTGCAGGTGAGGCCAATGGCCGTCTCGGACGAGTCCGTCGACGTCACCGATGAGGAGTTGGCGGCCCCCGATAAGCTGCTCGCCGCCGAACACGTGATGGGCAACGGGAGCCGTTCGGGGCTCGTCGATGTGATCTACGTCAAGCCGGAGAGCTTCGACGCGGCAAAGACCCGGACGATCGCCGAAGAGGTCGATGAGCTGAACCGCAAGGCCGTCGCCGAGGGACGCACGTATGTGCTCATCGGTTTTGGACGGTGGGGCAGTTCGGATCCCTGGCTGGGCATTCCCGTGGACTACAGCAATATCTCCGGGGCCCGGGTGATCGTCGAGACGACACTACCCAAGATGAGCCCCGATCCGAGCCAGGGCTCCCATTTCTTCCAGAACCTCATCGCATTCCAGATCTTGTACTTCACGATGCGGCACGACGGCCGCCACCACATCGACTGGGGCTGGCTCGAGGCTCAGGAGACCGTCAACGAGGGAGCGTTCGTCAAACATGTGCGGTCGAGCGTTCCGCTCAGTGTGCGGGCCGACGGGCGGTCGCGCAGGGGAGTGATCCGACACGATGACCAGTGACAACCTACCGGTCGACAAGCTTCTTTCCGCGCTTCAGGAGCGCGCCAAGGAACTCAACTGCCTGTACGAGGTCGAGGAGATCCTGGCCCGGCCCGAGATGGTCGAAGGAGAGGTTTTCCAGCGGTTGGTGAAGATCATCCCCCCGGGCTGGCAGTACCCGGACATCTGCCAGGCCGAGATCACCTATCAGGACCAGACCTGGCGCTCCGGCGATTTTCGCCCCACGTCGTGGTTGCTGAAGACGCCGATCGTCGTGCAGGACGTCGTCGAAGGAGAACTCCGTGTCTATTACACCGAATGGCGGCCCACCGAAGATCAGGGGCCCTTCCTCAAGGAGGAAATCCGCCTGATCAAGACCATCGCCGAGCGCATGTCGCACCACCTGTTCTATCAGCAGCTCAAGACCGTCCGGCATGACTTCGAACAGGCGACCATCGAGATCGAAGCGGCCAATCCGGATGAGTGGCGCGCTCCCCTGGCCCTGCTCCGCCGGACGGACATCGATCTGTACCAGCGCATCGCTCGCAAGATGATCAATCACCTGTTCTGGACCGGCGTCGAAGAGGCGGGCAGCTGGGTGCTGCGTGGGGCCGCCAGTTCCAGCGATCCAGATATCCAGCTGGGTGAGGTGAACGCCCCCGGAGTGCTGGCAAAGCGGGACGATTCCTGGCTGCTCACCGACGAACCGTTCGAGCTCGCATCGCGGCATATCAGTGACCAGGAGATCCTGGACCGCGTCCAGCGCTGGATGGTCGAGGATCGGGCGAGCCAGTTCATCAAGGTGCTGCACAGCCAGCTGTCGTCCCTGCCCGAGATCGCCGATGCGTTGCGGCGGCTCCACCACGTCGTGGGCGAAAACGAGGAGCTGCCCCTGCACACCGTATCCGGGCTCCGTGTGGCCCTCATCCACCGGCTGCTGACCGAGCAGCTGGAATTCATCACGGTGGCCAAGGAGTACGTGGGCACCCACGCCTTCGAGCGGATCCTGGACCGGGTGTTGATGCTCTCGGACAGTTACGGCCGGCTCGGCGGTAAGGCGTCGGGGATCATCCTGGCCCACCGCATCCTGCGCAAGACCAAGGCCATCAACGATGAGTTCAGGGTCAAGGTCCCCAAGAGCTGGTTCGTCGTCTCCAGCTCCATGCGCCGCTTCATCGCCTACAACGACCTCGAGGACGTGCTGGAGCAGAAGTACAAGGGCGTCGACGAGGTCCGGCACGACTACCCCAACATCATCCAGCTGTTCAAGAGCTCCCGGCACCATCCAGAGATGATCAAGGGGGTGTCGGTGGTCCTGGACGAGTTCGTCGACAAGCCGCTGGTGGTGCGCAGCTCGAGCCTGCTCGAGGATCGTGTGGGCACCGCGTTTTCGGGCAAGTACAAGAGCCTGTTCCTGGCCAACCAGGGCACCAAGGAGGAGCGCACGGCCGCGCTACTGGACGCCATCGCGGAGATCTACGCCTCCACCTTCGGGCCGGATCCCATCGAATACCGTAAGGAGCACGGGCTGCTGGATTTCAACGAGGAGATGGGGATCCTGATCCAGGAGATGGTGGGCCGCAAGGTCGGCAAATACTACTTCCCGGCCTTTGCGGGCGTTGCCTTCAGCAGCAACGAGTTCCGCTGGTCGCCCCGGATCAAGAGGGAAGACGGACTCATCCGGCTGGTGCCCGGCCTGGGCAGCCGCGCCGTCGACAGGGTGACGGACGATTACCCGGTCTTGGCGGTCCCTCAGCAGCCCAACCTGCGGGTCAACGCCAGCGTCGATGAGGTGGTGCGGTATTCGCCGCGCTATGCGGATGTCATCGACCTGGAAGAGGGTTGTTTCTGCACCGTCGATATCCGGGATCTGCTGGCCCAGGTTGGCACCGAATATCCAGGCTTCAAGGACGTATTTTCGGTCCTCGACGGGGATCTACTGCGCAAACCGGTCACCCTGCTCACGGACCCGGAAAACGACGAACTGGTGGCCACCTTCGAGGGGGCCATCTCCTCCAGCCCGTTCATCTCGCGCATGGGCAAGATCCTCAAGATCCTCGAGGAGAAGATGGGCAAACCGGTGGACATCGAATTTGCCCACGATGGTGAGGATCTATACCTGGTGCAGTGCCGGGCGCAGAGCCCCGCCGACGATTCCTATCCGGCGGCGATCCCGCGGGACGTGGACAAGCGGGACATCATCTTCACCGCCCACCGGCACGTCTCCAATGGCTGGATCCCAGACCTGAGCTACATGGTGTACGTCGACCCGGAAGCCTACGGCGCCCTGCCGGGGGTCAGCGAGATGAAGGAGGTCGGCCGGGCGGTGGGCAAGCTCAACAAGCGGCTGCCCAAACGACGCTTTGCCCTGGCGGGCCCTGGCCGATGGGGGAGCCGCGGGGACATCAAGCTGGGGGTGAGCGTCACCTATTCCGATATCAAGAATACGGCGATGCTCATCGAGATCGCCCGGGCCAAGGGCGGTTATGTGCCGGATCTCTCGTTCGGTACCCACTTCTTCCAGGATCTTGTCGAGGCCCGCATCCGCTACCTGCCCCTGTATCCGGACAAGGAGGGGGTGATCTTCAAGGAGCGTTTCTTCCTGCGGTGCAACAATCTGCTGGCCAAGATGCTCCCGGAGTTCGAACACCTCTCCGACGTGATCAAGGTGGTCAACGTACCTGCGGAGAAGGACGGGAGGTTATTGCGGATCCTGATGAACGCCGATCTGGCCGAGGCGATGGCCGTACTCGTGCCACCGGACGAGACGGTGCAGGCGCCGCAACAAAAGACCATACCGGCACCCTATCTGAAGCAAGAGGAGTTCTGGCGCTGGCGCTGGCGCATGGCCGAAGACCTGGCCCGCCGTCTGGATCCGGACCGGTTCGGGGTCGTGGCCATGTACGTCTTCGGGAGCACCAAGAACGCCACGGCCGGGCCCGGGAGTGACATCGACCTGCTGATCCACGTGCGGAACGAACCCCAGCAACTCGATGCGCTCAATCTCTGGCTGGATGGTTGGAGCATGGCGCTAGCGCAGATCAATTACCAGCGCACGGGCTATCGCTGCGATGGATTGCTGGATGTGCACTACGTCACCGACGAGGATATCGCCGCGCGTACCAGCTGGGCGATCAAGATCGGCGCGGTGACGGATGCCGCACGCCCGCTCCCCCTGAATCAGCCCGTGGTGGATGCCGACGACGGGTGAGGCTCAGGCTCGAGGGCCCCCCAGGTGGCCCAGCGCCCGCTGCCCGTCGCCATCCATGAGGACCTGCAACAACTTGCCGCCCGTCACGGCGGGCACGTCGATGACCCGCACCACACCGGCGAGCTGGGATGCGTCGGGTAGGTGGTCTACCAGCACATTGGGAGATCCGTGGAGGAATGCCTCGTTGAAGGTGATGTCCGGGGCGTCGGGATACAGGGCGAGGTAGTGGATGTCCGACTCCACCAGGTCCTGGAAGAAGTGACTACCGTAGGAGACCTCGGGCGTGTACCCCGCCTGGGTCCGGGCGACCTCGATGAGCATCTTCGTGTGGTCGATGTCCGAATAGGTGACGCGGACGCCCATACGCAGGTCGCGGCTCCCCCAGCGCCCGGGGCCCACCAGGATGAACCGGCGATCGACCAGCGCATCGTTGAGCTTGCGGATGATCCGGCCCACCTCCATGCGGAGGTTGTCCGAGGGCAGGGCGTTGTAGTCGCGGGGATCGACCAGGACAACCGTGTCGATGTCGTGCACCGCACCCGTCATGATGTCGCGGTTGGCCGAGAAGATGCGGGCGCCTTCTTCGATATCTCCGGGGACGCTGATCCGTTCCTGCCCCTTGCGTACAGCCTGAGGGCGGCATTGCAGCAGGTGGAAATCATCGCCGTCGAAGGCGAATTCGATATCCACCGGGCACCCGTAGGACGCCTCCAGTGTCCGGAGGCACCAGCGGATGAAGGCCGGATACGGGCTGGACTGGGCAAAGCGGTCGAAGGTGACGATCAGCTCATCGGGATCGTTGAGCAGGCCGTCCCCCACCACGGGCCGGATGGCTCCATGCTGGAAGGCAGAAAACGCCTGGTTCAACCCGGGAATGCTGGCTTGCTCCGCGAGGACATCGGCGACCGGCCGGGTTTCGAAGACATTGGTCTCCAGATTCAGCAGGTCGACGGATTGTTGCGCTGCGTCGGCGATATCCACCGCCTTGATCTCCGGCCGTAGGGCGGGCAATCCCAGCGGCAGAATGCGGGGCTTGTCGGTGCTGACCCGATCGACGGCCCGGGTCCCCAGCCCGAAGACCACGCGGGCCATACCGTCCTCGGGTTTGATCCGCGGGTTGCGCCGGTAGGGATTGTGGGAGAAGGCGACTCCGGCCCAGGTCGGTAAGAAGTACTTGCCCACCTGCTGCCCCACGATCTTCTGGATCAACACGGCCATGCTCTCGTCGAAATCCAGCAGCTCGTGACGCCGTCGATAACGGATCGGATCCGGGTGCAGGGAGCTGGCGTATACCTCGGCGATGGCGCCCAGTAGCTCGCGAAGCCGCTCCTGCTTGCTCCCCTGGTTGCAGACGAACACGCTGCGGTACTTACCCGCGAAGGTCGTACCGAAGCGGTCTTCGAGGAGGCTCGAAGAGCGCACGATGAGGGGATGGGTGCCCACTCGATCCAGCAGGGCGTCCAGTCGCCGGACGGTGTCCGGCGGGAACTCGCTGTTCTTGAACAGGTCCCTCAGCAGGGGGTAGTCATTCCGGATCTTGTCGAAATCCTGGTACTTGTGATCCTGGAGGTGTCGCAGGCCGTTGTGGCGCAGGAACGCCTCCATCACGTCCGAACGCAGGTAGAAGGACTCGGGGGTCTTCAGCTCGATCTTGGGGGCGTCGGGGGCCTTCTCGCGGGCCTGCTGCAGGATCTTGGCCCCCAGCACGAGGCCGGCCGCCTTGCCGCCGATGCGCCCCATGCCCTCCTCGTCGCCGATGGTGCGATCCAGCAGATCGTCAAAATCCCGGATCCAGAGGTGCGCCTTGGCCACGCTCTGGAACTCCAGTTGCTCGGAGATGAATCGACGGATGAGGGCCAGGCGCACCGAAGTGGATTCTCCTTCGTCCAGGGTGGTCTGCCCCAGCGGCAGGCGGCAGAAGCTGCGCACCTTGCGGGCCAGAGTCCCGAACGAGACGGAGGATAGGGATGCGATCTCCTCCAGGGTGGCGGCTTTTTCTCGCTTGCGTGTCAGATTGACCAGATCGTCGATCTCGTCGCGGTCCAACTTCCGGGCAGCGAATTCCAGCGTCACGTCCTGGATATGTTTGCGCTCCGCATCGTCCCAGCGGTGGGCGACCTGAACGTTGTCGTCCAGGGGCAGCTCTTCATGAAGAGTCGAGAGCTGGGCGCGCTGACGGGCTTCCTTGTAGATCTCATCGATGGAGGTCAGGCCGCGGCCGTGCAGCGCCATCAACAGCGCCTGACGGATCCGGCCCTCGAGGGTGGCGTAGCGCACAAGCAGGTCTTCCAGATATTGCTGATTGTCCGCGACGGTCGACTCGGAGTCCTGATCGTGGTCGGTCATTCTTTCACTCCGCTATCGGAATCGTTCTGAGAGCCGAGGAGCTGACGCCGTGCTCCCAGCTCGGGCCCTGGATGGAATTCGACGAGTGCCAACTCCGGCCCGTGGTGGGCCGCCGTCAGGCACGTGGTACCGCCGATGGTGTCCTGCCAGGACCCGGTCAGCGCCGCGGATTCATGGACGTGGCCATGCAGGGTGAGCAGGGGTTGGCGGTTCCGAATGAAGCGCTGGATGGCGATGCTGCCCACGTGCACATCCAGGGGTGCGTGGTCCACCATCTTGCCATCCAGGGCCGCTCGGTCCAGGCGGGACTTGTACGGTGGCGAGTGGAACAAGAAGACGGCCTCCCCCACGTCTTCTTCGCCAGTGAGTTTTTCGAGATCGTCCTTGATCGTCGCCCAGCGGATACGGTGCGCGTCCACCGCGATCGTTCGATGTCCGTCTTCCGGAGAGACACACCCGGGATCGACAAAACGGGATACGTCGTACCGCTCCCAGTCCTTGAGGTGGAATGGCGTCGGTGGAACGTGGGAGTAGCCGTAGACCGCCACACCATCCACGTCGACTCGCCGGTTGTGGATGGTCTCCCACAGGCCCTGACTGCCGGCCTGGAGGAACGCTGCCTCCTCGATCCGAGGGTCGTCGTTGCCCAGGATGAGAAGCACACGCGGATAGGTAGTCCCCATTTCCGTCTTGAGTCGAGTGAACTCCGGCACCAGATATTCATGGATGAAATCCTGGTGCCGGATATCCCTGGAGGAGAACTGCAGGCCCATGTTGGGCAGCAGATCCCCGCCCATGAGGAGCGCCGCAGGCTGGCGCCGTGATACTTCGTCCAGCAACGTGTCGTACCGCGGGATCACGCCGTGGAGGTCGGACACGAAAAACCACGGTCTCGGCCAGCTGAAAGGGGTTTGATTCATCGTCGGGCAGGATACTCGAACCGCGCAAGCATTCGCGACTGAACTATGGATTGCAAAAGTGACGGATGCTACCCATCCCCTGCGGTATCATCGCAAAACCAAAGAGGAATCGGCGCCGAAATGACAGCCCAACATCCATGACCGACCTGCATCACCGCTACGGCATCCTCGAGCAAGACGGTGCCCTGATCCTCCCCGTCCTCCACCACCGCATGGAGTACGCCGACCTGGTGCGCCGGGCCATCGCCGAGCTGGCGCCGGACGCGGTGGCGGTGGAGTACCCCGACACGCTGATGGCGCCCCTGCGCGCCGCGGTCAACCGGCTGCCCCAGATTTCCGTGCTGCTGTACGAGGACGACGAGGGGAACTCGGTCTACCTGCCGGTGGAACCAGCCGACGCCTTCGTGGAGGCCGTGCGGTCCGCGTCCGCTGCCGAGCTGCCGCTGCGCCTCATCGACCTGGACGTGGACTACCCGCTGCGCCACACGGAACCGTTCCCCGACACGTACGCCGTGTTGCGCATCGGCGCCGGGGCCTATCTGGACGCCTACCTGGACGCCTCGGCCGGGGAAAAGCCCCACGAGCTGGACCTGCGGCGGGAGCTGGGCATGGCCCACCGGGTCCAGGCGATGCTGGAGCAGCACGAGCGGGTACTGGTTGTGGTGGGTATGGCCCACGCGCGGCGGCTGCACGAGGCGCTGCAGACATCCCAGCCGGCGCCCTTCGCCCGGGCCCGGCGGGACAAGGTGGGGCTGTTCAACCTGGCCCCCAGCAGCCTGGGGGAGGTGTTGACCTCCTTCCCGTTCCTGGCGGCGGTGTACGAGCGGCGGCGGCGGGGGCTGCCCCGAGACCCGGAGCAAGAGCAGATGGCCCCCCCCCGACGCAAGGCCAAGGTGGCGGATTTCCTGTCGGTCATCGACGGCACCGGGAAGGACGAACAGCCCAGCGAGGAGGAGGGCCTGACGGCGGCGGTGGACTGGGTGAGCCGCCGGGCCCACGACGGGGAAGGGGAGGGGGCGGAGCACCTGCGGCCCCTGGACCGGCGGCGGGTACAGCGGGAACTGCTGGACCGCGCCTCCGCCCGCTACCACGACCGCACCGGCGAGGAATACAAGGGCTGGCAGCGTCGGGTGCTGCACAAGTTCGCCCGCAACATGGCGCTCCAGGAGGGGCGGCTGCTGCCGGATTTCTACCAGCTGCTGGTGGCTGCCCGCGGCGCCGTGGACCAGAACTTCTGCTACGAGCTGTGGCTGCTGGGGGAGCACTACCCCTGGCAGCGGGCCTCGGCGGAGATCCCCACCATCGAGGTCACCGCTGAGATGCTCAACCTGGGCACCCGCCGCATCCATCTGCGCCGCTTCGATCCGGTGGCCAAGCGGCGCATGCTGCGGGTCCCCTTCAACAAGCGCAAGCACAACAAGTTCAAGCGGGACTGGCTGGAACACTTCGACCCCAGCGGCCTGTGCAGCCACCCCCCCGAGGACATCGTCATCGAGGATTACGGCGCCTACCTGCGCAAGAAGGGCGTCAAGCTGGTGGGGGAGGATCAGGCCCGCACCGAGCCGTTCACGTCGTCGCTGAAGGACGGCATCGACGTGCGCGAGACGCTGCGCAACTGGCACGAGGGCCAGATCTACGTGCGGGATGACCGCCGGGTGCGGGGCGGCGTGGGGTCGGTGGTGATCATCTTCGACGAGGATGATGGCCCCCAGGAGCGCTGCTCGTTCCGCATGACCTGGCTGGGGGAGCACGACCAGGAGTCGGACATGGCGTTTTACTCCACCGAGCTGCTGGACCAGGTGGTGGGGCCGGGGATCAACCGCTGCGAGTACGGCGGGCTGATGCTGTCCTACCCGCCGCTGCGGCTGTTCGACGTGTGGGAGGACCCGGACTACCAGGCCATCCGCCTCAAATCCGAGGTGCTGCTGATGGCGGCCATCGACTACAGTTTGGAACCCCACGTGGTGTACGTGGCCGCCGATCCCCCCCGTTCGGCGATGCGATCCTACGCCGAGCGCCGCCAGCGCAAGATCATCTACGTACCCATCGGGCAGCTGTCCCCCACGTCGATGAAGAAGATCCGCGTGTTCCATGTGCTGTGGGGCAAGGACAAGCGGAATATCGCCGACGACTACATCTGGTAAGCCTCGGGCAAAGAACGGCCCGTGCGTCATCCGGCCCGTGCGCACACGAACCCTCCGATCCCGCGCAGTTTTTGTATGACAACCGGAACAGGGGCGCGGCGCGAGCAATACGCGCGCGCATTTGCTGCCGGGGAGCTGCGGGCTCACCGGAGGAGGGAACCATGATCCGGACGAGCGTTTCTTTGCTGGCTACCGTGTTCTTGGCGTTGCTTTTGGGGGCGTGTGCCTCTCCTTCGGACAGGTCGGACGACGACGACGCGTTCGACGGCGACGACGGAGGCGCCTACAGCGACGACGACGACGTCACCGACGACGACGACTTCTCCGACGACGACACGGGGGACGACGACGACAACGAGGGGGACGATGACGACAACGAGGGGGACGACGACGACACGGAGGACGCCGTCGAAGATCCCTGTGACGAGATCCCCGAGGAGCCCACCACCTTGTACATGTCCGCGGACGACTCCAACTCCCAGGCAGCGCCGGCGCTGGCCCGGCAGCTCATCGAGGAGGGGGACACCATCGAGCTGTTCGAGGACCCCCGGAGCTACGAGTTCCTCAACTACTACAACTTCTATTTCCCGCCGGCGGAGGCGGGGCACGTGGACCTGGTGCCCCAGATCCGGCTGGACGAGGACGGGGAATACTCGTTGATGATCGGTGTGGTGGGCCAGGCCTGGGAGTCCATCGGCCGGCGTCCCAGGGTGCTGACGTTTTCGGTGGACTCCTCGGGCTCCATGGCCGGCTACCCCATGCAGCGGGTCCAGTCGGTGCTGCGAGCCATCGCCGGCAACCTGGACGAGGGGGACACGGTATCGATGGTGGCCTGGGACACCAACGCGCTGACCCCGCTGGAGATGGAAGAGGTGGACGGCCCGGACGATCCGGAGCTGATGGCCGCCATCGACGCCCTGGTCGCCAGCGGATCGACGGACCTGGACAACGGCCTGCAGGTGGCCTACCAGCTGGCCCAGTCGGCGTACAACGAGGAGGCCCTCAACCGGGTCATCCTGCTCAGCGATGGCGGCGCCAACACGGGGGTGGTCGAGGAGACCCTCATCGCCGAACACGCCGACGACGCGGAGGCCGAGGGCATCTACCTGGTGGGTGTGGGTATGGATGACCCGGCGATCCACTACGACGACACGCTGATGAACGTCATCACCGACGCCGGCAAGGGCGCTTACGTCTACATCGACAGCAACTCGGAGGCGGACCATATCTTCGGTGACGACGAGCGTTTCCTGACCGTCATGGAGATCGGGGCGCGGGAGGTGCAGCTGTCCATGGAGATCCCCGAAGGATTCGTGATGACCGAATTCTTCGGTGAGGAGTTCTCCGAGGATCCCGAGGACGTGGAGCCCCAGCACCTGGCCCCAAACGACGCGATGGTGTTCTACCAGAAGCTGGTGGACTGCGAGCCCGAGGCCCACGACGGCACGGAGGTGTTCACCTTCACCGCCACCTGGATCGACCCGTTGACCCGAGAGGAGCGGGAAGACTCGGTGTCGATGACCATGGACGAGATGGTGGCCGCCGCCGGCGCCCAGCTGCTCAAGGCCGAGGTCATCACCGCCTACTCCCGGGCGCTGGTGGATGTGTTGGACGAGGCGAACGCGGACCGCTGGGATTACATCGACGAGATCATCACGGTGGCCAACGACGCGTACTTCATCACCGGCGATGCGGATCTGGCGGACATCGTCGCGCTGCTAGGTGAGTTCCAGCAGAATTTTGCCAACAACGTGGCCCAGGATGAACTCATGCGTTCGCCCCGGACGTTGCCGGTGGACTAACCCTTCTTCTCCGTTTCCAGCTCCAGATCATCGAAGTACTCGAACGGATCGGCGAACCACTCCCGGACCACCCGGGCCATCACCGAAGCGTGCACGCCGTCTAGAACCCGGTGGTCGAAGGTGGCGCTGAGGTTCATCATCTTGCCCACCACCACCTCACCGTCCTCGACGATGGGGGTCTCCACCACCGAGCCCACGGCGATGAGCAGCGGGACCTTGCTGTAGGGCACCAGCGGCACGTAAGCCTGGTCCAGTCCCAGGGAACCGATGTTGGTCACCATCACCGAGCCGAAGGGGTCCCGGGGCAGGCCGGCCCAGCGCATGTCCAGGTTGAGCGTGTAGGTCAGCAGGGAGATCATCTTGAGCACGAAATTGAGCATCAGTGCGGGGATCTTCTTGAACGACGAGCGGGTCTTCTCCAGGGCCGGGTCCTTGGCGGCCCGCACCTTGGCGACCTTCTCCTCGAACTCCTCGACGATCTCCAGCAGGGATTTACGCTCGGCGTCCATGATGGTGGTACCCGAGAGGTCGATCTCGCCGGTCTCCTTGTCCTCCATCGCCACCTGGAAGAAGACACCGATGTGCTTGCGCAGGTAGATGCGGTTGAAGCGCAGGATGGCGTTCGCGTCCGGCATCTCCGCCAGGCAGGCGGCGGACACCTTGGCCATCAGGTGGGTCATCGTCAGGTGCTTGCCGGTCTTCTCGCGGAATGCCTCGATGTACTCCAGGCACTTGTCCACGCGCACCTCCATGGTGCCGTACACCGACGGGTCGTACGCCGTCGCCCAGGTGCCGATGGCGATGCGGCGGAAGCTGGATAGATCCTTCTTCTGCACCAGTTCCAGGTGGGCCATGGTCCCTCCTCAGTCCCGAGTCCCCCGATGTTCAGGAGTTGAATCGACTAACTGGCAGCAATCCTGCGGAAGGTCAAGGCGGCGAGGGCGATGAACAGCCACAGCGGGCTGGCGTCGGGCCGGCTGTTGGCCCCCTGGACACATTGGCAGCCCTCGCCGTCGTCCAGGGTCGCGTCGTCGTCGTCGTCGTCGGCTGCGTCGTCGTCGTCGTCGGGCTCGGGCGGCTCGACGTTCACCTCGGCCTCGTCCTGTAGCCAGTCGCCGTACATGTCCACGCGGATCTGGTAGCCACCGCCGCCGATGCAGATGGACTCCTCGTAGACGTGGCCGAACACGGCGGACAGCACGCCCACCACCCGCCAGCCGTCCTCGAATTCGTGCAACGCCGGCCCCCCCGAGTCGCCGAAGCAGGCGTTCGTGCCTGCCGTGTAATGGAAGAACACGTCCTCGTCGAACGCGTAGATCTCCACATCGGTCTCCAGCTTGGCCCCCGAGTCGTCCTCGCCGTCCCCGGTGATGCCGTAGCCCACCAGCGTGACCATCCGCCCCTCCCAGGTGGAGGCCTCCATCGGCTCGAGGTTGACCCACAGGGGCGTCTCCTCACTGGCCTGGGCCAGGGTGACCACGCCGATGTCCGCGTTGACGTCGTTCCAGTCCTCGTGGGACTCGGCGTCGATGATCTCGATGCCGTCGGGCAGCGTGCCCACCCCGCCGGCGCCGGTATAGAACTGCAGGTCGTCGTTGGACTCGTGGATATGGTCCACGCAATGGGCGGCCGTCAGCACCGTCGTGGGATCCACCAGCGTGCCGGTGCAGAAGGCGTCTCCGTCCGCGGTGAGCGCCCCCACGGCCGGGAAATCCTCCGTCGGCGTGCCGTTCCAGATAGCCCGCTCGTCGACGGCCGGCGTCACCGGACAGGATCCGGGGCCGCAGCCGGGCATGGCCAGGGCCGTCAGCAACAGGAACGCCGCAGCGTGTCCACGCATACCCACCTCCATATCCTGCCAAGTGTATCCCGGTGCGGTCCGTCGGTGCGCTACGATAGCTGCCTACCGCCACGGAGGGCTGCCGATGTTACGCCGACTCTGCCTGCTGACCGCGCTCCTCGCGAGCTGGACCGCTCACGCCTCTCCCCCCGGGGACAACCTGGTCATCGAGGAGATCCCGGACATCCCCCCGGAGCTGGCCGCTCAGGTGGCCCGCTACGAGAACAGCCGGGCGGCGTACCTGCGCGACTGGCACCCCCAGCGCCGCGAGATGCTGGTGGGTACGCGATTCGCCGAGACCTACCAGCTGCACCGGGTCGCCAGCCCCGAGGGCTGCCGGCGTCAGCTGACATTCTTCGAGGAACCGGTGAGCTGCTCGTCCTTCGGTGGGGGTGGGGAGCACATCGTGCTCAAACGCGACGTCGGGGGCAACGAGGCCTACCAGCTGTTCCGGCTGGATCTGGGGGACGGGGCCGTGACCCTGCTCACCGACGGGTCGTCCCGCCACTCCTGCGCCAGCTTCAGCCGCGGCGGGGACCGCATCGCCTTCACCTCCACCCGGCGCAACGGCAAGGACAACGACATCTACGTGATGGACCCGCTGGACCCGGCCAGCATCGAGCTCGTGTTGGAGGTGGAGGGCTCCTGGGGTGTGATGGAGTGGGCGCCTGGCGACACCCGGCTGCTGTTGTACCGGTACGTGTCGGTGAACCACAGCGAGCTGCACGTGCTCGACCTGGCGTCGGGCGACGTGATGGAGGTGGCCCCGCGCAAGCGTAAGGAGGACGTGTTCGCGATGAGCGCCGGGCACTGGGCTCCGGACGGGGAGTCGCTGTATGTGGTCACCGACCGGGGCTCCGAGTTCCGCCGCTTCGGGGTGCTGGAGCCGGGTAAGGGCAAGTTCAGCCAGCTCAGCGCGGACGTGCCATGGGACGTGGTGGACGTGGATATCACCGACGATGGCAAGCTGGCCGCCTACGTGATCCGGGAGCAGGGGAGGGGCATCCTCCACCTGATGGACCTGGAGCAGCGGGCGGAGCTGGCGGCGCCGGCCTTGCCCGCCGGGCAGGTGGGCGGGCTGCTGTTCCGACCCGGCAGCCACGAGCTGGCCCTGTGGCAGTCCACGGACCGCACCCCCGGCGACGTGTATTCCTACGATGTGGACAGCGGCGTGCTGGAGCGCTGGACCGCGTCGGAGGTGGGGGGACTCAACCTGGATGTCTTCCCGCTCACCGAGGTGATCCACTACCCCACCTTCGACACCGTGGACGGCGAGGCCCGCCAGGTGCCGCTGCTGATCACCCGCCCGGACGCCGAGCGCTTCCCCGGGCCCCGCCCCGTGCTGATCCGCATCCACGGTGGCCCCGAGGGGCAGGCGACGCCGCGTTTCCTCGGATCCCGGGCGTTCGTGGTCAACGAGCTTGGCGTCTGCTACCTGCAGCCCAACGTGCGGGGCTCCACCGGCTACGGCAAGGCCTACCGCAACCTGGACAACGGCATGCTCCGCGAGGATTCAGTCAAGGATATCTCGGCGTTGCTGGACTGGATCGAGCAACAGCCGGATCTGGACGCCAGCCGGGTGGCGGTATACGGCGGCTCTTACGGCGGCTACATGGTGCTGGCTAGCCTCATCGCCGAGCCGGAGCGGATCCGCTGCGGCATCGACCTGGTGGGCATCTCCAACTTCGTGACCTTCCTCGAAAACACCAAGGACTACCGCCGCGATCTACGGCGGGTGGAGTACGGGGACGAACGGGACCCGGCCATGCGCGAGCACCTGCTGGCCATCTCCCCCACCACCCGGTCCACCGAGATCCAGGTCCCGCTGTTCGTGGCCCAGGGCGCCAACGACCCCCGGGTCCCGGCCAGCGAGGCGGAGCAGATCGTCGAAGCGGCGCGGGGGAGCGGCAAGCCGGTGTGGTACCTGCTGGCCAAGGACGAGGGCCACGGCTTCCGCAAGAAGAGCAACCGCGACTACTTCAACCACGCGATGATCGTGTTCCTGGAGCAGTTCTTGTTGAACGAGGAGGAGTAGGTTTCCTCACCTGTGGGGAGGACGTTGACGAGTTCAAACCCGCGTATCCAACCGGTACTCGGCCGAGACCCCCTCCAGCACCCCCATCATCACCTCGTGTAGCCGGCCGTTGCTCGCCAGGATCTGAGGGCGCATCAGGTCCAGCGGCGATCCGTCCATCTGGGTTACCACGCCGCCGGCCTCCCGCACCAGCACCGTGCCCGCGGCGATGTCCCACGGCTGGAGGTTGAACTCCCAGAAGCCGTCCACCGCACCCGACGCCAGGAACACCATGTCCATGGCCGCCGATCCGGCGCGCCGGAATCCCTGGGCCCGCTCGATGAAGGCCTTGACGTACGCCAGGTAGCGGGCGGCGTGCTCGCGGCGGTCGTAGGGAAATCCGCTGGCCAGCAGCGCCTGGTTCAGATCCCCGCAGTCCGTCACCCGGATGGGATCGCCGTCGACGGTGGCTCCCCGCCCCTTCTCGGCGCTGTAGAGGCGGTCACGCACCGGATCGTAGATGACCCCGATCTCCAGCTCGCCGTCCCGTTGAAGCGCGATGGAGACGCAGTAGGACGGGTAGCCGTGCACGAAGTTGGTCGTACCGTCGATGGGGTCCACGATCCAGCGGGTGGTCGCCCCCTCCCCACCGCCGCCCTCCTCGCCGAGGACCGGCACGCCGGGGCAGCCCTTTTCGAGGGCCTCGCGGATGGCGGCCTCGCAAGCCAGATCCACCTCGGTGACCAGATCCACGGCCCCCTTGTGATCCACCTCCGTGGCCGAATGTTCGTGGATGATGTCCCCCGCCAGGCGAGCAGCCCGTTGCGCCAGTTCGAGCACGGCAACCTCCTCGGTTCAGCGGCTGCACTGTCGTGGAGGAACGATTCCAGGTCAAGGAATGGATGGGGGAGGAAGCGGGAAGAGAGGATGGGGTGGGAGCGAAGGGCTAGCGGCGGTGCGAGTTGCCGTGGCCACGGGAGCTGCGGTGGGTCTTGACCACGACCACCCGGGGCTTGGCCACCCGGACGACCACGCGGCCGTCGGCGCGGTAGGCGCGGTTGGAGCGGTAGGCGTTGAACAGGGCGACCGTGTCGCGGGTCTGGTCCTGGATGCGGTTGCGCTCCACGCGGGTGATGAAGCCGTCGCGGTTCGCGTTGCGGATCATGCGGTCGGTGCGCTCCATCTTGGCCAGGACGCTGTTGCGTTCGGAGCGGGTCAGCAGACCGGAGCTATAGGCGGCGGCAATCTTCCCATCCAACGCCTTGTAGGACCGCGATACCAGGGTTCCGGCGGAAGCGGTGGCGGGCAGCGCCAGAGCCAGGCCGAGGAGCATCGTGAGGGTCAAAAGCATCGTCTTGGAATTCTTCATTGTCGGGCCTCCTATCGTTGGGGCTCTATCGGCCCCTGAATGTCGCCGCGTCCGATTGTCGTCCGCGTATGGTGAGTAGACCGCCTGGTGTCGCGTTCCATTCAACGGACCGGCATTTCTCTGACAAAAAGATGGGGACAACCTCAGGGTTCCGACGGCTGTCCCTTCGGCAACGGATAATCCATCTGCCCCAAGATCCACTGAATTTTGCGTTGCATAGACGCCGTCGGCTCGTTGGGATCCCTGGTCCGGGGGGCGGGTAAGATCGACGCCAGCGCGCAGGCCTGTTCACGGGTGAGGCTGGCCGCGGTGGTGCCGAAGTGGTGCCTCGCGGCTGCCTGGGCGCCGTAGATCTGGGGGCCCCACTCCACCTCGTTGAGGTACAGCTCCAGGATGCGTTCCTTGGCTAATAGCTGCTCCAGCCAGAGGGTGTAGACCGCCTCGAAACCCTTGCGGGTCCAGCTGCGGCCCTGCCACAGGAACAGGGTGCGCGAGGTCTGCATGCTCAGGGTCGAGGCGCCCCGCAGCCCCTTGCCGTCCAGGCCGTCGGCGACGGCCTTCTCCACCTGGTCCAGGTCGAACCCGCCGTGGATCCAGTACCGCTGGTCCTCGGATACCAGCACGGCCTGCACCAGCTCGGGGGATATCTCCTCCAGGGGCACCCAGTCGTGCTGCTGGCGGGGGAGGCTGGCGTCCGCGAACGCTCCGGCCGTCCGCTGGATCCGCGTGCCGGTGGTGAGCGGCCGCGAGATCTTGAGGCAGGAGACCTGGAGGGGAGGCAGGCCCAGGGCGAGGAGCAATACGGCACCCAGGATCCGGAGGGCCCACCGGCGCCATCGGCTCATGGGCCGGGCCTTGCCCTTGGCGGGGCGCTTGGCCTTGCCCTTGGCGGGGCGCTTGGCCTTGCCCTTGGCGGGGCGCCGCCGAGGGCTAGCTTTGCTGCGTCGAGCCATGACAGGGGTGTAGACTGCCCGGAGTTGCTTTTCAAGGGTTGGGAGGACACCGGTGCACCGATGGCGCCGCTGGATGGCTGGATTCGTCGCGTGGGTCGCCCTGGGCTCGCTCCCCCTGGGTTGGGGTTGCTCTGGTACGGGCGACGACGACGATGACGACGACAGCGCCGCCGGCGACCCCTGCGAGCAGGGCACCGTGGACGATGGCGGGGTCTGCGTGCCCGAGGCGTGCGGCACGGGGACCTGGGGCCATCTGGAGGTCGACGATTCCACCGTCTACGTCGATCAGGCCGCCGAAGAGGGTGGGGACGGGAGCCAGCAGGCGCCGCTGAACACCATCGCCTTCGGCATGGACACGGCCTACCGTCAGGGGGGCGCGCTGGTAGCGGTCGCGGCGGGTGTGTACGTCGAGAACCTGATGTTCACCGGCGATCACGACGGCGTGCTGGTGGCCGGGCGCTGCCCCGATCTCGTCACCTTGGACGGCAGCGGTTTGGAGGGCGAGCAGGCCATCATGGTCACCGAGAACCTCCCCATGTCGGCCGATGGCCGCGGAGTGCGGGGCCTGACCATCACCGGTTCGACCTACCTGGGCCTGGAGGCCGGCGCCGGGGATTTTGAGGTGACGGACTGCATCATCACCGGCAACCAGCGGGCGGGCATCTTCGTCTCGACCAATCTGGCCGACCTGACCCTGCGGGACGTGACGGTCCACGGCAACCTGGCCGATGCTCCAACCTGGAGCTACGGCACGGGGATCCTGGTCATGGGCGGCACACTAGCCGCCGAGCGCACGGTGGTGCATTCCAACGAATCGCTGGGGATCGCCATCATGGGCGGCGGCGCCGACGCCACCCTCACCGACGTGACGGTGCGGGGCAACACCCACGAGGGGGTCGTCGTCAACGACGACTCCACCTTGGTCATGACCGACAGCCTCATCGAGGGCAACGGAGACGTGGGCCTCAACCTGCATTTCAACGGGTCCGCGCCCAGCGGCACCGCCACCGTGCACAACACGACGATCCGCACGAATCTCCACAACGAAGACGGTCTGTTCGGCTACGGGATCCAGGTGCAGGCCGGCACCTTGACCCTGACCGACTCGCTCATCGAAGACAACGTCAACACGGGCATCGCCATCTTCAACGCGGCGGTGACAGCCGGCGTCGTGGATACGCCGGCGGAGGTCGTCCTGGAGAACACCACCGTGCGGGGGACCTGGACGCCGCAGGGGCAATGGCTGGGTTTCGGCGTCCAGCTGATGGAAGGCCCCAGCCTGACGGCCCGCGACAGCGTCATCGAGGGCAACGAGACCGGCGGCCTGGCGATCATCGGCGCGACCGTCCCCGGCGCGCCCCGCAGCGAGGTCAGCCTCGACGGCGTCATCGTCCGCGACACGTACCCCGACGTCGAGGGCTGCTTCGGGTACGGGGTGGCGGCCATCCACTCGGGGCAGGTGGACATCGTGAATTCGGAGTTCGTGGGCAACGCGGCGGCGAGCGTGCTGGCCTCCGGAAGCTACGTGGACATCACGGTCCAGGGCGGGAGCATCCGCGAGACCCGCCGCGGCTCGTGCAACGCGGTGGCGGTGGGGCTCGTCAGTCAGGACTGGGCCACGGTCCACGCCACGGAGGTCGCCCTCGAGGACAACGAGGGGCCGGGCCTGGTGGCCTTCTGGAGCGAGCTGACGTGTGCCGACTGTTCGATCCGGAACAACGAGTTCGCCGGCGCCGGTTCCCTCGACGGTATCGTGGAGCTGACCGGCGGTCTGATCAGCGGAACCGTCGAGAATCCGACCCACGGGGGGGGCATGGGCGTGTTCGTGGACGATGACATGACCAGCTCATACACGCGGTTGGACGGCATCACCATCGAGGAGCACGCGCTGGCAGGTGTGTGGATCCAGGGGGAAGCGGCGGCCCAGATCACCGACAGTCAGATCAGCGGCGGTGCGGGCATGGTCCTGGGATCCCCGGCAACCACCCCACTGACCGTCCACGGCAACGCCCTGTTCGTTTCCAGCCCGACCGGGCCCTGGGATGGCACCGACGGCCTGCTGCTGTCGGGCAACCAGCTCAGCGGCTCCCATCAAGCCGCCGTGGTCCTCAACGGTGGTTCGGGCACCTTCAGCGGCAACGAGTTCATCGACAACGGCCTGGACTTGCTGGTGCAGAATTGCCAGGGGGACGACCCCCCCGAAGGTATCGAGGAGATCCCCAACGTCAGCTTGTGCCCCGAGTACGACGAGGTAGTCATCCCCGTGACGTTCGCGATCCAGCTCGAGGACCCGAGCGCACAGGACTGAACGGGCTGCTAGGCCTCGTAGTGCTGGACGACGATGGGATCGGGGTCGGAGTCGGTGGCGAAGCCTTCGTAGAAGGTGGTGATCTCGTCGACGACGACGGTCCAGTCTTCGGGAACTTCGTACCAGAAGTCGTTTTCGTTTTCCTCGAGGGCCTCCGCGGTCAACGCGATGCCGTAGAATGCGCTGTCGAGGAGGTACCCGCTGCCCGAGCCCCATGAGTGGCTGTCCAGCTCGTTACTTCCATTCTCGAAGGAGCGGATCAGGAGCCACAACACGCCTTCGCGCCGGGTCAGGTAGTACGCGCGCTGGTAATCGTCCAAGGTCGCCGCGTCCAGCTCCGCCTGCATGTCGTCGTCCGTGTCCAATTCGCCGTCGGGCCCCGCGCTGGTGACCGTGTAGACAGAATCATCGCCCCCCTCCAGCAGAAACTCGTTTCCCCAGCCGTCCCGGCCGTATGAGGCCAGCGCATAGGCCACGCCTTCGTCGGGATCGTCGGTGGGGAGAGCCACCACATCCTGGATGACGGCTAGATTGTGAGCTTGCCCCACATCCGAGTGGTGATAGGAGAGGCCTTCTTTGATCAGGGTTTGCTGGAGTAGCGCCGTCGCCGCCTCCGGATCGTCGTAATCCTTCAGCTCCACGTTCGCCCAGGGATTCTGCACGCAGGCGGCGAAGAGCCCCGTGACCAGCAGCACCTGCAACGCCATCGGAGCCCCGGCTAGGATCGGTCGCTGGGCCAGCGGACGGGCGATTGGTCGCCGGCGGTGCCGGTATGCCATCGACGCGAGCAAGGTGATGCCGGCGACCAATGCCAGTGCTGGTGCGGCTTGTCCCATCCCCTCGAACAGGCCGGGGAGCAGGGTGATGGCGCTGTCCGCGGTGGTGGTATCGGCCAGGGCGAAGGCCGACTCCATGGTCGTGGCGGTCCCGGTATCGGCCGTGTCCCGCAAGGGGGGGTAATCCATGATCTGGGCGGACGGCGACGCGGAAACGTACCCCGCGTGTAGGTAGTCATCGGCGAGTTGTCGAACGCTGGTGGCCAGGATCTTCATCGTCTGCTCCTCGTGGCTGTGCTCCTGATCGTTGCAACCTGGATGCCAACCGACCGTGTGATTCGAGCTACGTCAGCAGAACGCCGGCGCCGCCGACGGCGCGCCCAGGCGGGGATCCTCGTCGGCGATGAGCCACATCAGCGTGGGGACCAGGCGCTTCATCTCCTGGCAATGGGGCGCGGGGCCGTGGGCCTGACCGGTGGCGGCCAGCACCTCCCCCCGGCAGTCTCCGGCGCACCAGGTGCGCACCGGGCATTCCCCGCAGCCCTCGTAGCGGTCCACCCGGTAGTCCCGGCGGACGGCCTTCATCACCGCCGAGTCACGGAACAGGGTGGGCAACGGGGTCTCGACGGCGTTCCCGCAATGGAACGCGGGCAGCCGGTGGTTGGGGCAGGGGTAGACGGAGCCGTCGGCGTCCAGGAACACCACCTTGCGGCCGATGCCGCAATGGCCGCGGGCGCCGCCCCGGCGGCAGACCTCGCGGGTGATGGTGAAGAAATCACGCTTGAGCAGAGGGCGTAGCTCGGGCCGGCGTTGCAGCAGGGCGAGCAGGTGGTCCAGGGCCCGCAGCTGGTCCGGCGCCTTGCCCGGTTCCTCCCCCGCGCGGCCGATGAGGCGCAGGGGGATGAACCGCACCTCCGTCACTCCCAGCTCGAGGGCCAGGTCGGCGTAGGCCTCCATCTGGCCCAGGTTGTCCCGGTCGTAGACCATGTTGACCGTCACCGGCAGGCCCTGGCCGCGCAGGTGGCGGATCCCGTCCACGGCGCGGGCGAACGAACCCTCCCCGCGCACGGGGTCGTTGGCGCCGGGGGTGGGGCCATCCAGGGAGACCTGCAGGTCCAGGCCGAGCCGGGCCAGGCGCACGGCGGCCGCCCCGTCGATGCGTGTGCCGTTAGAGGAGACCATCGGAGGCGCCGGGAACAGGCCCTCGACGCCCTCGACCAGGGTTTGCAGCCGGTCCAGGTCCAGCAGCGGTTCGCCGCCGAGGATGATCAGCGACGCGTCGGCGTCGAGCACCGGTTTGGCCTGGCGCAGGGCTCGCGCCAGCTCGTCAGCCGTCGCCTCCTTGCCGCTGGGATCGTTGTAACAATGGGTACAGCGCAGGTTGCAGCGGTTGGTGATGTTGAGCGTGACGTTGGCGATGGTGGGCGCCGGTTCGTCGGTGTCGATGGGGCCCACCACCCCCAGGCCGCGGAGGGTGCTCAACGCCCCCTCCACCTCCCGGGCGACCTGCTTGCGCGGGCGGCCCCAGGCCCGGGCCAGGTCCTTGCACACCCGGGCCGTCGTGCGGCGCCCGTCCAGGGCCCTGACCAGCTGGTGCAGCTCGTCGTCGGCCACCAGCCAGGTGCCGGGCTCGGCCCACACCAGCAGCGTGCGCGGGCCGCGGGCCTCGACCAGGTCGGGGACGAGGGCGGAGAGGGGAGGGGATTTCACGATGACCTCCGGCGTGCGGCCCAGCTGGCGACGGACAGGCCTAGCGCAAGCACCAGCGGACCCAAGAGATACAGCGGCCTGGATTCCTGGTAGGCGGTGGCCAGGCCGTTGAACCCGGCGTGCAGGGCGATGGGTAGCGCCAGACCGCGGGTGGCCAGGGCCAGCCCGCCCAGGATACCGCCGGCGATGGCCATGCCCAGGGCGACCGGCCAGCCCAGCTGCAGATGGAGCAGCCCGAACAGCAGCGCCGAGACGGCCACTGAGATCAGGCGCGCCTGCGGGAAGATGCGCAGCAGCGTGCCGCGGAAGAACAGCTCCTCGGCCGCGGGGATCAGGGTCACCAGCAGGATACCGTGGAAGGACCAGGCCGCCGGGACCTGCAGCGCAGGCGCCAACGGCCCCAGCAGCAGCCAGGCCGACCCGGCGGCGAACAGGGCCCCGGCCATCAGGGGGCTCCAGCAGACCAGGTGGCCGCCGGTGGAGAGCAGGCGGGGACTACCCCGCCGGGCGATGTTGCCCGCCGCGATCAGCAGGATGGCGCAGGTCGCCAGGTCCCGCGGTGCCAGGTCGGCCACCGGGACGCGGGCGGCCAGCGCGACTCCGGCCAGCGCCGCTGCCGCTCCCAGCAGGTTGCGGTTGCGAAGGTGTAGTTCGGAGGGCTCGCTCACCGGCGTTGCCGTCGCCACAGGGCCCCCATCAACAATGCCGGCACCAGCGCCGCTGCCGGCTGCTGAGCGGCGGCCAACGTGCAGTTGCAGCCATCCACCGATTCGTTGTCCGGGGTGTACTCGTCGGTGTCGTCGTCGTCATCCGATGAGTCGTCGTCGTCGTCGTCGTCCCCATCCACCTCGGGCCGCTCGAAGCTCACCACCTCCGGCTCGAAGGTCCAGGTCTCGTCGATGGTGGGTAGGTCCAGCGGCAGCTCGAACTGCACCAGTTCGTAGTCCACCGTCAGCAGCGTCAGCACCACCGACGGCCACAAGGAGACGGTGGAGTCGAAGGTGATGTCGCCGGTCAGCTGGGCCTCGGCCTCGGCTGGCCCTTCGCCGTCCGCAAAGATCAGCGGCACCAGCGATTCGTCGGCGAGGATCTCGACGGCCGGGCTGCCGTCCAGCGGCGTGACCGTCACCTCGTTGGCGGCGAAGGCCGCGTCCAGCACCCCGGAGATATCGATGACGATGGAGGCCTGGGCGATGCCCACGTCCACCGCCGGGTAGTCGATGAGCGTCTGGGGTTCGATCTCGGAGCTCAGCACCAGGGGCCGGTCCGGGTTGCCCTCCAGCAGGTAGGGCAGGAACGGCTGGGAGTCGTAGAGCCAGAATTCGAAGGGATCGCCCACGACCCCCTCCCACTGGTTGCCCAGGATGTCGTAGCGCAGCGACGTGGTGACCGTCAGCCCCAGGTCCATCGTAAACAGGCCGCCGCTGGCGTCCCCCCACAGGGCCATCTGCTCGACGTCCCAGTCGTAGGTGGCGTCCCCGGTCATCTCGAGGGCCAGCGTGTTGCCGGCGTGGATCTGCAGCCGCACCTGGATCGGCGAACCGGCGGGGATCCAGTCCGAGTCGAAATCGAAGTTCTCGACGTCGAACACCTCTTCGAGGTAGCCGGTGTCGTAGGCGTCGAAGGCCAGCTCCTGGGCACGGGCAGTCGAAGCGAGCCCGACGCTGACGGAGCCGATCAGGATCAACCAGAGGCTACCGTTCATCACACATTCTCCCGTGTTCCATCAGCCCGGAGGTACGTCACATTGGCCGTCGACGTTGATGCCCCAACACTCGATGGCGCCGGTGGTGCGGACGCCGCAGGTGTGATGCCCGCCCGCACTGACCTGGGTGAAGGTCCCGGAGAACGGCGTGCACTGGCCGTAATCCAGGCCGTCCCCGCAGCCCCAGCACTCGACTGTCCCGTCCTGGAGCACCCCACAGGAATGGCTGGTCCCGGTGCTGACCTGCGAGAACTGTTCGTCGGGAGGATCACACTGGCCGTGGTTGTCGCCGACGATGCATCCCCAGCAGACCACCGTGCCACCCACCTGGACGCCGCAGGAGTGGACGCTGCCGGTGCTGATCTGCTCGAACACGCCCGCGGGCGCGTCGCAGATACTGTTGGGGAGACACAGTCCCCAGCACACGATGCTGCCGTCCTCGTGCAGCCCGCAGCTGTGGCTCGTTCCCGCGCTGACCTGGGAGAAGGAGCCGGCCGGTGGCGTACACAGGCCGGAGGCGTCGGAGATGCAGCCCCAGCATTCCAGCCCGCCGTTGTGGGTCACCCCGCAGGTGTGGATCCAGCCCGCGCTGACCTGCGTCAGGACCGAAGCGGGCGCATCGCATTGACCGAAATCCATCGGTTCCTCGCATCCCCAGCACAGCGTGTTGCCGTCGCCGTGTGCCGCGCAGGAGTGGTCGCTACCGGCGGTGGTGGTCTTGAACACGCCGGTAGGAGCGTCGCACTGCCCGTGGTCGTCCTCGCCGCATCCCCAGCACTCCACCGTGCCATCGGCGCGGATGCCGCAGGAGTGGGCGTTCTCCGCGCTCACCTGCAGCCAGCCGGTAGGGGGAGCGGTGTCGTCGTCATCATCATCGTCGTCGTCGTCGTCGTCGTCGTCGTCGTCGCCGGTGCCCGGGCAGTC
>CAZDDH010000035.1:0-52027 GCA_964504165.1 uncultured Rickettsiales bacterium | reverse complement strand
TGTCGTCGTCGCCGGTGTCGTCGTCGGCCGTGTCGTCGTCGCCGGTGTCGTCGTCGCCCGTGTCGTCGTCCGCGTTGTCATCGTCATCCGTGGCGTCGTCGTCCGCAACGTCGTCGTCATCCCCGTCGTTGTGGGGATCGAGGGTCCCGGGGCAGCCAACCAGCCACAGCAAGCTCAACAGGAGCCACAGTCCCGATCCGATGAGATTCCGTCTCATGGTTCCCCCCAGGCTCACGGGCAACGGAAGCGGCCGTTGACCAGGTCCATGGTGTACACGCTGTTGTAGTCCCAGGCCGTCACGTCGTCGCACTCGAAGGTGCCCCACACCGGGTTGTCGCTGATCACGTCCAAGTAGCAATCGGCTCCCCCGTGCTCCTTCTCGAAATCCACGACATCGATCTCTCCGTAGATATACAGATCCTGCGCGAAGTGATCACCCGCGCCGGGCTCGTAATCGAGGTAGAGCCCGATCCAGTCGATCCAATTCCCGTTCCCGCCGTAGATGACCCAGGAGCCGTCCCATCCGCACCACACGTCCCCACTGAGGCTGTGATAGCCCGCCAGCGGACCGCCGACGGCATCGAACTCGACCCCCAGGGGTGGGGGCTGGGTGTCGTCGTCGTCATCCGTGGCGTCGTCGTCCGAAGCATCGTCGTCAGATGCGTCGTCGTCCGAAGCATCGTCGTCCGAGGCGTCGTCGTCCGAAGCGTCGTCATCCGAAGCATCGTCGTCGGATGCATCGTCGTCCGAGGCGTCGTCGTCCGAGGCGTCGTCGTCCGAAGCATCGTCGTCCGCCACGTCGTCGTCGTCTCCGCCGGCGTGATCCAGGGTCCCCGGGCAACCCATCAGCCACAGGGGAATGGTCATCGCGCTCACCAACACCCGGATCCGCAGTCCTCGCATGGTTCCCTCGCCTTCCAAAATTACGTTCGCCCCTTTCAACTATAGAGGGATACGCCGTCGGCCCCAAATCTGGTCAAGAATTTGTCAGGTCGGGGCGCCTCCGTCCCATCATTGCCAGGGCGACGACGACCACGGCCGTGCCCACCAGCACCCCGGTCGCCATCAGCCACGGCCCCTCCAGCTGTTCCAGCCAGCCCAACCGTGCCAGGGTCAGGATCAGGCCGTTGTGAACCAGGTGGATCAGCACCGGTATGGCCAGGGATCGGCAACGCCAGGCGGCGGCGGTCACCACTAGCCCCACCACCGCAGTGGGCAGGATTCGCACCACGTGCATGTGCAGCAGGCCGAACAGCGCGGCCACCAGCACACACGCCGCCACCGGCCCCAGCGAGCGGCGCACCAACCCCAGGATCGCTCCGCGGAACAGCACCTCCTCGCACACCGCCGGCAGCAGGGCGAAGGCCACCAGCGCTACCCACAGGCGGCCCTCGGCGACGAGCATCTGGTCCATGCTCTGCAGGAAGCTTTCGGGGATGGGGATGACTAGCTGCTGCAGCTGGGCCACGCCGCTGGCGACGACGGGCAGGCAGAGCCCGGCCGCCAGCGCCCACACCAGATCCAGCGGTCGCGGGGCGCGCAGCTGGAGCGTCCGGCGCAGGGGAAGCCCCAGGTACACCAGCAGCAGCACGCCCGGCGCGGCGAGCAGCACCAGCTGGCTCAGCGCCATACCCCACACCAGGTCCGCGCTCTGGGCCGTGGAGCCGATGAACCACATCAGCAGCAGGCACACGACATACAGCGCCACCGCGTCGCCCAGGAAGTTCCCCCGCTGGCGCCGGCCAACCGCCGAGACACCGCCCACCACGACCGCCTCCCGCCCCAGCAGCCTCGCGCCGAGCCACAGCGCGATCCCGGCGTAGCCGAGGGAGGCCACTCCCACCAGCGCCAGCATCCCTACCGAGAATTCCCCACCGAGCAGGTCGCGCATGGCCAGCGCCATTCCGGCTACCGGGACCATCGCCAGCAACGGCCCGAGTTCGAGGTCGGGGAGCATGACCACCGCCGCAGGAGACACGGTCAAGAGCATGGCCGGAGCGGAGACCAGTTGGCCGTGGCGGTAGTCGGGCACGTAGGAGGCCAGCACCACAAGCAGCGCGGACAGCTGTACCGACAGCGGCACCATCAGCGCCGCCGACGCCACCAGCGCGCCGACGCCGACTGTCAGGGACTCGCCCGGCAGATCCAGCCACCCCATCTGCACGGCCGCGAACGCGGAAATCAGGGTCAGGACGCCGGGGAACAGGCAAAACAGGAACACGGTGATGGTCTTGGCACCCACGATGGTGCGGCGGTCGGCGCGGGTGGTCAGCAGGGTCTCCAGCGTCCCCCGCTCTTTCTCGCCGGTGATGACGTCCAGCGCCGTGTGCAGCCCGCCGCTGAACACCAGTACCACCAGCATCAGTGGTAGCAGGGCGCCGATCCGGCTGCCGGCCAGCTGCTCGTCGCTGGCGCGGTCGACGACCTCGACGGCCAACACGCCGTCCGGCCCCACCGGCAGTCCGAGGGTGGCAAAGCGCTGCTCGCGGATCTGCTCCCGCTGCCGCTTCAGCACGGCCTTGATCCGGCTGAGCGCGTTGCGGCCACGGCTGGAGGTGGAGTCGGCCAGGATCACCGCGCAGTCGTCCTCGCCAAACAGCACCACCTCGGCCGCCACGTCCCCGTCTTCGAAGGTCCCCGAGACCACCTCAAGCAGATCATCGGGCTCCAGCCAGCTGCCAAACTGGGACGGTGCGGCCACCACCAGCACCTCGTCTTCGTGGGCCCCCAATCCCACCTGCTTCACCAGCTTGGAACTGGCCAGCGACATGGGCAGCAGCACAGCCGGCCCCAGCAGCACCAGCAGCAGGGTCGCCGGATCCCGCAGGTGGACCCGTAGCTCCTGGGCGAGCAGGAGCCGTAGTTCACGCCCCCGCATCGGCCCCCTCCCCCACCAGCTGCACGAAGATCGACTCCAGGTACCGCTCACCGGTGGCGCCCCGCAGCTCGTCCAGGCTTCCCTCGGCGAGGATGCGACCCTTGTGGATGATGCCGATGCGGTCACACAGCCGCTCGGCCTCGCTCATGATGTGGGTCGACAGCAGCACGCAGGTGCCCTCGGCCCGGGCCTGCTCGATGAACTGCAGCACCGTCTGGCTGACCATCACGTCCAGCCCGGTGGTGGGCTCATCGAGGATCAGGATCGGCGGTGCGTGCACGATGGCGCGGGCGATGGAGACCTTTTGCTTCATGCCGGTGGACAGCCGGTCACAGCGCTGGCCGGCAAACTCATCGATGCCAAAGCGTTCGATGAGTTCGTCGGTGCGGCGGCGGGCGTCGGCCACGCCCTGGAGCCGTGCCACGTAGTGGATCATCTCCCGGGCGGTGAGCCGGCCGTACAGTCCGGTAGTGGCGGACAGGTAGCCCAGGGAGGCCCGCACCGCTTCGGGGTCCTCGCGCACGTCGTGGCCCGCCAGTCGGGCCGTACCCTCATCCGGCCCCAGCATGGTCGCCAAAATGCGCAGCGTGGTGGTCTTGCCCGCCCCGTTCGGGCCCAGCAGGCCGTAGATCTGGCCCGGCTCACAACGGAAGCCGATGCCGGCCACCGCCTCCACCGGCTCGGGGGTGTAGAACCGCTTCACCAGGCCTTCAACTTCGATCACGAGACCGTCCAATCCACACGAGCCAGCGGGGCATCGCGGCGCCGGGGAACAGGTAAGATTCCCGCCGGGTCACCGCAACGGCGATGCCCATCACCGCGGCGGCGCAGACCACGTTGCTCGTGGCAGCCAAGGCAGCCATCGCCAGGGACAACTGGCCCAACAGACCCTCTTTGAGCACCAGCACGGCGTTCATCACCGGAACGGCCGCCAGGGCCGGGCCGAGGGTCATCTCGGGCATCAGCGCCGCGAATCCGGGAACCATCGCCACCAGCATCACCAAACTGGCCAGCGTCTGGCCCTGTTTGTAGTTGCGCGCCGGCAGCACCACCAGCAGCATCAGCGACACCACCAGCAACAGCATCGTTCCCATCACCAGCGCCGCCACCGCCAGCTGCCCGCTGGCGAACTGGAACGGCATCTCCTGGTCCGGAAGCACCGTGCGGATGCCGTGCACCAGGGTCACGCCGATGGCCAGCATCGAGCCCACGAGCGAGGACATCGCGATGAGCTGCACGGTCAGAGCTTTACCCAGCATCACAGCAAGACGGGGGCAGGCCGCCACCATCGTGGTCTCCAGCGTGGAGCGCTCCCGCTCCCCCACCACCACCTCGACCGCGGGATACAAGCATCCCATCATCGCCAGGATCAGCATCAACGCCGGCAATCCCATGGACAGGGCGTACCCGAGCAGCTCCTCGGGGGCGGCCTGGTCCTCCACCCGGATGTCCCACACCTGCAGGTCCTCGGGAAGCCAACCGCTACGCAGGGCGAGCCCGTTGCGCCGCAGCACCCGCAGCTCGTCCAGCCGGTCGTCCACGAGACGTTCGGCCCTCTGGGATCGCGGGCGCGCCGACTGGTACCAGACCGTGACGTCCATCCCGTCCGCGTCGGCATCGGCCACGATCACGGCGTCCACCGTGCCGGCGTCCAGCCCCTCCAGCCCCCCATCGACCGCCACCGCTGGCTCGGCCCGTAGCTCGTTCACGAGTTCCTGCGGCCCGGTCACGTCCAGGCGGGGCGGGTGGTGCTCCAGATCCCCCATCTGCAGGAACATCAGCTGGAACGTGCCCCACATGAGCGCCGGATAGAAGACCATCGGGAAGCCGAACGAGAACAGCAGCACCATGCGATCCCGCAAGGTCTCGCGCAGCTCCTTGCCCAGCACCAGCAGGATGGCTCGCAGCATGGGGGGGACTGTACCGTATTTTGAGGCGAGGACTGTGGCTTACACGGATATGCCGCTCACGGCACGTTGCACTGCCCCGATTCGTTGCAGCCCCAGCACAGCACGGTCCCCTCGTCGGTGATGCCGCAGACGTGGTCGTGGCCGCCATCGAGGAATACGAAGGCCTCCTGGGGCGGGTAGCCGATGCCGTACCCGCCGTGATCGATGCACAAGGTGTCCCCGGACGTCTTGATGGCGCACACGAAGCTGGAGCCCGTGGTGACCAGGGAGTAGGTGTCCTGCGGGAATTCCTCGTAGGCCTCTCCTATGGGATCCCAGCACTGGAGCGACTGGTCGGTGCGCAGGGCGCAGGTCCAGTTCTCCCCGGCCGAGACCTGGGTGAACGGTCCGGACGAGACATCCGAGAAATCCCGTCCCCAGCAATGCATCTCGCCGTCCGAATCCAGGGCGCAGGTGTGGTACCAGCCCGAATCGATCTCGACGAAATCGTTGCCGGCTGGCGCATCGCATTGGCCCTCCATGCTGTCCCCCCAGCACACGATACTGCCGTCGCTGCGCAGGCCGCAGCCGAACCAGATGCCGCCAGAGACGTCGACGAAGTCGCTGCCGGCTGGGGGCTGCTCGATCATGCCCCAGCATTCCAGCGAGCCGTCCGTGCGGATGGCGCAACAGTGGAACTTGCCGCAGCCGATATGGCTTGCGGCCAGCCCCTGGGGCGCGGTGGCCTGGCCTTCCGAGTCCTCGCCCCAGCACTCCACGGTGCTGTCGGCGCGCAGCAGGCAGGAGTGATCGCGGCCGAGGGAGACCGTGGCGTCGCTGGCGTCGTCGTCGTCGTCGTCCGTCACATCATCGTCGTCACTCGAATCATCGTCGTCGGCCACGTCATCGTCGTCGGCCGCATCATCATCGTCGGCCGCATCATCGTCCGCCGCATCATCGTCGGCGGGATCCTCGCAGCCAGAGTTGGACAGGCCCACGGTGAGCCAGATCATCGGCAGAGCGATCCCAAAAAATCGGTGGAATGTTCTCATCGTCAAATCCCGAGTTCGAAGGTCCAAGCCAATTCGTTCTCTTGGATTCAAACGAACGGGTGACGAGAATGGAAAAGACCGCTCAGGAATCGTCGGGAATGATCACGAGCAGATTGCCGTCCACACGGGTCTGGCAGGCCAGCACCATCGGTACGGCCTCGAGGATCTCGGGGAGCTGGGGGCCATCGTGCGATTCGAACGGGATCGCCCACACCTTGCACTCACCGCAGCGCCCCTTGTGATGGCAGATGGTATCGATGGAGTAGCCCAGATGCTGGGCTGCCTTCATCACAGTGGTCCCTGTGGGGAAGGTCCCGCGGCGTCCCCCGATACCAAAGACGACGAGATGCCTGGGTTGCTGTGACGTGTTCATGGGCTAGTTTGGGGCCCTATTCCCCGGGCCCGAACACACCGGTGTACTGCGCCGAGTCCAGTTCGGCCGCCTCGGCTGCCGCCTGCAGATCGCCGAAGCTCGCCGAGCCGGCGTCCACGCCGAGGGCGGCCGTGTCCAGGGCGTACAGGGTGAACACGTAGGTGTGCTGCACGGGCGGGCAACATCCGCCGTACCCCACGGCACCAAAATCGTTGACGAGTTCCTGCGCGCCGGCGGGCAAGGCGCCCCCGGGGCTGATCCCTTCCGCCAGACCGACCTCGTCACCGGGGATGTCGTAGATCGCCCAGTGGGCAAAATTGCCGGCATCCGGATCGTCGAAGATGAGGGCGAAGGACTCGGTGCCCGCGGGGACTCCGCTCCACTCCAGCGGCGGTGAGATATCGGCGCCGGCGCAGGTGTAGTCCTGCGGGATACGTTCGCCGTCGGCCCACTCCGGGGAGGAAAGCGTCAGCTCCTCGGCGGCGTCGTCGTCGTCGCCGGTGTCGTCATCGTCCGCAGCGTCGTCGTCATCGGCGGCATCGTCATCGTCGCCGGTGGCGTCATCGTCATCCTCGGTGGGGCAGCCCAGCAGGGCCATCGAGCACAGCAGAGAAAGCAGGATCCACAGGTTCTTCATCGATATTCTCCAAGTTAGAAAGCCACAGTAGCTGGACGCGCTGGGCGCCGTGTAAACGCCTCCAAAAAATTTGCGTCGTGGAGAAGATACTTGTTTATGACGGGGTGATCACGGTGATTCCGTGGCCACAGAAGCCCGCTCGTCTAAACTGACGGCTGGGGCTGCGGCCCACCGCGGGGCACGGTGGAGCAGCCGGATTGGGTCGGGGAGCTTGATGAAGGGCTACTGGTAGGGGGTAGCGGATGAGACACGCGAAGGGATCGTGGTTGGTGCTGCTGGCGATGGCGTTCGGATGCTGTGATGCGGGCAACCTGAACACCCAGCCCAGCTCGCACGGCACGGTCGTGTTACTGCCCGAGGTGGTCGCCGACGCCGCCAACGAGGAGGCGGTCGATGCGCTGGTGGCCACCGAGGTCGAGGTCATGGGCAGCGACACGATCGCCCGCGAGGCCCTGTCCAGCCTCGGGATGACCGAACCCTTCGGCGCCGATGAGGGTTCGGCCCTGGCCGGTCTGCGGCAGGCGATGTTCGTCGAGCGGGTCGGCAACTCACTGGTGCTCCGCGTCACCGTGTCCTCCGCGGATCCCACCGCGGCCGCCGAGGCTTGCAACGCGGTCATGCGGGCCTACCTGGACCACCGGATGTTCCAGCGGCGAGGGGCAGCCCAGCAGCACAGCGAGTGGTTGAGCAGCCAGCTGACCGAACTGCGCGAAGAGCTGGAGCGGGGGCCCGATCCCGGCGCACGGGCAGACCTGGAGGCCCAATACGCCCTCCTCAACGAACGCCTGGCGGAGTCCGAGCTGGCCTCGGCGCTGACCACGGCCGACGCGGCGATCCTCGACCGGTGTGCGGTGCCTGTGCCGTGAAGCGCCTTGGTGCCCGGTGCCTTTCGTGGGCGCCGTAGGCGGGGAGGCGTACACTGTTCACGGCCAAGGGAGGTCCCGCGATGCCCAGCTTGTTCGCCCTGCTCGTCGCCCTGCTGTTGTCGGCCGAGCCCACCCCCACACCGGCCCAAGAGCCTGCGCCGGAGCCCGATCCCACCGTGGACAAGGCGTTCTTGCTGGTGGCCGCGTCGCCCAGCTGGGACGAGGCCCGCTCCACCGCCAGCCAGGCGGCCCAGGGGCTGGCCCTGGAGCTCAAGATGGAGGTGGAACCGCTGCCCGACGGGGGCCTGACGTTCTCCAAGAAGGCCTGTGAAGGCAATGGATGGGAGCACCCGTGTTACGTGCCCCGCGGTCGATCCGACGACGGCGAGTACGTGAGCGTGGAGTACTCGACCCAGTACGAGGGGTTCACCCCCGGGCTCTACATCGTGGTGGTGGCCAGCGGCGAGCTCGGCAAGGTCGAGCAGCAGCTGGCGGCCGCCAAGGAGATGTACCCGGACGCGTACATCAAGAAGGCTCCGGTCTACATGGGGTGCATGCACTGATCCCCCGTGCGGTGAGGACTATCCATGCATAGCCGGTGGGCGGAAGAGATCACGTCACGGGCCGCCGCGCGGTGGCCCGAGCAACGGCGGAAGACCGCATTCGGCGGCAAGAATCTGCTGCTGCCCGTTGTCGAATCCGCGCCCCTGCTGCGGGTCCTGCGGCTGCTCGATCGCCACGGCGACATGACCCGTGACTCGGTCCGCAAGTACATGCAGATCAACCACATGGTGGCGCTGCTCGAGCCGGTGCTGGGTGACCTGATCCGGGCGTACCCGACGGTGCGGGTCCTCGATGCCGCCTGCGGCAATTCCTACCTGACGCTGGTGCTGGCGTGGTGCTTCGAGCACCTGTGGCACCACCCCTGCCAGCTCCTCGGCGCGGACCGCAACCCCGGGGTCGTGGGGACCAGCACTCAGAGGGCTGCCGACGCCTCCCTCGACGGCTCGCTGCGGTTCACGGCATCGGCGATCCGGTCGCTGGACGTGGCGGTGGCGTGGGAGGACGCCTTTGGCGAAACGGTCGGCGAGGGGGACATCCACGCCGTGGTCGCCCTGCACGCCTGCGACACCGCCACGGACGAGGCCCTGGCCCTGGGCGTAGGGCTGGGGGCGGATTTCATCGGCGTCGCGCCGTGCTGCCAGTCCGAACTGTCGCGCAAGTGGGCGGCCCTCGCCGGGGGCGAGACGCCCGGGCCGCTGGCACCGCTGTGGGCCTCCCCCCACCTGCGCAGGGAGGCCGCCGCCACCCTCACCGACACGATGCGTACCCTGCTCCTGCGGGGCTGCGGGTACCGGGTCACCGCCATGGAGTTCGTGCCGTCCACCCACACCCCCAAGAACACCTTGCTGCGCGCCCGGCGGGACGACGGAGAGGACCGAAGCCGGGCCCGTGCCGACTACCAGGAGCTGAAGGCAGCGCTGGGTGGGGCATCGATCCGGGCGGAGGCGCTGATGCCCACAACCCAGGCGGCCCGGCGCGACCCTTCCGGGGTGCCAGGTGCTGGCCCTCGAGACCCAGGTTGAGGACGCAGGGACTACGATGGAAACACCACGAATCGATCTCGGAGAATTCGAATCCCTGGACGACGCGCAGCGGTGGCTACGTGGCCGGGTCCTGTCACCGGTGGATGCAGCCGCCGCCCGGCAACCCGCGGTCTATGGCAACGTCGAAAACCCCGGTGCCCTGTGGCTCGGCGCAGCCAAGCCGGGCCGTCTGCGCACCGCTCAGTGGCTGTTCCAGGGCCGGCTCGAGAGCCACGAGGGCGCCCATTTCCTCGCGGGCCAGATGGCGCGCCCTCCCAGCACAACGGCCCGCATCCTCACCCTGCTGGTGCTCGGCTTCATCGGCGTGGTGGTCGGGATCCACGGATGGATCACCGTGGGCCATCTGTCCGGGGCCCATCTGGCGTTCCTGCTGATCTCCACGGTCGCGATGGCCTCGGCGTTCTTGCTCAACTACCTGGGCGTGGCGGCCGCGCGAGCCGAGTTTGCCCAGCTCCAGGAATTGCTCGAGCACACCGGCGGGGAGCCTGGGTAGCCCTCGAAGACACGGGAAAGGTCTTACTGCATGAGCTGGAAGTAGATCTCCCGTTCGCTGCCGCAATCGCCACACCGGACGTCCGCAATCCGCAGGTTCACCCCACCGATGGTCTCGGCCCGGTGCTGGTGGACGCTAAAAGGCTTGTCGCAGACCGGGCAGCGGATCGACTCCGCCTTGACCTCCACCACCGACGGCGTGGGAATGCCCAGCGGGTTGCCGGGGGAGCTGCCGGGCAACGCATCAAACTGGTCCGCTCGCCGGAGGGCATCGTAAGCCAGCTGCTGCTCGCGCTCCTTGTCGCGCAGCAGTTGCAGGTACCGGCGCCCGTGGTACCACGCCAGCGCCACCACGCCGATGAACAGGACCAGGACGACCAATCGTGCCATCTCGAGACACCCCCGGCAGAAAGTGTATCGCGCAGCCGCATTTCTACAAGGCCGACGCGGCGTTCCCCCGGGGTGCGTTCAGGCCACCCCCCGCACCTCGCAGGCCACCCCCCTTGAGCGCAGCTCGTCCCGCACGGCGATGAGGTCGTCGCGGGTGTAGCTGTGGGGCTCGCGCTCCAGGGACGGGTCCAGGGTACGCCGAGTGACCAGGGGCTGCAGCACGTAGCGGCCAAGCCCCCGCAGCTGCTCACCCATGGCCAGGATCTCGTCGCGGCCGATGAGGGAGCGCACGGCCGTGGTGCGGAACTCGTGGGTCACCCGGTGGCCCTGCAGCAGCTCGATGGAGCGGTTGACGTCGGCGCCGCGGGCCGCGCTGCCGGCCACCCGCCCCAGGCCGGCGGGGGGAGCCTTGACGTCCAGCGCCACATAGTCCAGCAGGCCCTGCTCCAGCAGCCGTGCCAGCACCGCCGGGCGGCTGCCGTTGGTGTCGAGCTTCACGGCGTATCCCATCGCCCGCACCTGGCGGATGAAGGGCTCCAGGTCCCGCTGCAAGGTGGGCTCGCCGCCGGTGACGACCACGCCGGTCAGTCGGCCCCGCCGGGACTGCAGGAAGGCCAGCACACCGGCCTCGTCCAGCGCTTCGCCGTCGTTGCCGGTCACCAGGTCCGGGTTGTGGCAGTAGGGGCAGCGGTAGTTGCAGCCGCGGGTGTACACGATGGCCGAGATGTGGCCAGGGAAGTCGCTCAGCGATGTGCGCAGCAGCCCGCCGATGATCACCGCGTGGCCCCGATCTTGTAGGAAGCGCGCAGGCCGAACTCGTCCTGTTTGCCGCGGTTCCAGTGGTCCACCGGCCGCAGGTAGCCCACCACCCGGGAGTAGACCTCGGTGGGCTCCCCGCACTCGGGGCACTCGTGGTGTTCGCCGGCGTGGTAGCCGTGGTCCGGGCAGATGCTGAAGGTGGGGGTCACCGTCAGGTAGGGCAGGTGGTAGTTCTCGCACACCGTGCGCACGAAGCGCTTGACCGCCTGCGCGTCGGTGTGGGCCTCGCCGGTGAAGACGTGCATCACCGTGCCGCCGGTGTAGCGGGTCTGGATCTCGTCTTGGAGGTCCAGCACCTCGAAGACGTCGTCCGAGTGATTGACCGGCAGCTGGGTGGAGTTGGTGTAGTAGGGCTCGCCACAGCAGTCGGGGTTGGCACCCAGGATGTCGGGGTAGCGGTCCTTGTCCAGCCGGCCCAGGCGGTAGCCCGTGCCCTCCGCCGGCGTCGCCTCCAGGTTGTACATGTGGCCGGTCTCCTCCTGGAAGGTGCGCAGCCGGTCCCGCATGAAATCCAGCACCCGCAGGGCGAAGGCCTGGCCTGGAGCCTCGGACAGGTCGACGCCCAGCAAGTTGCGGGCCGCCTCCTGGACCCCGATCAGGCCGATGGTGGAGAAGTGGTTGTGCCAGTAGCTGTCGTAGCGCTCGGACACCTGGCGCAAGAAGTACCGGGTGTAGGGGTACAAGCAGCGGTCGGTGAACCGCTCCAGCGCCTTGCGCTTGAGCTCCAGGCTCTGGCGGGCCAGCTCCATCCTCTGGCCCAGCAGCTCCATGAACTCCAGCTCGTCGTTCGCCTCGTAGCCCAGCCGCGGCATGTTGATGGTCACCACGCCGATGGAGCCGGTGAGCGGGTTGGCGCCGAACAGGCCGCCGCCCCGGCTCTCCAGGTGGCGCAGGTCCAGGCGAAGCCGGCAGCACATGGAGCGGGCATCCTCCGGGTCCATCTCCGAGTTGACGAAGTTGGCGAAGTACGGGATGCCGTAGCGGGCCGTGGCGTCCCACAACGGCTCCAGCTCCGGGTCCTCCCAGTCGAAGCCCTTGTCCACGTTCACCGTGGGGATGGGGAAGGAGAAGACCCGGCCCCGGGCGTCCCCCTCGCTGAGCACCTCGAAGAACGCCCGGTTGAGCAGGTTCATCTCGTGCTGGAACTCGCCGTAGGTCTCCGCCTGGGGCTCGCCGCCTCGGATGGCCGGCTGGTCGGCGTACAGCGGGGAGGGGCGCAGATCCAGCGTCAGGTTGGTGAACGGCGTCTGGAAGCCCACCCGGGTGGGCACGTTGAGATTGAAGATGAACTCCTGGATGGCCTGCTTGACCTCAAGGTAGTCCAGCCCGTCGTAGCGGATGAACGGCGCCAGCAAGGTGTCGAAGCTGGAGAACGCCTGGGCCCCGGCCGCCTCCCCTTGCAACGTGTAGAAGAAGTTGACGATCTGCCCCAGGGCCGTGCGGAAATGCCTCGCCGGCCGGCTCTCCGATTTGCCCGGCGCCCCGCGGAAACCGCTGACCAGCAGGTCCTTGAGGTCCCAGCCCACGCAGTAGACGCTGAGCAGGTTGAGGTCGTGGATGTGGAAATCCCCGGACAGGTGGGCCCGCCGCACCTCGGGGGGGTAGACCTTGTAGAGCCAGTACTGCTTGGAGATCTCCGAGGTCAGGTAGTTGTTGAGGCCCTGCAGCGAGTACCCCATGTTGGAGTTCTCGTTGACCTTCCAGTCCTTGCGCTCCAGGTACTGGTCCACCAGCTCCACGTCCGCGTGGGAGATGATCTCGCGCAGGCGGGCGTGTTGATCGCGGTAGATGATGTAGGCCTTGGCGGTCTGCTTGTGGGGGCTGGCCAGCAGCACCTCCTCGACGATGTCCTGGATCCCCTCCACCGTGGGCACGCCGCCGGTGAACAGCGGCTGGGCCAGGGTCAGCACCCGTACGGTGAGGCGGCGGGCCCGGCCCTCATCGAACTCGCCGGTGGCCTTGCCTGCGGCGGCGATGGCCGACGTGATCTTGGTGGAGTCGAAGTCCACCTGCCGGCCGTCGCGCTTGCGGATGAAGGCAAAAAGCGCCTTCATGCCGTCCAGGGAGTCGCCGGCGGTGGCGTCCACATCGTCGGGAGTTTGCGGGGGAAGGGGGGGCTGCCCAGGGCGTACTTCTGCCATCGTCGCGTGCTCCAGCTACCGCGTCTGCTACGGGGGTTTCTGCGTGCTGTAGGTTGGCGTTTTTCGGTGGCGCTCACCGCCACGTCGTCACGGCCACCAACCACAATATGTTGAGTGGTAAAAAGGTGTCAACACCATATGTAGTGTTTTCCGTAGATTCTCGAAGGGGGGTGAATTCGGGTCCTCGAGGGCCCCTGGAGGGGTCAGCGCTAGCGCCTCGAAAACAGGCCGTATTTCACCACGAACGACCCGGATCGGGACAGAAATTTCCGCGGCCCCGGTTCATTTTTTTGTTGGGTTCGCGGCGAAGGCCGTGGTAGATGGTTTTCCACAAAACGCGCAATTCATGAATTTCAGTGAAATCACGCTGTTCATGAAAAACAACCGAAGAGGGATCTCAATGCGTATCCAACACCATCTGGCACTGATCACGGTACTGGCTCTGATGACGAGCCTCAACGCTTGCCAGCACCCCGACGGAGACGATGACGACGCGGTCGAAGAGGGCTTCCACATCGCCGACGCCGCGCTCGAACAGTGCGTGCGGGGCACGCTGGGCATGGAGGACGGCGACCTCGAGGAGGGGGACGTGGCCGAGCTAGCGCATCTGACGTGTGCGGACCAGGACATCGCGGATGTCACCGGCCTGGAGTACTTCCACGGCCTGCGGTCCCTGTCCCTGTGGGAGAACCAGATCACCGACATCGGCCCGTTGAGCGGACTGACCAACCTGCAGTCGTTGCAGCTGGGCAACAACCACATCGACGACATCACTCCGCTGGCCGGGCTCACCGAGCTGACCCGCCTGGGCCTGTCCGCCAATGGCATCGACGACCTCGAAGCGCTGAGCGGGCTGGTCCGCCTGCAATGGCTCAACCTGGACAGCAACGCCATCAGCGGCGGGGACTGCGAGCAGCTGTGCGGCCTCAGCGAGCTGCGCTGGCTCACCGTCGAGCACAACGTCATCGGCAACGAGGACGTGCTGGACTGCCTGCAGGACGCCGACATCTACTTCGACTACCAGGGTGAGACCCGCTCCGCCGACGCCGGAGACCCGCCGGTCCCCGCCACGGACGTGCTGGCCGCGCCGGACCCTACGCGGATGGCGGCGCTGCGGGCCGCGCCGGTCTGGGCCGCCATCCAAGCCAATGACTCCCTCGCGCTCAAGGTCGAGCTAGCGGACGAGACCCGCGACGTCGTCCACGAGTTCGCCGGCGAGCTGCGCCTCGACGGCTGGCTGATCGTGTTGGAGCGCGGCGACGGCACCTTTGGAGTCGGTTCCTACGACGGCCGTCAGATCCAGCTGTGCAGCGGCGCTTACGCCCAGGCCTGCGAGATGACCATTGGCCGCAAGGGTCACGGCGCCCACCCGGGCCTGGCCGACGCCGCCCCGGTGGTGACGGCCCGCCTGACTCTGCTGGACGGCGGCCTGGAGCAGGGCGACTGGCAGCCCATCAGCACGGCAAACGGCACCACCCGCAACGAGGAGCTGCTGGACTACGTGTTCGCCTCCCCCAACCAGTTCGACGCGGGTAGCTGCCTGTTCATGGCCAACACCGGCGCCATGGAGGTGCTGCTCAACCAGCACACCCCCTCCGGCGAGCGGGATTACGAGGGGGACACAGACCTCTCCGAGCGCTACCTGATGAGTGGCAGCGACTACGTCTCCAGCAGCGACGTGCACTACGTCATCACCGATCTGACCTACACCTACGACGTGCACGGCGGCTCCCTGCTCAACCGCGACTACCCCTTCGCCGCCGGCTACATCGTCGAGACCTACAACGGCATCCGCGAGGCCAGCCCCAACGAGGACGGCGCCTACTTCAGCTGCTACTACAACTGGATCAACGACCTGCCCAGCGACTGGGAAGACATGCTGACGGAGACCCCAGACGTGGAGCGCACGGTGATCTTCGTGGACCCGGATCTGGACAGCAACAGCATCTGGAACGTGGCGCTGATGAACCGGGACATCATCGAGCGCATCAAGCACGAGCTGGATACCAAGCAGGCGCCGGTCATCATCGTGTACAACCACTACCTGTACTGGCACGCCAACATCATCGTGGGCTACGACGACGAGGCGGACTCCAACGGCTGCCCGATGGTGGAATCGACGCTCAACTACTTCGAGCAGCAGGGCTACAACTCCTACATCAACAAGATCGAAGCCCACATGGAAGACAACGGCGGCTGCTCCGACCAGGGCATCTTCTACGTGCGCGATTCCATCTATGACGGTGGCATCGACGAGCCCATGTACAGCTACAGCGACGACTACAACTTCGAGGAGAAGTACTCCCGCCGGATCACCGAGCTGTCCTACAACTGGGTGGTCTACCTGGCCAACCACGCCTACTCGGTCCAGCGCGAAGACTGAGCCCCCTACCCCGTATACGTGGAGCCGCGGCAGCCGGATTCGGTATAGTACCCACCGGTTGCGACCATGGAGCCCGACGATCCCCACCCGCGTGAAGACGCGCCAAGCAGCTTCGACGATGGATCGGACAGCGACGCCGATGCCGTCTGGCTGATCCGTCCCGGCGCTGTCGTCGATCACTACAAGGTCCAGCGGCAGCTGGGACGCGGCGGCATGGGGGAGGTCTACCTGGCCCGGGACACAGCCCTGGGCCGCAAGGTGGCGCTCAAGGTGCTGCGCCCCGGGGCCATCGGATCCCGCGAAGCGGTGGACCGCTTCTTGGACGAGGCCCGCACCACCGCACGTTTCAGCCACCCCCACATCGTCACCGTCTACGGGGCCGGCCTGCACTGGGGCAACCCGTTCGTGGCGCTGGAGTACCTCGAGGGGCAGACACTGCGCCAGCGCATGGACGAGGAACGCCCGGGTATCCCCGAGGCGATGCGCATCGGCCTGGCCATCGCCGACGCCCTGCAGGAAGCCCACCATCACCAGATCCTGCACCGGGATCTGAAGCCGGCCAACGTGATGATCCCCCGGGACGGCCGCCTGCGGGTGCTGGACTTCGGCCTGGCCCGCCCGGCCCACGAGGACTCGGAAGACATATTCCCGGAGTCGGACAGCGGCGAGTGGTACGACCTCAGCGTCGCCAACCTGTCTGGCACCCCACGCTACATGGCGCCCGAACAGTGGCTGGAGCAGCCGCTCAACGCCGCCACCGACGTGTGGTCGCTGGGGCTGATCCTCTATGAACTGGTGGAAGGCACCCACCCCTACGCCGGACTCAAGGACGTGGCGCTGATCGAGGCCATCTCCGGCCCAGAGCCGATCCAGCTCACCAGCGCGCAGATCCCCGACGAGCTGCGGTCCGTCATCGAGCGGTGCCTGCGCAAGGACCCGGCGCGGCGCCCCGGGGCGGCGGAGATCGTCGCCATCCTGGAACGGCTGCTGGCGGGGGGTGTCGTCCGGCGGGCGGAGCGCAGGGCGCCGTTCCGCGGGCTGGTGCCCTGCGACGAGCAGGATGCCGGCCACTTCCACGGCCGGGACGTGGAGCTGGACGGGTTCCTGGAGCGCTTCCGGCACGTGCCGGTGCTGCCGGTGGTCGGGCCCTCCGGTGCGGGCAAGAGCTCCTTCGTCTTCGCCGGCATCATCCCGCGGCTGCGCGAGCGCGGCCCCCAGCTGGTGCTGACGCTGCGGCCCGGGCGGACACCGCTACGCACCCTGGCCGCCCGCGTGCTTGCCGGCGCCGATCGGCGGCTGCTCGATTCCTCGGACGTGGGGCGACGGGCGGATTCTTCCGGTTCCGGCGACACCCAGTCCCGCCGGGAGGCGGCGGAACTCACCCTGGCCGAGGAGCTGAGTCAGTCCCCGGCCAGGCTGGCGCTGAAGCTGGCCGAGCTGGCCGAACGCCATGAAGCGGGCGTGCTGCTGTTCGTCGACCAGCTGGAGGAGCTGTACACGCTGGCGGAGGACCGGGAAGAGCGCCGGGCGTTCATGACCGCCCTGTGCACCGCCGCGGATGATCCACGCGGCCCGGTGAGGGCCACGTTCACCCTGCGCGACGACTATCTGGGCCGGCTGGCCGAGGGGGACGCGGCGCGGGACGCCCTGGGCCACGTGATCGTACTACGCAGCCCGGATCCGGCGGCCTTGCAGGAGATCCTCACCCGTCCGCTCCAGGACACGGGCTTCGACTATGACGACCCGGCGCTGGTGGACGAGATGGTGGCCGCCGTGGAGGGGGAGCCGGCGGCGCTGCCGTTGCTGCAAGTGACCGGGCAGATGCTGTGGGAGCGGCGGGACCGGGAGGACAAGGTCCTGCTGCGCTCCGCCTACGAGAAGATGGGGGGCATCGCCGGTGCCCTGGCCCACCACGCCGACGGCGTGCTCGAGGGTATGCCCGCCGACCAGCTGAGCATCGCCCGCCACATCTTCTTGCGGCTGGTGGCCCCCGGCGAGGGGGGGCTCAAGGGGCACCGCTCGGTCGTGGCCCGTGGCGAGCTCCTCGATGGCCTGGAGCAGGAGGCCGACGAGGTCCTCAACCAGCTGATCCGGGGCCGGCTGGTGACCGTACGCAAGGCACGGGGCACCCCGACGCGGCGGGAATCCGCCCGCGACGAGTCGGAGCTGGAGCTGGTGCACGAATCGCTGCTCCACACCTGGCAGCGCCTCTCACGGTGGATCGAGGAGGGCCACGAGGAGCTGGCCTTCCTCGAAGAGGTGGGGCAGGCGGCCCGGCTGTGGCAGCGGCGGGGTGAACGGCGCGAGGAGCTGTGGCAGGGGGCCGCGCTGGCGGACGCCCGGCGGCGGGCAGCGCGGCTGGCGGCCATCCCCGAGCCGGTGCGTCGCTTCCTCGATGCGGCCCGGGACCGGGACCGCAGGGGCCGGCGGCGGCGGCGGACGCTCACCGCCGGTGGCGCGGCCATGCTGGCCATGGTCGCGCTAGTGATGACCCTGCTGGCGCTCCAGGCCAGCCACCAGCGGCGGCAGGCCGATGCCCAGCGCCTGCGGGCGGAGCACCGGCAGGCCGAGGTCCAGCGGGAGGGGGCCCGCACCGCCATCGCCAGCGAGGAGTTGCTGGAAGCCCGGGCTCGTGTACGCGAATCACTGGAGCTGCAGGATTCAGCCCTGGCACGGGCCCTGTGGTGGCAGCTCCAGCAGCACCCGCTGCGCTGGCAGATACAGCTCCCCACCCGCGTCCTGGACGTGGCGTTTTCCCCGGACGGGCAGACGGTGGCGGCCAGCTGCATCGACAACACCATCCGCCTGGTGGACGTGGCCAGCCAGTCCACAGAGGTGCTGTCGGTCCACGGCGACAAGGTGCCGGCGGTGACCTTCACCCCCGATGGCCAGATGCTGGCATCGGGCAGCCTGGACGGCGACGTGGTGCTGACCCACCTGGCCAGCGGCAAGCGCAAGGTCCTGGAGGGGCACGAGGCGCCGGTCTTCGCCGTGGAGGTCGGCGGCGAGGGGGTGCAGATGGCGTCCGCCGACGCGGACGGCGTCATCCGGCTGTGGGAGGTGAGCAGCGGCCGGGAACTGAACGTGCTGCGCCGGCACACCGCCCAGGTCACCGAGCTGGCCTTCGCCCCCGGCGACCGCCGGCTGGCCTCCGCCTCCAAGGACGGCACGGTGAGGCTGTGGGATCTGGAGGCCGGCACCGTGATCCGCACCTTCAAGGGGCACGACTCGGCGGAATTCGACGACGCCGTCGCCTTCAGCCCCGACGGCAAGCTGCTGGCCCACGCGGGCGACGACGACGTGGTACGGCTGGTGGACCTGAAGACCGGCCGGGCCGTCGCCGAGCTCAACGGACACATGGCGGCCATCACCGCCGTGCACTTCAGCCCCGACGGCACGCTGCTGGCCTCGTCGGGCCAGGACGAGACGGTGCGGCTGTGGGACGTGGCCACCCGCACCGAACAGGCGGTGTTGCACGGGCACTCCAACTGGGTCAACGACCTGGCCTTCAGCCCGGACGGGCGGTTGCTGGTGTCCGGCGGACGCGACCGGGACGTACGCCTGTGGAATGTGTCCCGGGGGGCGGCGGCCAGCCCGGCGCCAGGGCACGCGGCCGACACCCTGGCCATCGGCTTCAGCCCGGACGGCAGGACGCTGGTCTCCGGCGGGAATGACCAGAGCGTCCGCCTGTGGGACTCGATGACCGGCCGGCAACGCCGGGTGTTGGGCGTCCAGACCGCCGAGATCCCGGGGGTCACCTTCAGCCCGGACATGGCCACCTTGGCCGTGGCCGCAGGGGACGGCTCGATCCGGTTGCTGGAAGCGGCGTCGGGTACGGAGCTACGCGTCCTGCGGGGCGAAGGCCCCAGCGTCATAGCCCTGGCCTTCAGCAAGGACGGCACCGTGCTCCATGCCCTGGACGGTGCCGGCACGATCCGGCGGTTCGACGCCGTGACCGGGGTGGAGCTCTCCCGCCGCGCCGGTGGGGGCCCCCACAGCCTGCAGGGGCGCTTCGACCAGGATCTGAGCCTGGCCGTCGCCGCAGGGAACGACGGGTCAATCCGCGTGTGGAAGATGGGCAGCGGCAAGCTGATGGCATTGCTCCGCGGCCACCAGGGGCGGGCGGTAGATGCCGCCTTCAGCCCGGATGGCAGGCGGGTGGTCTCCGCCGGCCACGACCAGACCATCCGTATCTGGGACTGGCGCAGCGGCACCGGGCGTATCCTTGGCCGCATCGACGGCCAGGTGTTCGCCGTCACCTTTCATCCGGACGGCAAATTGGTGGGCGCGGCCGGGAGCGACGGCTCGATCCACCTCTTCGACGCGGCGGACGGTTCCACCAGGGAGTTGGGCCGCCATTTCGACAGCGCCAACAGTGTGCGCTTCAGCCCCGATGGCAAGCTGGTGGCCTCGTCGGCGGAGGACGGCACCGTCCAGCTGTGGCAGCTGCCCCACGGAAGGCCGCTGTGGACCGCGCCGCTGATGACCCACTCGCCGCCGGCGACCCTCACACACGAGGGCTGGACCTGCCTCGATCCGCTGGACGACAGCTGCCTGCCCCCCGAATCGACCTACGCCGCCGTGCTCGCCAACCAGACACGCATCGCCTCCCAGTCCCCCGACGGCCGGATCCTGTGCCTGCAGACCCATGGCGGACAGCTGCAGATCTGGGATCTTCCCAGCGACGAACGGCACACCGATCGAGCCACCGAGCCGGTGGCCCGGCTCGTGGCACTCAACGATGGCTGCATGGTGCTCACCGACGATGGGGACGTACTGCTGGTCGCATCCTCCGGCGCGGTCACCCCCCTGGACGAGGGGGCGACGGCCGTGGCAGCGGTAGGCGGCCGGATCCTCGTCGCCGCAGACGACGACGTCGTCATCCGTGGATCCGGTGGACGTCCGCTGGACCGGCTAGAGCTGCCCCCTCACCCCCGCATCACGACCCTCACCCAGCACGAATCGACCCTGCTGATCGGCCTGCAAGACGGGACCATCGAGCCCATCGACGCCGCCACCGGGACGCGCACCGTTTCCTTCCAGTTCGAGGACGCGCCGGACGCCGCGGTCACCCGCCTGCTGGCCACCGACGACGACCTGCTCGTCGCCGGCTTCGCCGACGGTTCGGTGGGCGTTTGGTCCCTCGAAGACGGTACGCGACTGCTGGCCACCCGCCTCTACGGCCCGGTGGCCCACATGCTGCTGCGCGGGGATCAGCTGGACGCCGCCACCGCCATGGGGGACACGCTGGCGTGGGACCTGGGGGTCTTCCGCCGGGACTATTGCGAGCTGATGGATGAGGTGTGGGGGCAGGTGCCGGTGGTGTGGACGCACGGGGAGCCGACGGTGCAGGAGCGATCGTTGGAGCACACCTGCGTGGTGGAATAGGCGCGTCAACCGCGGCCGAACCGATCAATCCAGGGAAACCCGGCGCACCACGAACGGCAGCTCCGGTTCGGTCTCGGGATCCATGTAGGCGTCGAACTGGGACTCCACCACCCAGGCGTGGCCCTGGTCATCCAGGGCAAAGGTGGTCCCCATGTCCAGATTGTCTTGAATCAGCGATGTCGTGTTGCTCCCATCCAGCTCGACCTTGTTCAAGCAGGAGTTGAGGTTCACGGCGTACAGCGTCTGTGCATCGCTGAACCGCATCCCATCGATGGACTGCAGGGCCGGGGAGACCGTCAGATCCTCCACATCGCCGGCGCTGCCGTCGTTTTGGATGGCGATCCTGGAAAGAACACCCGTGTCGGCCCGCCCCACGTAGATCGCGTCTTCCGGGCCGTTGTGGTCGATGCCGTTGAGCATGACCATCTCCTCCACGGCGGGGAAGGAGGAGCTGTCCACCCAGGTCTCCAGCGCTGCATCACCGTCGGGGAGGCGCATCACCCGGCCGCCGATGGTGTCGGTGGCATACACGTTGCCCTCGCCGTCCATGGCCAGATCGTTGCACAGGCTCGGGGCGGGCAGCGGGTAGCTGCCGATCACCGCGCCGGTCTGCCGGTTGATCTCGTACAGGACGGATGGTGCCACGTAGGTCACGTCGATGGCACATGCCCACAGGACATCGGCGCCCTCATCCACTAGAACTCCCAGGATCCCCAGGCCACCGAAGGCCGCGCCCTCCACGAGTGTCTCAGCTTCGGAGACACCGGCCGGGAAATGGACGATCTCTCCGGTGCCGGCCGAGCCGACATAGAAGGTCCCGTCCGCGGCGCGGGAGATGCCCTCGGGGTAGAAGTTCGCTCTGTCGATGGTCAGCTGATCGATCTCGGTGGTGTCGTCGTCATCGGCTGTGTCGTCGTCGGCGGCTGTGTCGTCGTCGTCGGCCGCGTCGTCATCGGCCGCGTCGTCATCTGCGGCATCGTCATCTGCTGCATCGTCGTCGTCGGCCTGCTCACAGCCCGTGGAGAACAGCGCCAGGTTGGCCCCGAGCGTCAGGATCAGGATGAACCGTAATGTTTGCGTACTCATGTCGAATCCTCCGTTGGAAATCCCTTGCCGCGAACCCCCGACATGGGGGCTGGACCATCTCCGTGTAGATACGATTGGGGACCTGGGAAAGCTTGCGGGGTGATTGGGCATGCAATGGGCAGTTTTGGGCATGTTGGGGGGGGAATCGTCCTGCGGCCGGCGTTGGACGTTGAACGTTTTTCCTCGTCGCGAGGCTCCAGCCTCGGGACGTTCCCTCCCGGGGCTCCAGCCCCATCTCCGTCTTCCCCGGGGAAGAACGAGATCGTGGTGGTGTCTGGCGTCCGGCGTCCGGCGTTGGGCGATGAACGTTGAACGAAGGACGTTGAACGAAAGACGTTGGACGTTGGACGTGGGGCGTGGGACGTGGGGCGTCCGGCGTTGGGCGGCCGACCTGGTTCAGTGCCCCACCCGCCTCCTTCTGTCCGCCGGTTCCGTGCGCGGCCCCTGGCGGGGCGAAGGCCGCGTACTCACCGGCGGACAGAAGGAGGCTACGGATGTCGCATAATCACACCAAGCAGGGCTTCGAAGGCGTCTTCAGCCACGAGCAACTCGATGTCTACAAGGTTTCGGTTCGGTTCGCTGCCTGGGCGTGGCCAGCATCAAAGCGGCTGCCGGTGGGACGGTCAGCGGTGCGGGATCAGCTGATGCGAGCGTCGGAAAGCGTGGTGCTCAACATCGCCGAGGGGGCGCAGCAGGTCAGCCGGCCGATGGCGAGAAAGCACTACCGAATCGCCCTGGCCAGCGCAGCCGAGTGTGCGGCGGCGTTGGATCTCTTGGCCGTTTATGGGGTCAAGGGACTCAAGGAGGGTCGCCTCTTGGTCAACCGGCTTGGCGCCATGCTGCGGCGGATGGCCCGGTAGGGCCGCCGTATCACCCCCGCCGACGGTGATACCCCACCGCCAGCAGCACCAGCGACAACAGCAGCATGTTCCCCGTCCACACCGCCCGCCCCGTACGGCGGCCATCCACGTCGCACGACGAGTCGCAGCTCTCGTCTTCGCAGCCGTCCTCGCAGCCGCCCGAACCGTCCTCGCCGCAGCCGATGGCGTCCAGGCCAGCAGGATCGATGACGTCCAGCGTGGCGTAGGCGCCCAGCCAGTCTTCTTCGGTGCCGGTGGCCTCGAACTGGAGGTCGGACAGGCCGATGCCCGCCATCAGCATGGGGCCGAAGGTCAGGTCGCCGAGGAAGCCCCCCAGCACGCTGTCGAGCAGCCCGGGCATGATCTCGTTGAAGTTGGTGGCGATCTGCTCGTCCAGCTCGGGGACGAACTCGTTGTAGCTGACCACCGGGTCCATGTTGTCGGTGTCGACGATCACGTCGATGGCGATGCTGCCGTCCCCCGGGGTGTTGAGGTCCACCCCCGCGGCGATGTCGGCGTCCACGGTGACGATGCGGGCCATGCGGTCCTGGGTGAAGGCGTAGAACTCGATGCCCATGTCCTCCACCACCGGGGTGATGTCGTGGCTGCCGTCAAACTGCACCTCGGGGACATTGGTGGGCAGAGTGCGCAGCACCATCGCCTGGGCGTCGCCGAACCACAGGCGCTCGATGAGGTAGCGGTCCTCCTCGTCGGCCATCAGCGCCAGGATCGACGTGTCCAGCGGGATGCCCAGGTCCGCCGGGTCCACCACGTAGCACAGCACACCGCCGCGCCAGAAGGCGTACAGGGCCGAGCCCACCAGGTCGTCGGAGATGAGGCCGGTGAAGTGGTTCACGGCGGCAGCGTCCTGGGCCGGGGGCTCGTTGTCGGTCTCCACGCTGCCACCGGGATCGTAGGGCGCCACGCAGTCCGCCGGCGGGGCGTCGAAGCGGCCGTTCATGGCCAGGCGGATGCCCTCGGTCTGGACCAGGATGTCCGCCGGCACCAGCTCGATGTCCACCGGCACGCCCATCACATCCAGGGTGTCGATGTAGTTGGCCGAGGCGAACCCCTCCTCCAGCGCCGTCTCGATCTCGGTGGGTAGATCCTCTTCGATGAAGGCGTACAAATCGGCGGCGGCGAAGTTGAGCACCAGGTCGATGAGGCTGACGCCGAAGAGGTTGAGGATCGACTCGATGGTGCCGATCGCGCAATCGGTCATCTGGATCTTGTCGCCGGTCAGCGCCGTGTCCAGGTTGTGGGTCGGCGGTGGCACGATGGCGTCGAGGTACGGCGGATCCCCGTTGCCCGGATCGACGACCTGCAGACTGATGTCCATGCTGGCCAGCACGTTGAACGATTCGATGTAGACCGAGCAGTACTGGTCCCCCACGTCGCACACGCCGTCGAAGTTCAGGTCCAGATCGAAGGGGTTGGCCACGTCGTTGATCCACACGTCCATGTCCACGTAGACGGTCAGCATCCCGTTTTGCGGGACCAGGCTCACCGAGTTGGGCTGGATGTGCACGACCATGTTGGCGATATCGATATCCAGATCGCACAGGATCAGCGAGGTGCTGGACTGCACCGGATCCATCGGCATCTCGGGGGGAACGAAGTAGACGGCCTGGTTCTCCAGGAAGTCCAACCCGGCCAAGGTGACGTCCACCAGCAGGCCCTCTTCGATGGTGGCGCCGGGTTCGTGATCGGCGCGGGCCAGGTTGGGGGACAGCAGGAGGACGATGACAAGTAGGTGCTGGGATCGCATGGGCCGCATCATGGCACGAGAGCCCACGCGAACACTACGGTGCTTTGCCCGCGTAGACGCCCGTGTACTGTATGGCCTGGCCGGACCGGCTGCCGAGCTCCACGACCGCAGAGGTGGAGCCGGCGGGGATGGGGCACGCCCACACCGCCTTCTGCCACTGATAGCTGCCGACCAGCTCGTCACTGACCCACGGCTCCCCGACCGACCCGGCTGCGTCGCGGAAGGTGACGGTGACCCGCGCCTCGCGCCCAGGGACGTCGCGGCTCCCCAGCGCCTCAGGGTCGTATACGCGGTGGAACAGCGACAGATGCAGCTGGGGCTCGCCGTCCGGGAGTGCGATCTCGGCCTGGGCGATCCCCTCCCCGCGCACCTCGACATTGCAGCCACCGGCCACGAAACCGCAGCCGTCGTCGTGGTGCAGGGTGCCTCTCATGCCGAATTCCACCGCCTTGCGGCGCCTCCGCACGTGCACAGTGCCGTCGTCCGCCACGCTGCGGATGCGGAACAGGCCGCCGTTGCCCTTGGTGCTGTGGGGCACCTGGATCCAGTCGAAGGGGCGGGCCGCCTCGCCACCGGCCAGCACCACCAGCTGCTTGTCCTTCTCGTCGGTGAACGACACGGCTTTCAGCGGCGCCTTCCAGGGGCAGTTGACCGCCGCATCCCCCCCCAGTACCCAGTGCTGCGCGTCCTCGGGCTTGCCCTTGGAGAAGGCCGGGTTGCTCACCAGGTTACCCGCCCGGTTGTGGTCCGAGGCCAGGGAATAGGCCGAAGGTTTGACGTCGGAGGGTTGCCACGCTGCGGCGGCATCGGCCACGGCCGCGTCAAAAACCACGTCCACCGCCAGGCCGTCCAGGGCCGCCCCGGCAGAGCCCTCTCCGATGCCAACGTGTAGCAGCCCGTCCTCCACCGCCTCAGGAGGGATCGCCGCCGCCTCCCAACCGTCCGCGTCCACGGCCGGCAACGGGTGCCACGCGGCTTCCCCAGGTAGCCACACGCGGGCCGTCGCGGACTCCGTGGCGTTCCAGCGCAGCACGACCTTGGCAGGATCATGATCCGCCGGCAGGCCAACACGAAAGACCAGCCCTCGCCCGATGGCCAAGCTCTCACCGTCCGCCGCCTCGATGAGCCCGTACTCGTCGTTGCGGCGCAGCGCCTCGAGGGTGAACCCCGCCTCGTCCTGGGTCTCCGCGTCAGGGTGGTCCGGCTGGGCGATGCGCAGCGGCCTCGCGCCGCCGTCCAGCAGCTGGGGCAGGCTGGCGTCCTCCCCCTCCACCACCCACCCCTTGATGAACGGGCGCGCCCCGTGCAGCCCCATCTGCTCGAAGATCTGGTGCAGGGCGTTGACCACCAGCGTGACGCCGTCGGTGTCCGGGTGGATGCCGTCCCGCGCGACCCCACGCAGGGTTGGATCCAGCGCCCGGTACAGGCGGTACACGTCGATGAACCAGCACCGCTGGGCGCGGGCCAGCTCGGCGGCGACCCCGGCGGCGGCCTCCTTGGCCCCGTTGTTGGACGGGTGCACCCCGCCCTCTTCGACGCCGTCCACCGGCACAGGGCTCATCAGCACCGGCACCGCCCCCAGCTCCCGGGTACGCCGGATCATCTTGCGCCAGTTCTCCTGCTTGGCAGATGACATGTCGCCGTCGTTGATGAACATCCAGCACACCACGTCCGGCTGGTAGCGGGCCACCCGCACGTCCCACCCCGGCTCCACCTGGTGATCCGTGCCCTCGTAGTCGACGTGGGCCGGCTCGGTGAGGTGCAGCTCGACGCGCTTTTCCTTGGGGAACTCGTCCACGTGGTCGATGGTGTAGCGCTCGCCGGCAATGACGACCGTCTGGCCGGGGAACGGCCCGGCGCCCCACTTGACGCCCTGACCGTCGATGACATCGCTGCCCGCCGTGGCGCGGGCCGTGCCGCCGGTCATGGGGTGGAGCAGGGCGTCGGAGTTGCTGCCCCCCACCGCCGTGTTGAACACCCGCGCCGGCAACGCGTGACTCACCAGCTGCGGGAAGTCGATGGCCAGGCCCCGGCCGCAGCTCTGGCTGTCGCCAGTGAAGACCACGGTGGGCATAGAGGCGGTGGTGATGGTGGTGGTGGTGGTCTCGGCGGCACGGCAGGGGAGGCCGTGCGCCAAGACCACGGATAGCAGGATGGGTGCCGCCAGGATTCGCATGGCGGCATCTTACCGCGGGTTACAGAGGCCGGACAGGCACGCAGATCTCCACCACGTGCTTCTTCTCGGGGTGCTCCTCTGGGTTGTTGAGGCACCGCTCGTAGGCCGGCCGATCGTCCGGCTGGTATCCACTCTTGGGGAGCCAGCCGCCGTACACCGAGCCCCAGGCCTGGGCGTACTGGTCGGCGTCCAGCTCGAAGCGGGCCACGGCCGTCGCCCCACCGGGCATGGCCATCTTGCCGATCTCGCCGTCCACCTCGGTGTCCTCCGGCACGGTGACGCACACGCTGATGCGCAGCTTCTCCTCGTCGGTGATCTCCGGGTCGTCGTGGTACAGCGTCAGCATCTGCACATCCTCCCCGGCCAGCAAGCCCCGGGGGCCGGCCCAGGTGCACAGCTTGCCGAACAGGTTGCCGAACAGCTCCACGTCGCCCGCATAGGGCCCCACGTGGCGCACGTAGGCGACGTGGCGATCTTCGGTCTCTTCGACTTTCACGTTGGCGGTCAGTTTGGTCTCGTCTTTCATCTCGATCCTCCAGGTGATTGGGTGTTGACGAGACCCAGCGTAGGACGTGCTGACCGCCACATCTTTGCAGAGGTTGCCGAGCGTTTGACCGATCTTGCTATCCGTTTTGCCCGCCTTGCTCCAGCCCTTGGCGCCCCCGTCGCGCCAGTCACTGGCCGACATCTCGAAGGCGGCGCGGAAGGCCCGCGCGAAGGTCGCCGACCCGGAGAACCCGCAGTCCAGGGCCACCGCGGTGACCGACTTGTCCGGGCTGTGCAGCAGCATCGAGGCCGCCTTCTCTACCCGCTGGCGTTGGATGTAGCGGTTGAGCGTCTCCCCCACCATCGCCGCAAACAACCGGTGGAAGTGGTACGGCGAGAAGCAGGCCACCTGGGCCAGCTCGTCCAAGGTGAGCCTGTCGGCCAGGTGGACCTCGATGTGGTCGATGACCCGGTTGATGCGTGAGAGGTATTCGGTGGTGTTCATCGCGGCCTCGGCAGTTGGATTGGCCCGCGCATTCTAGCGCGGTCTCGCAGCCCGGTCAGAAGAACGTCCCCATCCCAAAATCGAACACCATCTCCCGCTCCCCGGGGCGTCGGTTGATGGGGAAGCCCCACTCGAAGCGTAGCGGCCCCATCGGTGAATTCCAGCGGGCGCCGAAGCCGATGGAGAGGCGCAGATTCTCCGGGCTGAGGGGATCGGCACCGTACAGCCCGCCAAAGGCGTCACCGGCATCCAAGAACAGCACCCCGCTGACCCCCGCCGGCGGCACCAACGGGAACTGCAGCTCCAGGTTGCTGATCACCGAGGTGTTGCCGCCGATGACCCTGCCGTCGGTGGCGTGGACCGGATCGTCGTTGGGCAGCCATTGCAGGTAGGGCCCCACCGAGTAGGGCGTGAAGCCGCGCAGGGAGTTGACCCCCCCGGCGCGGTAACGGACCGAGTAGGGCACCACCGTGCCGTCCAGGGAGGTGACGTACCCCAGGGACAGATTCCAGCGGGCGACCAGCAACGGGGTGCCCAGCGGCAGGTAGGCGCGCACATTGCCCTGGAAACGCAGGTAGCGGAAGTCGCCGCCCAGCAGGTCGAGCACCTGCTCGTCACCGGTGCCGAAGCCGCCGGCCAGTTCCGCCGATCCGCTGGCGTAGACGCCCTGGGTCGTGTTCATGCGATCGTTGCGCTTGTCCAGCACCAGCGAAGCCCGCAGGGCGCTGGTGAGGCCGCCGCGGTAGAACTGGCCGCCCAGGAAGTTCTGCTGGCTCTCGGACAATGAGGTCAGCTGGTGGTTGTCCAGCCGGTACTCCAGGCTCGCCTCCGCCTCGTCGTTGGGGCCCAGGTGGTGCCCCAGCGCCAGCGAGAACCCTTGCCGGCTCTCCCGCAGTCCGTAGTCGATGATCTGGCTGTATCCAGAAAAGCGGAATGTGGCCCGTGTATCCAAAAAATAGGGGTCGTAGAACACCCCCTGGATCTGCTGGCGTGAGTTCTCGCCGAACAGGGTGCCTTCGGAGACCTCGCTGCCCAGGCTGAGGTTGGCGTTGAGGCTCATGAAGTACCCCAGCCCCAGGAAGTTGCCCTGGCTGATGTTGGCCGTCAGAGTGAAGTTCTCCGCCGTGCTGAAACCGGCCCCCACGTTGAACGTGCGGGAGGCCCGCTCGGTGACATCGACGAGCAGGTCCATGGTGTCCGGCTCCGCGCCGCGGGGGGTGGTGAGCTGCACGTCTTCGAAGAAGCCCAGCCGCTGGAGCCGGGCCCGGGTGCGGCGCAGCTCGCTGCCCCGCCATATCTCCCCCTCGTCGATACCGATCTCCCGGCGGATGACCTTGTCCCAGGTGCTGTCGTTGCCGGTGATGCGGATGCGGTCGAGGGTGATGAGGTTGCCGGCCCGGATCATGAAGCGCACGTGGGCGAGGTTGTGCCGGGTGTCGGTGGTGGGCACGGGGATGACGTTGGCGAAGGCGTAGCCGTCGTCGGCGTACCGATCGGTGAGGGCCTGCTGATCCGCCATCAACCGGCTACGGCGCCACGGTTCGCCCGAGCGGACCTGGACCAGCCCCAGCAACTCCTCGGTGGGATAGAACAGGTCCCCCTCCACGGTGACCTCCCCGATGCTGTATGGGTCCCCCTCCTCCAAGTGGATGGTGATCAGCAGCCAGCGCCGGTCGGCGGTGAGGGTCACGCGGGGGCGGCCCACCCTCACGTCCAGGTAGCCGTACTCCACATAAAAAGCGGTGAGCTGATCGACGTCGTCGTCCAGCTGGCTCTCCCGGTAGGTGCCAGCCTTGCCGGCGCCGGGGAACAGCCCCGCCTCCTTGGTCGACATGAACGATTTGAGCCTGGAGTCTGCAAAAGCGGCATTGCCGACCAGGTCGATCTGCTTGACCAGCACCTTGCGCCCCTCGCGGATGGTGTAGATGACGTCGATCTGGTTGTCGGCCATCTCCCGCAGCTCGGTGGCCACCTCCACGAGGTAGAACCCCCGGTCCAGGTAGACCTCCTCGATGCGGTGCTGGTTCGCGCTCACGGCCGCCTCGTCCAAGATGGAGTAGGACTGCAGCGTCACCACCTCGGTGATGTCATCGATGGGGACCTTCTCGTGGCCCTCGAAGATCACCTCGCGGATGGAGGGTTTCTCCACGACCTCGACGATCAACGTCACGCTATTGCCGAGCGTCTCGCCGCTGACGACGACGTCGCGGAAGGTACCGAGGCGGTACACGTCCCGGATGGCGCGAGCCACCGCCTCGGGGGTCAGCCGTTCACCCGGGTAGATGCCGATGGCCCCCTCGATGGCCGCGGTCTCCACGCGGACGTTGCCGCGCACCAACACCTCGCGGACCACCCGCTCCTCGGGGGCGGCCGCGTCGGTGCTGTAGCCAATATTGGGGAAGACCAACGTGAAGAGAGTGAAGAATACGGGACACCTGACGAGTTTCAACGGTGTTGTCCTCGCCTTCCGCCTCCTTTCATATACACCGGCCAGGTGTCCCGATTCTTCTACGTGTCCGCAGCACTTTGCCGGTACTCGTAGCGGTCACGGGTTTGATAAGGCGTTTGATGCAGCCGGGTTGTTTCCCGGCGTTGCTGCCTGTTTCTACTGTTGATTACGGACGGGAAGAGGAGGCGTGGAGTGGAGTGTGTATTTAATTGAATTTAACGTCGAAAATGGGGCAAGGCGGGGCCATCAACGCTGGATCAATATCCGTCCTTGCTTGTTGGGGATGGTGTCCGTGACAAACTTCCTGGACCCGTAGCGGCAGAGGTCCGGATGGTGGCCAATGGGGCCTTCGACTGCTGCACCGTCGATGAAGAGCTGCCCATCGCGGATCTCCACGGGGTGGTCTTCCACATCATCGGGGTAGGTCACCTGGAACTCCCCGTCGTAGCGCTCTTGCAAGTCCGCCCAGGTATCCTCGTTGAACTTCTCGACGATCTTGGAAGGGGCGTGTGCGCTGGCGGCTCCCTGGCCTGCTGCGTTCAGGGGGACCAGGTCCCACGGTAACTCCAGGCGGATCCGGCCCTGCTCGTCTTCCGCCCAGCTCAACGGCGCGCTCAGCGCCTCGTCGGCCACCAGCAAACCGCTTCCGATCTCCGGGATGTATTCAACCTCCCCTCCCGGGATGATGCGCACCGCCACATCCGAGCGATACCTGGCGCGAACCTCCTGGATATAGATCGTGATCAGCTCCCGGGACGATCCCTCCCCAGCCCCGGTGGGGAACTCGGTGCAATCCAACGACGAGATGGGATGCTCCAAGGTGAGGATGAAGGTCACACCGTCGTCTCCGGTGACGACCTCGAAGCGGCGGAAATCGATGTTGGCGTCCATCCCGTACTTCTGGCCTTCTTCGACGAAGGCGCCCTTCAGATCAAGCTTGGGGCGCTTGGCCTGGAGGATCCCCGGGATCATCACCAAAAGGGCCGTCAGGAGGGATCCGAGGAGGAGGCGTTTGGTCATGGCATCTCCCGTGGTCGGCTGCCGTTCGCAAACGAGTGATACGAGGACCGGAGGCCGAGGTCAACCGCGTTGCCGGACCGGGAACTCGCCGCCGGCGACGAAGCCGATCCAGGGCTGGACCGAGGGAGCCGCGCCGGGCTCACCGGGGTGGACCGCCCCCTGCAGGGTCGTGCCCAGGTACAGGTCGGATTGCTCGGAGGTGGGGATGGCCAGGCCCAGGCGTGGGCCGGTGACCAGCCGGAGGCCGTCTTGCAGGCGGGACGACTCGGCCACGGCCCGGGGAGTACCGACGCCTCGCACGCCCACGTCCCAGCCCAGGTCAAGGCGCACCTTGGGGCCGTCGATGGCGGCCCCGCCGCCCACCGTGAGGCCGGCGCTGACCGAGCTGCTCCCCGGGGTGCTGGGCAGCCAGGCCAGTTCCACGTTGGCTTGCAGCATGGGCCGGGTGTTCGTCTCCGAGGGCCCCAGGTGCACCAGGCCCACGTTGAGCTGGGGTCCGGCGACCGGACCGGGCGACTCCTGCCCCCCCCGGGAGGCCAGCATACCCAGGTCCAACCGCATCCTTGTAGTGGCCTTAACCTGCTTGTATTCCAGCTCTTTTTCCACCTGCAACAACCCGGTTGGAGCCACGGCATTGGAGTTCGGTTTGGGCAGAGGTGGGGCCCCGACGCTGGCGTAGGCCAGGCCGCCACCCGAGGGCGTCACCAGCGGTGCCAGCGGCTCGTCGCGGTGGGCGGGCGCAGGCTCGTGCCTCACCGGGAGTGGGAGCGTGCTGTCGCTCGGACCGAGCGTCGCCACGGCCCCGATGGCCGGCCCGGTGGCGGGGACGGGTGCAGCTCCAAGATGGCTTGCTGGCGTCGCCGCGGACGGTACTGCGGCCGTCAACGCGGCGCCTCGTCCAGCGACGCCGCTCGGCGCCGGATCCCCTTGCCAGCCCACGACGCTGGCCACCGCGATGGCCAGGCCGGCGCACAGCAGCACAGCGGCGGCTGCCTTCCACGAGAGGGTCGTCCGCCGGGGGGGGGCGGCGACCGGCCGCACCTCCCGCAGCACCACCGGGCCGGCCGCAGGCGCGGGCCGGGCCATGGCCAGGATCTGGGCAGCGCTCGTGTTCGGTTCCGGCGCCGTGGGCAGGGATCCCATCACGCGCTCGAAGACCGCGTCGTCGATGCCGAACCGTTCCCTCGTGTCCATCGTCATCACCATCCTCAGGCGCTCCCATTGCCCTGGTCACCGCTCACCATCGCGCGGATCCGCTTGCGCGCCCAGCTCAGCTGGGATCGCACCTGGCCGGGCTCCAGGCCCACCGCATCCGCCGTCTCCCGGGTCGACAGTCCGTGCACCGTTCGCAGCAGCAACACCTGGCGGTGCTCCACCGACAGCGTATCGATGGCCCGCTCGATGTCCCGGTACAGCTCGGCTGCCTCCACCTCCATCTCGGAGGTGGTCGTCTGTTGCCGCCCGCCACCGATGGCCACCAGCTGCGGGATCGCGGCGTACGCCGTGCGCCGGTGCCGTACGGCGTCGATGCACAGCCGGTGGGCGATGGTGAACAGGTACCCGCGGATGGTCCCGCGGGGCTGCAGCTGTTCACGACGCCTCACCAACGTGGCAAAGGTCTCCACGTAGATGTCCTCGGCGTGCTCGGCGTTGCGCAGCATGCGGTGCGCGTACGCCTTGATCCCGGAGCCGTAGCGGCGCACGACCTCCTCGAAGGCCGCGTCGTCGCCGCGCACATAGGCGCGCACCAGATCCTCATCGGACCGATCCACGTACACGCTCCTGGCGGCCAGCTGTGCCATCAGCTCCTGTCTTCACCCTTGATTACGGACGACGACCCCGGGCGTGGAGTCCGGGTTACGAATTATCTGGACACGTGTGGGAAGGCTCTATTCCGGTCCACGGATGCGGATCAGGGTGACCCGGTCCCCTTCCAGCTCCTCGAGGGGGACCTCGAGCCAGCTCAGATCGCCGGGGTCCTCGGGGGCGGGGCCGGCCATGGACACGCCCACGGCCTGGTTTCGGCCATCCCCCTTGGCCGCGTACAGGGCCTTGTCGGCCAGGGCGAGCACCTGATCGAAGTGCAGCGCGGTGGGGGCCTCGAGATAGGCGGGCAGGGCGGCCCACCCCACCGAGCAGGTGATCCGCAGCTCCAGCCCGTCCGACACGGTCATCGCCGACCCGCCCACCGCCTCGAGGATCCGCGCGGCGATGGTGGGGGCGTCCCCACGTTCCGAATCCCGGCAGACGACCAGGAACTCCTCCCCGCCCCACCGCACGACCAGGTCCGATTCCCGCATTGCCGAGACGACGCGCTGGCTCGACACGGCGAGCACCTGGTCCCCCACCAGATGGCCGTAGTTGTCGTTGATCCCCTTGAAGTGGTCGAAGTCGATGAGCATGAACAGCAGGTCGCGATTCTGAGCCGGGGCATCGGGATTGCGCGGGTCGTGTTTGCGGATGGTGAGGGCCACGTCCGAGCCGATCACGGTGCTGAAGTACCGGCGATTGCGCACCTTGGTCAACGCATCGGTGTAGGTCAGCTCGCGCAACTCGTCGTTGGCCTTAGCGAGCTCCGCGTTCCGCTCGCTGACGGCCTGTTCGAGGCGGCGGCGATCGGCGTAGAGCCTCCGGATGCGCCACAACGAGAGCGTCAATCCCAGCGCGACGAGCAGCCCCGCTCCCCCCAGCCGGGCCCACCAGCGTTGCCACCAGGGCGAATCGATCTCGAAGGAGAAGGTCGCCGGCGCGTCGCTCCAGATCCCACGGGCGGAACGGCACCAGACCTCCAGCGTGTATGGGCCGGGGGGAAGCGCCGCGTAGCGGACATGCCTCTGCTGGATGATGCGCGGCTTGTCGTCCCAGCCCACCAGCTGGCACTTGAACACGACCCGCGCCGGGTTGCGATAGGTCAATCCGGCGAAGGTGGCCTCGAAGGTGTTGTGGCCGAAGGGCACGACCCGTGGGGGCTGGTTTACCGACTCCACGTCGCCGAGCACCGCCGAGGTGATCACCACCGGTGGCGGCGAGGAGAGCCTGGATTCGGTGGAGGGCTTGAAGTAGGCCAACCCCATGCTGGTGCCGAGGAGCACCGTGCCGTCCTCCTCGGCCGAGAATCCTCCCTGGCCGATATCGGGCCAGATCAGCCCGTCGCCCCGGTCGTGGACCGTGATCGTGCCGTCGGGGGCGATGACCGAGACCCCCTCCGAGCCCCCCACCCAGATCTGGCCCTGCCGGTCCCGATCCACCATCCAGACCCGATCGTCAGCCAGGCCGTTGGACCGGTCGAAATGCCGCAAGGTCACGCCCCTGTCCGTCCGCTTCACGTGGGATACACCGGTCGTCTCGCGGTAGCCGATCCACGCCTCGTCGGCGTCGACGGCGACGACGCAGCGGACCCCCTCGACCCGCAGCCCATCGTCCACACCAAAGTGCCGCCAGCGCTCGCCGTCGTGGTGATCCAGACCCTCGGTGCCGGCGATCCAGACGGTCCCATCCTGCGCGAACGAGATCTCCTCTATCCGGCTGGTGGACCCCGGCGGATAGGGCCGCGGCTCGAAGACCATCTCACCGTCACGCATGCCGATGCGGACCATCTGGTTGGCCAGACCGACCCACAACGAGCCGTCGGGAGCCTCGGACAGCTCGAGGGGAGCGCCGTCAGTGAGGTGCTCGGGGATGATGATCGTTTCCGGCGTCAAACGGTCCGGATGGAAGCGGTTCAGGCCAGCTCGGCGCGAGATGGACCAGACCCACCCGCCGGGCCCGCGGGCGAACTTCCACACACGGTGAGCGACCAAGCCGTCCTCGTGGCGGATGGTCTTCCAGGCGCCGCGTTCGGGCTGCCATACGCCGATTCCGTCGTTCGTGGCGACCCACAGCCGGCCGCGGTCATCCCGATAGCTTCCCCACACGCTGCTGTCCGGCAATCCCTCCGCCGCGGTCCAGGCCGCCCACTCCGCGCGGCCACGCCACAGCTGCACGCCCACGCCGTACAGCCCGATCCACAGGGTGCCCTCCCGGTCCTCGAACGCGTAGGTCACCCCGTTGGAGCGCAAGCCGTTGCTGGCAGAGACCAGGCGCCAATGGTCCTCGCCATGCAGGTACAGCCCCACGGTCGAGGGCACCAGCAGGCGTCCCTCGCGGTCCAGGGTGGGGATCCCGCCGGGGCCGGACTCGGCGATCCCGCCGCCGTCCTCCACGAAGGCGGTCTCGCCGGGGTCCATGCGCAACACGCGGTTGAGCAATCTCAGCCAGACCGTCCCTGCTCCGTCACGCAGGACAGCGATGGGCACGTCCTGTTGCGCCGCCGAATCGAGGGGCACCAGCTCGATCCCGCCGGTCTCCGGTGAGATCGTCCCCACCTGGTGGTCGGACACGAACCACAGCTGTCCGTCGAGATCGATGGACAGCGCGACCACGGGACCTTCGGGGGCTCCGTCCGGTGAGGGGAGACGAAGGGGATTCCTGGGGTCCCGCAGATCGATGGTCACGATCCCCATGGCGGTGGCGACATACAGTCTGTTGCCGGCATCGACGGCGATGCTCTGCCGCACGTCGGCGCCCGCGGGGGCCAGGCTCGCGCCGTCCGGCAGCTTCAGGGGGACGAAGCCCACGCCGTCGAAGCGGAAGATCCCGTCGATGGTGGACGCCAGCACGGTCCCGCCGGGGGTCTCGACGACCTGGACGATGCGGGCGTGGGGCATGCCCCGCTCCGGCCCGAAGAACTGCACGTCGAATCCGTCACAGCGGTAGAGGCCATCCATCGTGCCGATCCACACGAATCCCAGGGAGTCCTGGATGATCGACGACGACGCACGCTGGGCCAGGCCCGCGTCGTCCCCGATGGGCTCGAAGACATAGCGCGGCTCATGAGGCATCTGGGCCGGCATCTCGACGACCGCGCCGGCGACCGCGGGGAGGCAGGAGGCCCACAACGCGACGCACAACCGGAGGGCTCGTCGAAGGACGGTGGCTGGAGGGGTTTTGATGGACATCCTCCCTTTGAAAATACCACGCAGGTCCTTCGAGGGTATGATTCCCCCGTCATGGCATCTGAACGTCCAATCCCGGCCGACCGCACCCATGCAAACCTGCTGGCGGACACGCACGCCCACATCTGTGATCCCGATTTCGACACCGACCGCGCGGCGATCCTCCGGCGGGCGGGGGATGCCGGCATCGGGCCGGTCCTGGCCATGGCCGAGACGCTGGAAGACGCGCGACGGAACCTGGAACTGGCCGACGAATACTCCGGTTCAGTGCTGCCCTGCGCTGGGTTGTACCCCACCCATTTGGATGACGAGGACGCCGACGCGATGGTGGCGTTCATCCGCGAGCACCGGCAGCGGCTGGTGGCCATCGGCGAGGTGGGGCTGGATTTCTGGGTGGTGAAGGAGGCGGATCAGCGGGAGCGGCAGCGGGCGATCTTCCGGCGTTTCATCGATCTGGCCAACGAACTGGACCTGCCGCTGAGCATCCACTCGCGTTCCGCGGGCCGGCATGCCGTCGCCGAGCTGCTGGAGCGGGACGCCCAGCGGGTGATCCTGCACGCCTTCGACGGCAAGGCGGCCAAGGCGCTGCCGGCGGTGGAGGCCGGGTACTACTTCTCCATCCCACCGTCCATCGTGCGCTCTCACCAGAAGCAGAAGCTGGTGCGGCGGCTACCCCTGTCGTGCCTGCTGCTGGAGTCTGACAGCCCGGTGCTGGGCCCCGATCCCAAGCAACGCAACGAGCCGGCCAATGCCGTGATCGCGCTGGAGGCCATCGCCAATCTCAAAGGCGTTGCGATGGAGGAGGTGGCCGAGGCGGTGGCGTACAACACGCGCGAGCTGTTCGGTGAGCTGTCCTGAGTTTCTTATGTTCTTATGAGCGTCCCTTTTTCTACTTTTCTAGACGTACTTCACCCACAGCCTCTCGAACTCGGCCGCAAAGCGCTCCACCAGGCGTGGATTGTCGCTCACGACGATGTTCTCCTCGTTGAATTCGTACGCGCTGCGGGTCCAGTTGTAGCTGCCGGTGGCCAGGATCTGGCCGTGAAAAACGGCGTGCTTGTGGTGCATGAACTTGTCGGCGGGGCCCCCCGCCACTGGTACACCGGCGGTGGACAGACGGCCGATGTCCGAGCCGAGGTCCGAGCTCTTGGAGATGTCGCTGAGCACCCGCAGCTGTACGCCGCGGCCGTGGGCCGCCAGCAGCGCCTCGGCGATGCGGTCATCGGTGATGGTGTAGACGCACACATCGATGCTCCGCCGGGCGTCCCGGATCAACGAGGCGATGCGTTCCCGGCAGTCCGGGCCGGGGCTGAAGTGGGCCTCGGCCCGCACCTCCTCGGGGGCCGGCGGCATGAGCAGTCCCATCATGTCCCTGAGCCAGTCGAGGACGTCCGCGTCCCGGGAGTCCCGCAGAGCGTTCCGCGCCCGTTCGAAGGCGGCACTGCGGAAGGTCTGCAGGTCGTGGGGCCCCACATGCTCGTCGGCCAGCAGCCGGCTCACGGCCCGGCGCTCGGATCGGCTGATGCGCCGGTCATCCAAGGTGCGATCGAGCACGTCTCCGAACTGTTCCAGCTTCATCTTGGCCTCCTGCGTGTGCTCCCTATGGTATCCTGATCCCGGCCTGCATGAGGAGGGATGGGCGCAACCCAGTGATCCAGCCCCGACGTTCTAGATCATGCTGGATGAGATCCGGTCCGACCAACAGGAGACGCCGATGGCCACCCGAGACGAGCTTCCCCCCGTCCCCACCGGCATCCAGACGCTGCTGAGGCTGGCGTCCGTGGACGCCAAATTCCGTGAGCAGCTGGTGAGCCGCCGCAGCGAGCTGGCCGCCGTGGCCGAGGTCCCCCTGACCGAGTCGGAACGGGCCGTCCTGGAGTCCATCCCCGCCGATCAGCTGCGGGAGATGGCGGACAAGATGCCCCCTCCCCCGCCGCCGCGGCGCGAGTTCCTGCGCCAGACCGCCGCCACCGCGGTGGTGCTCCTGGGTGGGGCTGCCGTGGCGGGCACTCTGGGGGTCTGCGGGGAGCCGGGGCCGCTGCGGCTGATGGGGTGCAACCCCATGGCCACGGCCGGTGGAGCCGCACCGGACTGGCCGGAAGACGATGCGGCGCCGGACGACGACTCGGCTGCGCCCGGGGACGATGACTCGGCCATGGAAGCCGCCCAGCGGCTGGACAAGCGGGCCATGGATTCGTCCGGCGGCGAGAAGGCCGACGTGCCCGAGGAACGCCCGGATCATCCATCTGTGCAGACCACCGGCGGCGCGGCCCCGGACTGGCCCCCCGAGCGGCCCAAGCACCCCGAGACGCACACCAAAGGTGGCGCCAAACCAGACCTCCCCGAAGAGAAGACCTCCGAAGACGGCAAGGAATGAAGAGCGGCCCATGACACGCACGCGCATGATGAAAGGGGATCACCCCGGAGACGACGGCCAGGAGACAGCGGAAGCGCCGTCCCCCCGCACGACCATCGTCGGCGGCCGTCCCCCCGAGGACAACAAAGACCTGCCCCCCGTACCCACCGGGATCCAGAGCCTGCTGAGGCTGGCCTCGGTAGACGCCGCTTTCCGCGACGAGCTGGTGCAGCGGCGCGCGGGCATCGCCGGCGCGGCCAACGTGCCGCTCACCGGAACCGAGCAGGCGATCCTGGGGGCCATCTCGGACGAGCAGCTGGAGGAGATGGCCGCCAAGATGCCGCCGCCGCCGCCCGCCCGGCGGGACTTCCTGCGCCAGACCGCCGCCACCGCCGTCGTGTTGCTGGGCGGCGCGGCGATGGCCGAGACCCTGCAGGGTTGCTGCGTCACCGAGGCCCTTGAGGAACGGGTCGATCGCCCCGAGCACAACGACATGCTGGAGGATGGGGGCGCCGACCCCCACTACGACGAAGATCCCGTCGAGCCGGCCGACGATGACTCGGCCGAGGCGGCGACACCGACGCCCACGGAACAGCTCCAGGAGACCACCCCCATCGAGATCGAGGCCACGCCGCCGCCGCCTCCCAAGACCCGCGGCCACAGCCACGACACCCCCCCGCCCCGCAAGAGCCGTGGCAAACCCGGGGTCCACGACGATGAGCCGACGCGCACCGAGACCCGCGAGATGCAGACCGAAGGCGGCGCCGCCCCCGACGAGCCCTGATCCTGGAGAACACCTTGGCAGACATCACCATCATCAATCTGAACCTGCTGTACGTGCGGTACTTCGACACCGTCGAGCGGGAGCGCCACCTACCCCTGGGCACTCTGTACGTCACCGCCGCCCTCGAGGACGCCGGCTACCAGGTGGATTTCCGCGACTATCAGATGCACGAGGCGGACGAGCTGTTCTCCGCCTCGGAGATCGTGCGCTTCTTGCATGATCCGGCCCCGGTGGTGGGCTTCTCGTGCATGGCCAACCTGCTGCCGTTCACCCTCACGGCGATGAAGGCCTTCAAGGAGGCCTACCCGGACCGTACGTTGATCCTGGCCGGGGTGGGCCCCAAATCGGTGGAGGAGAAGATCCTCGACCGCTTCGAGTGGGTGGACGTCATCGCCCGGGGCGAATCGGAGAATACAGCTGCGCTGTTGCTCGGTGCGCTGCAGGACGGCGGCGACCTGGGCCAGGTCCCCGGGGTGAGCTACCGCGGTGACGGCAACGTGGTGCGGCACACGCCGCGGCCCCCGCGCATCAAGGATCTGGACGCCATCACCAAGCCGGCCTTCCACCACGTCGACCTGCCCCGCTACACCGGCTTCGGCATGATCACCAGCCGGGGCTGCCCCTACCCCTGCACATTCTGTTCGGTGGCCCCCATCTGGGACCTCAAGGCCTACCACCGCCAGCCCGAAGCCATCGTCGAGGACATGATCTACTTGCACGAGCACGGCGGCGCGAAGCTGATCCTGTTCCAGGATGAGTTCTTCGTCAGCGGCCGCGACCGGGTGATGCGCTTCTGCAACGCCCTGAAGAAATCGGGCCTGGACATCAAGTGGAAGGCCTTCGGCCGCATCAACCTCACCGACCGGGACATGATGTTGGCCATGGAGGAGACCGGCTGCGTGGAGATCCGCTTCGGCATCGAGTCCGGCTGCGACCGCATCCTCGAGCTCACCAAGAAGGGCTTCGACACCGCCCACACCGTCGACGTCGTGCGCGAGGCCACCCAGATCTTCCGCCGCACCGACCTGTTTTACGTCTGGGGCTACCCCTTCGAGACCATGGACGACTTCTACCAGACCGTCTTCCAGATGGTGTCGTTCCGCATGATGGGCGCCCGCATCTTGCCGTCCCTGCTGTGCTTGCTGCCCCAGACCGAGATCTACCGTGAGAGCGTCGATCCAAAGAAGCTGGAGTTCGCCCCGGATCTGTTCCCCGAGTACATGATCACCGGCCACGAGATCAGCCGCCACGCCCACGTGGAGATCAAGCCCGAGCACCAGGAGTTCTTCGACTTCATCCGCGCCAACCCCGACATCTTCCCGGGGTTCTTCCACGTGGATCTGGAGCACAACATCCGCCCCAAGCTCAAGGTGCTGCAGGAGTTCGGCTTCTACCCGGCGTCGGCCGAGGAGCTACAGGACATGGAGTCCTGCGGGGCGCATTCACCCAAGCTCAACGAGGGGCAGCGGGGGTTGGCTACCCGTGGGTAGCTCATTGGCGAACGGCACGATCCAGCTGCTGACGCTCGAAGACCTCCACGAGGAGGTGATCCAGCAGGGGCTGTTGCAGGCCACCCGGACTGTCTGGATCGCCACGGCAAATCTCAAGGACATGCACATCCCCGCCGTGCGCCGCTACGAGCCGATCCTCGCCGAGTTCGACCGCATGGCCGCCGATGGCGTGCGGTTCCGCATCATCCATTCGGATCGCCCATCCCAGCCGTTCCGGGACACCCTCGAGCAGTACCCCCGGCTGACGTCTTCGGCCATGGAGCTGCAGGTGTGCCCACGCTCCCACTGGAAGATGGTGATCGTCGACGGCCGCTTCGCCTACCTGGGCTCCGCCAACTTCACCGGCGCCGGGTTGGGGGCCAAGAGCCAGCACCGGCGCAACCTGGAGCTGGGCGTGGCCAGCCGAGACCCGGCCTTCGTGGGGCAGCTGGCCGCCCTCTTCGACGCCTTCTGGATCGGGGAGCACTGCCGGGAGTGCTCCTACCGAACACGATGCCCTGACCCCATTGACGGCACGTAGTCTCCAGCCAAAAGAACCGATCAAACGACCCAATCCAACACCGAAGACTCGTCAACCAGCCCCCTCAGTTCGCGCTTGAACCGATAGTGCCGGGGGTAGGCCTGCATCAGCCCGGTGTAGATCCGCGCCGCGTCATCCGGCTGGCCCGCCAAAAAGAAGGCCTCGGCGCAAGCGACGGCCAGCAGGGCGCTGTGGCGGTACTCCCTGCGGTGCTGGCCACCGAGGACCCAGCCCAGCCGGCGCAACATCGTCCCCCTGGCCGCCCCGAGAACCTCCAGCTGACTCGGTGGAAACGGCGCGGCCAGCCCCATCGCCCGGCACAGGAACGCACGCATGAAATCCACACCGTCCGCCTGGGGCAGCGGGGACCGACTCCATGGGGCTGCCCCGTACCCCGGCCACGACACGCTGCAGAACTCGGACCCGGAGCCATAGGCCAGCCAGCGCAGCTGCGCGTCCAGGAGGCTGCCGGACGGCGGATCCATCCCCGGGCAGCCCATTGCCAGCGCAAGGGGATAGACGACGGCCGTGACCTCACTGGACCAGTGGCCCGGGTCGGACTGCTCCAGGCGTTCCAGGGGATGAGCGATATCCCCGGCGAGCATCGCGCACATCAGATTGAGTTCCACCTGCCAGGCCTGATCCGACTGGCCCTGCAACCAGGCCCACGCAGACTCCACGCGAGTGGACAGCTCCAGATCACCGGGGAACCCGTCCATACAGTAAGCCGCGAGCCGGTAGGGATTGGGATCGGCGCAAAACGCGCGGAAACGTGCCCCAACCGCCAGCGCGGTATCCCTGTGCTCCATCGCCATCACCGCCAGCCGGTCCGCCATGCAGGCACGCATCCAGCGGTCCACCTCCACCTCGGCCCCGTCCACCGCCATCAAGATGGCCTGATCCAGCTTGCCGTCCCTCACCAGGGTCCCGACCCAGTCGTACGAACGCCCATGGGCACGCCCACGAGTGGGCACACATTCCATGCTCTCCATGTTCCGAAATCCATTCCCCGGGGGAACCGGCGAAACCCATGCCGCCGGCCAGAGGATGTCAGTCAATCACGGCAGGACGACAACCCCTGACGCCACCCCTCACTGAACCGAAACGTCCGCCGCCCTCTTCAGCTCCCGCGCCGCTCTCGAGCTCTGCACCGCTCCCCGCCCGGGGGCCGAGGCCACATCCCGGAACATGTGGCGCACGAAGGCCCGGATCAACGCCCGCTCCGGGACCGCGGCCTGGTACCGTACGAACCGCACCGCCATGCAGGCCATGAACAGCCCCCAGGCGGTGAGTAGCAGCTGCCGCTCCCCGGTGCGGACGGCGGCCTCCAGCCCCACCACCAGGAACACGGCGTTGAGCACCAGCCAGCCGTTGAGTACCACCGACTCCAGCGGCCGGGTCTCGAACCGGGCCACGATGCGGGCGCCGTGGTCGGTGGGCTCCACCTGCCCCCTCAGCACCGGCCCCATCGCCGCGAACAGGGGTTGCTGGCGCTGGACACAAAACGACCGGTGCCCCACCTGGCCAACAAATTCTCCCCTGGATGCGGCGGTGGATTTCAGGGTCAAGGTGGGCTTGCCCAGCTGGTCTGCCAGCCGCTGGCAGACCTCGGCGGGGGTCAGATCGACGTGGATGTCCAATGCAGCGCGTCTCATGTACTGCAGGACACGCCACGACAGCCCCGGGTTCCATCGGGATCCCTTACAACTCGGTTACGTCCCCGTCCGCCAGCCACCTCTGGACCTCGGCCAACAGCTCGTCGCGGCCCGTAATCTGTCCGCTGGCGACTAGGTCATCCACCCGCTCCAGCCAGGCCCCTAGTTGAGGCCCTTGTGGCACCCCCAGCGCCATCAGGTCGTGCCCGTTGACCAGCCGCAACGGACGCTCCGGCGGCAGCTCGGCCGCCGTGCGGATGGCGAACTCGTAGTTGTCGAGCATGCGGTGGCTGCTCAGGCAGTCCAGGGCATGCAGCTCCAGGTGCAGGGGGAACATGGGATCCCGCAGCCAGCGGGCGCGTTTGCCGGCGCGCATCTTCTGGATGTTCATGAAGGTCATATGCCGGCCCACCAGATCCTGGACGGTACCGACGGTGGCCCGGCTGCACTTGAGGCGGCGCAGGATGGTGTCGGTCATCTCCCGGCCCAGGGTGTCGTGGGCGTTGAAACGGATGCGGTCGCTGACGGTGCGGGTGCCGGGCTTGCCGACGTCGTGGAGCAGGACGGCCAGCGCCAGCTCCGGAGGGGTCGGTTCGCCCCGCTCACGGGCCCGCTCGGCCATCATCTCCAGCATCATCATCGTGTGGGTCCACACGTCCCCCTCCGGATGGAATTGGGGCGGCTGGGTGCAGTCCACCATCACCAGCGCCTCGGGGAGGAACTGGGCCAGCAGGCCGGTGACGCGCAGCAGCTCCACACCGGCGCGGGGATCGGCGCCGGTGAGGATCTTCAGCAGCTCGTCGCGGATGCGCTCGTAGGACACCACCGTGAGCTGGTCCGCCTCCTGCTGGACGGCCGCCAGGGTAGCGGGTTCCAGGGTGAAGCCCAGGTTCACGGTGAAGCGCACCGCCCGCATCATGCGCAGCCGGTCCTCGCCGAACCGGACGCTGGGGTCGCCGATGGCCCGCAGCACCCGGGCCTGCAGATCCGCCTCGCCACCCACGAAGTCATGCAGCCGCCCGGCGGCCGGATCGTAGAACAACCCGTTGACCGTGAAGTCCCGGCGGCAGGCATCCGCCTCGGCGTCGGCGAAGCGCACCTCGTCGGGGTGGCGGCCATCGGTGTACTGAGCCTCGGCCCGGAAGGTGGCCACCTCGAACTGGTGCCCCTCCTCGATGACGACGATGACGCCGAAGGCCTTGCCCACCGCCACGGTGTGCTCGAACAACTCCTGCACCGTGTCGGGGGTGGCGGAGGTGGCGATGTCGATGTCGTGAGCCGGGCGGCCCAGCAGGGCGTCGCGTACGGCGCCACCGGCGAACAGGGCCTGGTGCCCCTGCGCCGTCAGCTTGGCCGCGATCCTCCGCGCCAGCCGGCTCTGCTCGTCGCCCTGGAAGAGTCCCTCGCTCACGAAAACCTCGCTGTTCCCTCGTTCGCCCGCACCGGATTCTATCCTGTCACGCCGGTCGGGTAGACTGGAGTTTCTCCCCCCCCGCGAAAGGCACCTGCATGGAATGGATCCAGACCTACACCGGTAAGAAGTTCCACCCCGGCGACCCGAAGGTCGGTGACTTCGACATCCGCGACGTGGCCCATGGCCTGGCCCTTCTGTGCCGCTTCAACGGGCATTGCAAGATGTTCTACTCGGTGGCGGAGCACTCGGTGCGGGTGTCGCGGGCCTGCCCCCCCGAGGCCGCGCTGGCCGGCCTGTTGCACGACCTGGGGGAAGCCTATCTAGGGGATCTTCCCCGGCCCATCAAGCGCCATTTCCCGGAATTCGACGTTTTCGAGGACCGGCTGCTCGAGGTGGCCGCCGAACAGTTCGGAGTGCCCTGGCCGCTGCCGGACGCCGTGTGGACCGCGGATGACCTGCTGCTGGCGACGGAGTTCCGCGATCTGATGGAGGAACCGCCCGCGCCCCTGCGCGTGGACTGTGATCCCTTGCCGGAGATCATCCGGCCGCAAAGCTGGGATGATGCGGAGGTCGCTTTCCTCCAGCGGTTCGAAGAATTGACGCGCTGAATAGCCCGCTGATCAACACCCGCTTCCCGGGTAGACGCCCGGATCCTGGTCCTCGCAATCCCAACCCAGGGCTGGATAGTTGGCGAAGTCGTAGGCGCCAGGCATCCACCACTCCTGGAAGCCGTCCCGATCCAGGTCCCAGCTGGCGGCGGGGGCCTGGCCGTAGGCGCCGGGATCACTGGTCGAGCCGTCCGGATCGGTAAAATTGGTGTGGCCGCCGTCGATGAGGGGCGAGGCGCTGGCCAGATGGAAGTCGTAGTCCAGGACGTCCGGCGCGCTCAGATCCTGGAACACCGGGTCCACCGAGACATTGCCGGAGGTGCCGGTGGGATCGGTCATGCCGTAGTAGTTTTCCGGGAGGTTGTTCCATACGTCGCAGTAATAGAAATCTGGGTAACTGTTCTGGTTGAGCACCCCCCCGCCCTGATTGTTGGCGGCGTTCTCCGTGACGATCAGGTTGGCCACATCCAGCGTGCTATTGGCCAGGAAGATCCCACCGCCCGTTTCAGCACGGTTTCCGTAGATGACCATGTTGGTAAGCAAGGGTGAGCCCTGCACCACCAGCACGCCGCCGCCACGCGCGGTGGCGGAGTTCTCCGCCACGATGGCGCCGGTCACCTCCCCGGAGCCCTGATGGAAAAGCATGGCGCCCCCCTCGCCGCCCGTATTGGTGACTAGAACCACGTTGAACATACGGGGGTTGCCGCTGAAAACGGCGATGCCGCCGCCGCTGTCCGCGTCGTTCGCCTCGAAGATCACGTCCTCGACGAAGGGATCCCCGTCGTCGATACCCAGGCCACCGCCGTCCTCCGCGGCGTTGTCCCGCACGATGAGCCCCTGCAGCACCGGCGACGACGATTGCACGGAGATCCCGCCGCCCAGCATCGACCAGCCACCGGTGAGGGTGAACCCCTCCAGCACCGCGTCCATCCCCTCCCCGGCGTGGAAGCTGACCACCGCGCCGTTGCCCCCCGCGTCCACGAGGGTCGCGGCCGGACCGTCCACCCCCAGCACGTGGATCGGCTTGCCCAGGAAGTCGAGGTTCTCGTTGTAGGTCCCCGCAGCCACGCAGACCACGTCGTAGTCCGCTGCGGCGCTGATGGCGGCCTGGATGGTGGCGTGGTCGGCGGGGACGTGGATGTCGCAGCCGGCCGCCGTGTCGTCGTCGTCGTCCGACGTGTCGTCGTCGTCGTCCGACGTGTCGTCGTCGTCATCGGACGTGTCGTCGTCGTCATCCGCCGAATCGTCGTCGTCACTCGACGTGTCGTCGTCGTCCGCGGTGTCGTCGTCGTCGCCGCCGGCGCACTCGTCGTCCTGTTCGTCGACGAGACCGTCGCAGTCGTTGTCCACGCCGTCGTCGCACAGCTCCGGGGCACCGGGGTAGATGCTGGCATCGTCCGGCACACAGTCCGAATCGTCGAGGACTCCATCGCCGTCGTAGTCGGACAGGGGCTCACCCCGCGGACAGCCCGCCAGCAAGCACAACCCCACGGCACACCACAACACCCTGAACATCGGCATGATTTCAACCTCCGGTGAGCACCCCTGGGGACGGATCATTGCCGGCCCCGGCCGCACCGTGCAAGGCCCTAGAACCGGCCGCCCCACGATTGGGTATTGCGCTGCTGCGCCGCTGTGCAAGAATGCCGCAGCAAGGGAACTCCCTGGAGGCGAGGGGACGATGAAACCACACCATCTGCTAACCCTGTTAGCGGCCGCATTCCTGGTGGCCGGCCTGTCCACCAGCTGCAAACCAGATCCGGACGACGACGACCCGATCAAGCAACCCATCGACGACGACGATGACGACGACTCCGGCGACGACGACGACAGCACTGGCGACGACGATGATGACGACACCTACGATGGCCCCTGTGACTTCGACTACATCGACGAGTTCCAGCTGCCGCCGCCGCAGGACCCCTGGGCCCCCGCCCCCTGGACAACCCGCGAGTGGCTGCCCCGCGGCCTGGGCGACGGCTTCATCGCCCACGCCGAGCCCCCCCCGCCGGGGACGGTCAAGCTGAAGCTCGACGACGACCGGGACGACAGCCGCGAGATCACCATGCCCACCTACACCGACGACATGCCGCTGTTCGAGCGGGCGTTGGAGTGGGACGCCGACGAGCAGCGCTGCTTCGAGCTGCCCAGCGGCGCGGACTGGCTGACCGAGGCCCAGGCCTACGACCTGTACCTGGACATCGCCGAGCAGACCACCGGCGTCTCCGCGGACACCTCCGACGGCGTGCGCACGGTGGTGGGCCTGCGCGGCGCTTACCCCGGCACCTTCGCCTGGCACGGCAACACCCCCAACCTGTTCAACGACACCATGGTGCTGCTGTGGCTGGACTCGGGGGAGAAGCGGGTGCTGGAGTTCGCCGTGCACACGGACGTGGGGGCCTACAACTTCGGCTACGAGTCGTCGTCGTCCCTGCGCCCGGACATGCGTTACCACTACACCAACAACTGGCACGGGGACTACAACGCCCTGCGCATCGACGAGTGGAACTACCGGGTGCGCAACGACACCAACAACAACGGCCACTGGGACGACGACCGCAACGGCTGGCTCTCCCCGTCTGGCGACGACTACAACCGCACCGGCGGCGGCCACAACATCCACATGGCGTCCGTGGACGCGCCCCTGGGCACGGCGAGGGTCCAGAACTGGTCCGCCGGCTGCCAGACCATCCCCGGTATGGAAAGCTGGACCCAATTCATCACCCACGCATGGACCGAGCTGGACGACCCGGTGAACTACTTCTTGGTCGACGTGCGCGACATCCCCAAGCCGTTGTGGTCGCCGTGCACAGCCGACGGCTCCCACGACTGCCCCTATGAGATCGACAGCCTGCCGTTCCACGGTGAGGGCGACACCTCCACGGCCCTCTCCAACGAATACGACCTCTACAACTGCTCCGACGCAGACGAATCCGGCCCCGAGGAGGTCTACGTGTTCACCGTCGACGAGTCGGGCACGCTGGAGGTGGAGGTGGACTGCGAGGATCCGGAGGTAGACGTAGACGTGCACCTGCTCGACGGCGACGATCCCTACGCCTGCTTGGAGCGGGACCACTGGGATTTCACGTACAGCATCACCCCGGGGCAGTACTTCATCATCGTGGACACCTGGGTGGACGAGGGCGAAGCGTTCGACGGCGAGTACACGCTGTCCGTATCCCTGGACTAGGCGCCCTCACTGCGCCCACTAGGCCGCTCGGTCAATAAAACACTGGCGCGGCAGACTACCATCTGGTAGACACGTATGCGACCAAATGGTCTGATGGCACGAGACAGGAGAAAGACCCATGACCGACTCTCGTTTTTCCCTCCCCCTCGCGTTGCTGGCGCTCGTATCGGCGCTGCTCCTGCTGGCCGGCTGCCCCGGCGGCGGACCCGGCGGCGGCGACGATGACGACGACGACGCCAGCGGCGGACCCATCGACGTGGAGATGGAGTCGGAGTGCGAGAACATCAACCCGCACTACTGCATGATGCCGTGGCCCTCCATGCGCTACTTGGAGGCGGACGAGACCACCGAGACCGGCTGGCGGGTGGACTACGAGAAGGACGCCTTCCCCCTCAACATCAACGACGTCCCATTCAACACCATCGAGTTCGAGCGGCAGGACGGCTTCCCGGCCTCGGCCCAGATCCTCACGGTGTTCGACGCCCCCATCAGCTCGGCCAACCTGCCGCCGTGGTGGGACATGGACCTGTCCCTGGCCGACGACTCCCCCACCGTGCTGCTGGATATGGACACCGGCGAGAAGGTAGCCCACTTCACCGAGTTCGACGTGGGCCACGACAACCCGGCCCAGATCACGATGTACATCCGCCCGGCCAAGCGCCTGGTAGAAAACCGGCACTACGGCGTGGCCATTCGCTACCTGGAGTACGAGGATGGCGGCGCCCCGGCGGCCTCGCCCATGTTCGCGGCGCTGCGGGACGACGTGGAGACCACCTCCAACCGCATCGAGGAGCGGCGCCCGGCCTTCGAGGATCTGTTCGCAGCCCTCGAGGACGCCGGCGTGGTTCGCGACGAGCTGATCCAGGCCTGGGATTTCCACACGGCGTCCAGCGCCACGGCCCACGGCGACATGCTGTACATGCGCGACGACGCCCTCGACCGGGTGGGCGAAGACGGCCTGTCCTGCGACATCGACAGCGTCATCGACGACTACGACAACAACGTCTACCGCCTGGTACGCGGCACCGTCACCGTGCCGTGGTACATGGACAGCGCCTACCCGCCGGCCCGCATCGAGCGGGACGACGAGGGCAACCCCGAATACACCGCGGACGTCGAGGTGACCTTTGCCCTGATGATCCCCAACAGCCTCAACCATGAGGAGTTCACTCCCGGCCGCCTGGTCCAGTTCGGCCACAGCTTCTTCGCCAGCGAAGACGAGATGCTGTACGACTTCGCCGCCGGCCTGGCCGACGACCTGGAGATGGTGATGTTCGCCACGGCCTTTGCCGGCATGTCCGACGCCGACCTGGTGGCCACGGCGGGCATCCTGGCCAACGTCAGCGAGGCCCCGCTGATGGCGGACCGCCTGCGCCAGGGTATGGTCAGCCAGCTGGTGGTCCAGCGCACCATCGCCGGGATCTGCTCGGAAGAGCCGGAGTTCCAGATCCACGGGCAGCTGGCCTACGACCCCTCCGAGACCTTCTTCCTGGGGGTCAGCCAGGGCGGCATCCTGGGCGGCACCTCGATGGCCCTGTCCACGGATATGGAACGCGGTGTGCTCAACGTCGGTGGCGTCAACCTCGCCGTACTGCAGAGCCGCTCCCAGAACTTCGTCCAGTTCGATACCGTCTACGCCACCTGGTACCCCGACCGCATCGACCGGGAGTTCTACTGGTCCGTGATGGGCCACCTGATGGAGACGGCGGATCCCGTCGCCTACATGCCGCACCTGACCGACGATCCCTTCCCCGGCACGCCGCCCAAGAAGATCCTCTACCAGGCGGCCCTCAACGACGGCAACGTGTGCAACATGGCCACCAACATGGGCGCCCTGAGCGCCGGCATGCCCCAGCTAGCCCCCGGCGAGAACCACTTCTGGGGCCTGGAAGAGGCCCCGGCCGACCCCTACGACGGCTCGGCGATCCAGTACTGGGACTTCGGCGTCTCCGCCGCGCCCCCGGGCAACGAGCCGGCCAACAACAGCGTGCACGGCATGGTGCTGGCCAACACCGAGGCCAAGGAACAGATCGACGCCTTCTTGGCCCCTGGCGGCCAGGTGATCAACTTCTGCGACGGGGAGTGTGACCCGCACTGAGCCGCCGTTACCCGCTCCCCCCGGCCAACGGGCCGTTCCCTTCCCCCTACAGAAACTGCTCGACGAACTCAGGTGAGTACCGGGTCGCCCGGTAGATCGGCTGGCGTTCGCCGTTGTTTTCCAGGTCCGGGTTCAGGTACTCCCAGACGATCTCCCCTTCCGTCGTGACCTCGATCAGCCGGCCAGCGTTGGAGTCGGTGATGAACGTGTTGCCGTTGGGCAATCGCTGGCTTCCCCCGCGGTTCTCGTCGTAGAAGCTGTCGAGCGGATCTCCGAGGTACTCCCAGACGATCTGCTCGGTGAGGGGATCGAGCTCGAGGATCCTCGTGTACCCCCGCACCCGGCCGTTGTCGAAGACGAGGATATGGCCGTTGTCGAGCATCGTCGGCATATGCTGGCGCTGCAGTTCACCAGGCCCCCAGGCCCAGAGAATCTCCCCACTCTCGCGATCGATGACGCCGATGGTATCCAGATTAGCCATGCTGAACAGCAGATTGCCCGCCGCGAAGCGCGGGTCTTCATCGGCAACAGGATTGTCCGGGAGGATCTCCACCGAGTTGGTATGAGCCCAGTCCTCGTCCTCGACCGGAAAGGTCACGTCCACCAGATCGGGCAACTTGGAAGCGTGATCGACCGCGTGCCACTCCCAGATGACATCACCGTCTTCCGTGGCCTCGGCAAAGTAGTCGCTACGCAGCCCCCCTTCGTGGATGTCGTTGTCATCCACGTACTCCCGGCACAGGAGGATCGTGTTGCCATCCTCGGTGGTGGCGAAGTCATGGTGTGCGGGCAGATCGACCACGCGTCGCGATCCGCTGTTCCAATCCAGCTCGAAGTACATCCCTGGGGGATCGCCGTAGCTCTCCTCGATGACGACCCCCAGGCCACCGTCGTCCAGTAGTTCGGCCAGGTGCCAGGTTGCGTCGTGGTCGTAACTCCAGTCGTGGACTCGCACCCCCTCCATGTCTATCAAATGGGCGTTGTCCTCGTGTACGCTGGCGACTAACGTGTAGCCCAGGTACGCGCTGTCGGGATCGTGAGTATTCACGCCGTTATCGTTCGGTGAGTTCTCGTCCGGACCACATCCGGCGGAGACCAGGTGAATGGTCAGGGTAATCCAGGTCAGCTTCCTCATCGATCTCGTCTCGCCTTCATTCTTCGGTCTCTCCAGTTGAAAGAGAAACGTCCTTGTATGGCTGTTCTCTCGACTTCTCGATTTTAGTCGAAGCAAAAAGGAGGGTATAGCACCACGTTACCGTTGCACAATTCCTTTCACCCGCAGAGGTTTGCGGCATCTGTTTAGCTACAGAATATGCTTGTGAACGCACTCCGTACCCATCGACTGATTTCCGATGGGATTCTCCATCTCCGAAAGCCGACTTTGAGCGTTGAGAAGACCTATTCCGGCCCCTGCTTCAGGAATCGTGAAGACGTTCCCCCTGTCACCACGTCGCTCCTATCTCGATAAATCCGCACTGATCTCCAGCCGAAGAAGGGGCAGTCATCGTCCATACCCTCCAGGAATTTTAAAAGTGCTTCCATGTCCTCGAGACCAGCCTCCATGCAGCATACGGTAGATCTACCCCCTGGTTGCATAACCAGTGAGCGGTTTATATAAGGTGCGGCGCCTCT